>NZ_JBOIHZ010000007.1:0-133971 GCF_051408735.1 Staphylococcus sp. AS1337 | reverse complement strand
TTCTTACACATGAGCAAGTGATCAGGTGGACCAAGTCCATTTCTCAATTTATTGAGTTAGTGGTTCTTACACATGAGCAAGTGATCAGGTGTTGATATTTTTATATTTTGATAAACAGAATTGATAAAATATTTCGACAATTATGATACCATGTGACAAGAGGAACATATGGAGGTGACATTCGGCGTGACACGAACTGATTATATCAAACAATGGCAAGGTAATATCATTCCGAATGCACTATCTGGTGTATTAATAGCGCTCGCACTTTTGCCAGGTGCTATCGCATTTTCTTTTATTGCAGGCGTGAGCCCAATAATAGGTATGTTGAGTACTGGATTTATGATGATTGTCATTAGTTTCACAGGCAATAGAAATTTAATGGTTTCAGCGCCAAGTAGTGGTGTCTCTTTAGTTGTAGCACCACTTATGGCTAGTCATGGCATACAAGCAGTGATTTTAGCTACAATTTTTATGGGATTAATCCAAATTATATTTGGTTACTGTCATACAAATAAACTATTAGATTATATTCCTACAGGCGTTGTCATAGGATTTATGAATGCACTTGGAGTACTACTATTCACATCTCAGCTTGATAATATATTTCAAATTTCTAATACTACTTATGTTCTTGTGTTAATTTCATTTTTAATTATTTGGTTGGCGCAAAGATACATAAAATTCATACCTGCACCTTTAGTTTCAATTATTGTCTTAACCTTTGCTGCTTGGTTAATTAAACCAGATATACAATATGTTCATAATTTAGCCTCTATACATGTACATTTGCCAAATATTAGTTTACCTAAAATGATGTATGATTTAGAAAATACATTTATTATTTTTATTTATGGATTAACAATGGCTATTGTTGCTGTTGTACAAACAACCTTAACTGCTCGAATGATGGATGTTGTGACGGATACGCCTAGTGACAAAAACAAAGAGTCAATTGGTCAAGGTATTGCAAACTTTATTGTAGGATTGTTCGGTGGATATGGTGGTAGCGCATTAGTGGGACAATCAAAATTTAATTTAAGTATGGGAGCAACATCGAGAGTTTCAACTTTGATTACTGGCAGCTTTCTACTTTTTAGTTTATTTGTATTTGGAAGTATTATTGGTCAGATACCTATGGCGGTATTAGCGACCGTATTAATAACAATATCTTTAAATACATTTGATAGAAGAACTGTATCATTTGTTAAAAAAGCACCCATTTTTAATGGTTGTATAGTAATACTAACAATGGCGATTATATTAATAACGAATAATTTGGCTGCGGGTGTAGTGATTGTAACAATTTGTTACTACCTCATTTTGCGCTTAAAAAATAAGAAAGGGTGTGACATATAATGCCACAATATGAAGATTACATAAATTGGAGAAGAACTTTTCACCAGTATCCAGAATTATCAGATGCAGAATATGAGACAACAAAAAGATTAAGAAGAATTTTAGAATCATATGAAATTACAATTTTAGACCTACCATTAGAAACTGGCTTAGTAGCAGAGGTTGGCCAGGGTGAACATTTTGTAGCAGTTCGAACAGACATAGATGCTCTGCCTATTAAAGAGCAAGTTGTACATGAATTTACATCCACTAATGAAGGTATGATGCACGCTTGTGGACATGATATTCATATGGCAAGCATACTTGCAGTAGCGACAAAATTGAAAGAAATTGAATCGCAATTAACTGGGCGCGTACGCATTATATTCCAACCTGCAGAAGAACTAGGTTATGGAGCGTATCATATTACTGATACAGGTGCGATAGAAGGCGCTAAAGCGGTATTAGGTTATCATAATTACCCTACATTAGACATTGGTGAATTTGCAGTGAAATCAGGAGTTATTACTTCTTCTGTAGATCGATTTGAATTTAAAATTAAAGGTGTAGGAGCACATGCTGCCAAACCAGAACAAGGTAAAGATCCAGTTATTGTATTAGGACAATTAATTAATAGCGTGCAGTCTATTGTTAGTAGAAACTTATCAGCATTTGATAATGGAGTCGTTACTATTGGTGAAGTGTCTAGTGGTAATACATGGAATGTGATTGCAGATGAAGCCTATGTTCAAGGTACAGTGAGAAGTTTTGACGAAGAGAAACGTAATTATATCGAAGAACGCTTACGTGCAATTGGAAGTGGCCTTTCAGAAGCATTTGGTGTTGAAATTGAAACGTTATATCATCGTTTACCAGGTGCGGTTGTTAACGATGAAAAATTAACAGAAGACGCAATAGAGATTGCTAAAGAGGTTGGTTATAATGTGAGTATTATGGATCAACCATTAACCATTGGAGAAGATTTTTCTGGTTTCTCAAATAAATATCCAAGTGTATTTGTGTTTATTGGTTCTAATAGTGAATATGATCTGCATCATCCTAAATATGATCCAGATGAACGTATATTAGAACAAGTACCTGAGTATTTTTTAAGTTTTGTACAAAAACTTTTAAACGAGCAATCTAAATAGAATCTTTGAATGATGTATTAAAACTTTAAAAATCAGGGTAATGCATAAGCATATTCTTTATAATAAGGAGTGTTTGCATATGCCAGGACAAGATCCTAGAACAAAATTCTCAAGTGAAGATTTCCCGAAACAAGAACAAGACGTTCCAGGTTTACAAGATAAATTAGACCCTAAGCCTGATTGTGGTGAAACAACTTATATCGGTTATGGGCGTTTAAAAGATTATAAAATGTTAGTTACTGGTGGAGATTCTGCTATCGGTAGAGCTGCTGCCATAGCGTATGCTAAAGAAGGAGCAGATGTGGCGATTAATTACTTACCTGCTGAGCAAGTGGACGCTGAAGAAGTACAACAAGTGATTGAAGCAGCAGGACGTAAAGCTGTATTAATCCCAGGCGATATACGCGATGAACAATTTAACTATGATTTAGTTGAAACAGCTTATAACAAACTTGGTGGATTAGATAATGTAACGATTGTAGCAGGACACCAGCAATATAGAAACAACCTTAAAGGCTTTGATACTGAATCATTTACTGAGACATTCGAAACAAATGTTTATCCTATTTTTTGGTCAGTTCAAAAAGCAATTGATTATTTAGAACCTGGCGCAACGATTACACTGACTTCATCTGTACAAGGTTATAATCCAAGCCCGACCTTACATGATTATGCCGCTTCCAAAGCAGCTATCATTTCACTTACCAAGAGCTTATCTGAAGAATTAGGTAGCAAGGGAATCCGTGTAAATTGTGTAGCACCAGGACCATTCTGGTCACCACTCCAAATTTCTGGTGGACAGCCCCAATCTAAAATTCCGACTTTTGGCCAAAAAGAAGTGTTAGGTAGAGCAGGGCAACCGGTTGAACTTTCGGGTGTGTATGTACATTTAGCAGCTGAGGAATCAAGCTATACTACAGGTCAAGTTTATGGCGTGACAGGTGGTACTCAATTAGATTAGAATTGATGGAGTAACGAGACAGTAATTTAATTTAACTATAGTGTTTCAATGTCTCGGTGATACTAAGCATAAGGAGGGAGGGATACATTGATATCCTACCTCCTTATTTTTGAAAGGTAAGGTAATCATTTATGAAAAAATTTAAAGCAGATGCTTTAACCAAAAAACAAAATTATAAATTATTAAGTGGTAGTGTGATACCTAGACCCATCGCATTTGTTACTTCTCAAGATAAAGATGGGCATTTAAATGCAGCGCCGTTTAGCTTTTTTAATGTTGTTAATAGTGCACCTCCAATGATTATGATTTCTACAGGACGTTCTGAAGGGAAGCGAAAAGACACTTCTTTAAATATTGAGGAAACGGAATCATTTGTAGTACATATTACAGATGAAGCTACAGTCGAGCAAATCAACCATACAGCAGCCCCTTTGACACGTAACCAAAATGAATTAGAAAGAACAAGTCTTAATTGTGTTGACTCTGAATTAGTTGCAGTACCTGGTATCGAACAAGCTAAAATTCGAATGGAATGTAAGTTAGATAGAATTATTCCGTTAGGTGACTCTCAAGAAGGATCTGATTTAATTATAGGTGAAGTAGTTATGTTTCATATTGATGAATCAGTTTATTTTGAAGATAGTAAAATAGACGTTGACGCACTTAGTGCTGTAGCTCGTTTAGCTGGTAATGATTATGCTTCTTTAGGTAATAAATTTACTATCGAACGTCCTATGAAGTAAATATAAAGCGATTAAATAAATAACATAAGCTCTATTGAAATAATAGATGTTGAAGGAATTAGATAATGAAATCGTTTGTTAAATTGTTTTCTGTCCAATTCCATATTTGACGAATTACAATTAATACTGTACTGTAATAAAATAAAATAATACCTTATCAAGAGAAGTGTAGGGACTGGCCCGATGATACTTCGGCAACATGATGATGCGTGTGCCAAATCCAGTAGCATAATTCATGCTAGAAGATAAGAATGAATCAAGTTTACTCTTTCTTCTTAATTTAGAAAGAGTTTTTTTATTTTTAGGACTTACAAATAACAGAAGGTTGGGTTCTGTTTTAATATTTAGGAAAGTTGGTTATGTATGGAGGAGACAAAAAAAGGTAACGCATGGGCCTTGATACCTTTAATCGTATTTGTTGGTATGTTCTTAGGTGTGGGTATTAGTACAGGCGACTTTACTACGATGCCACTGAATGTAGCTATATTAGTAGCTTCTATTGTTGGATTAGCGTTAAATAGAAAAGAATCATTTCATAAAAAAGTTGAAGTTTTTACAAAAGGTGCAGGACATTCCAATATTATTTTAATGATGTTAATTTTCTTATTAGCAGGCGCCTTTTCTCAAACGACTGAAGATATGGGTGGCGTGCAGTCGACGGTTAACTTAGGGTTATCATTAATACCAGAAAATTTAATTATCGTCGGACTATTTATAATATGTATGTTTGTATCTTTATCAATGGGGACGTCTGTAGGGACGGTAGCTGCTATAGCACCAGTTGGTTTTGGTTTAAGTCAAGCTACAGATGTTTCGGCAGCTATCACAATGGCTACTGTTGTTGGTGGAGCTATGTTTGGTGATAACTTATCAATGATTTCTGATACTACGATAGCTGCAGTACGTACTCAGAAAACGAAAATGAGTGATAAATTTAAGGTGAACATAAAGATTGTTTTGCCTGGCGCGATATTTACTATTATTGTTCTTTGGTTTTTAACAAATGGTGCACATATAGATGCAAATAAAAGTTATGATTATGATCTTATTAAAGTAATTCCATACTTATTTGTGCTTATTTTAGCATTAATAGGTGTAAATGTAGTTATCGTATTAATCGGTGGCATTGTACTTTCTGCAATTATCGGATTAATCTACGGTTCATTTAGTTGGACAGGTTTATTAAGTTCTATATCCAAAGGTATTATCGGTATGGAAGATATAGCGATTATTGCATTGCTCATTGGTGGTTTAGTAGCATTGATTCAACATAATGGTGGTATTACTTGGCTATTAAATTTTGTACGCAGTAAAGTGAAATCTAAACGTGGTGCAGAATTAGGTATTGCTGGCTTAGTCAGTGTTGCAGATATATCGACAGCAAATAATACTATTTCTATATTAATGGCAGGACCATTAGCAAAAGATATTTCAGAGGAATATGATGTGGATCCGCGTAAATCAGCTAGTATTTTAGATATGTTTGCGAGTTGTTTCCAAGGAATGCTGCCATATAGTCCTCAATTGATTGCTGCTGCAGGTGTGGCGTCTATATCTCCATTTGAATTGGTGCCTTACGCAATTTATCCAATGATACTAGGCGTTTGTGGACTTGTAGCAATTTTCTTTAGATTACCTAGATTAGATAAAAAGTAATTAAGATACATTGCAACATCAAGTTGGGCAATGATTTTTAAGCTCTAAATAGAGTAGTGGAGTTATATGTTAATAAACATGATTAGATAACATTTGAAAATTGTTGATATTCATTGTGTTATTTAATACCAATAGACTATAATCTAGATTAAATTTGAGTTCGGGATGTATGAATGTCCTGGGCTCATTCGCTATTTTAAATAAGCAGTATGTTAACAGAATATGCTAAGATAAATGTGAAGTTTATTTAGTATAATATTCAATGAAAATGAAAGTTTTGACGTTTACTGACTAATAGCGATAAAATGAGGTTGTTAAAGCTTTATAAATATTAAAGAACATCACTATATTTATTTGATAATTGTTTAGAAGTATAGTGTAATGCGTTAGAATAGTAATAAGAGTGAAAGTAGGTGAACAATCGATCGTGGGTAAATACAATGTAGAAAATGAGAATGTTGAAATTCGTCTTGAAAGGTTATTTAAAGTAGAACCTGAATTATTATACCAAGCTTGGACAGACCAACGTTTTCTTAAACAATGGTTTATGACAACTGAAAGAACAAATAAAACTATTGAAGTAGCTGCTGAACAAAATGGTAAATACAAAATTGTTGATGTTCGTAAAGGTAAGGAGAATATAGTACAAGGTAGATTTGCTTCATTAACACCTTATGAATATATCGTCATGACAATTGGTATGCCAGAATTAAGTGATTCAGAAGATACGATAGAAGTTGAAATATTCGAAAGAGAACCAGGCATTACGCAAATGATTTTCAATTATATTGCTTTTGTACCGAGAGAAAGAAGATTAACATCTTTAGAATATAAACAGAAGAAGAAAGAATATCATGATTCAACGGCACATGGGTTTGAAATGTTATTTGACAAACTACAATTAGCGCTTGAAGAGTTTGAAGCAAATTTATAAAATAGTTCGCTGATATAGAAATCACACGGTGTGATATGATTTTATTGGATTATTCCAATCCTGGTAATATTATTTAAGTTTGAATAAAATTCAGACCTGTATCAAAGTAAATTCTTTATATGGTTTGCTCAATCAGCACTTAAAATAAATAATGCTCCCTTTAAAGTAATCACTAAATATGACAATCTTTAGAGGGAGCTTTTGCTGTAATTAACAAATTTAACATAATTATTCAAACTTCAATACGGTTATTTGAACGTGGCGAATAAGACAATAGCTGGGCATTGTATTTTAATACAGTTCGCCTATTACTTTACGTTCATTATATTTTCGTAATAAGGTTTCGAAGAAAATATGGTAACTAATAAAACTTGAATAATCTATGCCATCAGCTAAGTAAAATGTATTACTAGATACATAGATATTATAATTTGCTTTTTGAGCAAGGGTATTATCTTTTAAAGTGGTTACAGAGAAAAAATATTTTTGACGCAACTGTAATAAATTGCTGATATCTGTTAACTGCTCTGATTCACCAGAAAGAGAAATGATAAAAAAGATATCTTTTGGTGTTGTTTTATTCAATACCATTTTAAATTCGTGTACGTCATGAAGTACGATAATACTTTTATGTATCGTTAGTAATATACGCTGTGCTTCTTGAGCCACATTCATTTGGGCTAGTCCAGTTCCATATAAATAAACGGTTTCTGCTTGGTAAATTTTATCTGTAATAAGGTCATAATCGATTCTTTCTAAATAAGTGAAAGTATTTTCGATTTCTTGTTTAAAACCTTCTATTGAATCTGAAGGTAATTGATGTGATTGTTCAGTTTCAAATTTTAAATAAGATTTAAAATCACTATAACCATCAAAGCCTAACTTACGAGTGAAACGATGAATGGTGGCGTTAGAGGCGTGGGTATGTTCTGCTAATTCTTGTATTTTCATCGTTTTACATTGTAGGATATGTGTATTAATAAAATGTGCAATATGTAAGTCATTTTCATTTAATTTATTAAAATTAGTATTAACACGTTCGTCTAAAAACAAATTTGTCACCTCACACTTCATGAAAATATTTTCATATTTTGAAAATATAATCTGATTATACAAAATTGTTCCGAATGGCGTCAAACTATTGTCTGTATGTAAGCGTTTCCTTTAATATTAAATTAATCACATACAACACATACTCAATGAATTATATTTATAGATTTATTATGAATGATGTGTAGACAAATGCTTATGTATAGAAATAGGAGGTTATACGGCTATGAATGCAATTAAACGATTTGGGAGTGCGATGATTGTACCTGTATTAATGTTTGCATTTTTTGGTATTGTTTTAGGATTTGCCACTCTATTTAAAAATCCATCGATTATGGGAAGCATTGCTGCTGATGGTACAACTTGGTTTAAGATTTGGTCAGTAATCGAAGCTGGTGGTTGGACAATTTTTAATCATATGGAAGTTGTGTTTGTGGTCGGTTTGCCACTATCTTTAGCTAAAAAAGCGCCTGGACATGCAGCTTTAGCAGCATTGATGGGCTACCTTATGTTCAATACTTTTATAAATGCAATACTTACACAATGGCCGCATACATTTGGAGCGAATTTGGAAAAAGGCGTTGAAAATGTAACAGGACTTAAAGCGATTGCTGGGATTGAAACGTTAGATACGAATATACTTGGTGGAATTATCATTTCAAGTATCATAACTTGGATACATAATCGATACTACAGTAAACGGTTACCAGAGATGTTAGGCGTTTTCCAAGGTCTAACATTTGTGGTGACGATATCATTCTTTGTTATGTTACCAATAGCATTACTTACATGTGTTATTTGGCCGACTGTGCAAGGTGGTATTACTTCATTACAAGGTTTTATTATTGGATCAGGTTATATAGGTGTTTGGTTGTATCACTTCTTAGAACGAGTGCTAATTCCAACAGGATTACACCATTTTATATATGCACCAATTGAAGTTGGTCCTGTTGTAGTCAATCATGGCTTAAAGGCAGAATGGTTTGAACACGTTAATGAATTTGCTAAAAGTACCGAACCGTTAAAGGAACAGTTCCCATATGGATTTATGTTGCAAGGTAATGGTAAAGTATTTGGAGCTATAGGTATTGCTTTGGCTATGTATTCAACAACGCCTAAAGAAAATAAAAAGAAAATTGCAGCATTACTTATTCCAGCAACATTAACTGCTGTTGTAGTTGGTATTACCGAACCGTTAGAATTTACATTCCTATTTATAGCGCCATATTTATTTGTATTGCATGCATTATTAGCTGCAACAATGGATACAATGATGTATGGATTTGGTTTAGTAGGTAACTTTGGAGGAGGACTATTAGACTTCTTTGCAACAAACTGGATACCGTTAGCACAAAATCATTGGTTAACTTATGTGATACAAATCATCATAGGGTTAGGATTTACTGCGATTTATTATTTCTTATTTAGATTTTTAATTCTTAAATTTGATATACCACTCCCTGGTCGTAAAAAAGATGAAAAAGATATGAAATTATATAACAAAAATGATTATAAAGGTAAAAAGAACGAAGATAATAGCGCAGGATCATCAGGAAATGAGTATGAAGATAAGGCGATTTATTATTTAGAAGGTTTAGGTGGCAAGGAAAATATCAAAGATGTAACAAACTGCACAACACGCCTAAGACTTACGGTAAACGATGTTGAGAAGGTCGAAGATAGTGCGTATTTTACACATAATCAAATGGCGCATGGATTAGTAAAAAGTGGTAAAAATGTTCAAGTGGTTGTAGGTATGTCTGTGCCTCAAGTAAGAGAAGCATTTGAAAATCTAGTGAATAATGAAGATGTAAAATAATTATATATAAGCAATAGATGATGAATTATTCAAGGCTGAGTACTTGTATAGGAACTAGTTAATAATTTCAATATAGGCAACTATTGCCTATAGATTAAGAGGAACCAAAACATAAATGTCTTGGTTCCTCTTTTTTGATATTTATTTTAAATTAGTAATTTATATAAGCAGTTTATTTATATTATGAAATTCTAGCTTTATTCATCCAACGAGGCTGATATACAGCACCAAGTATATCGATGTTATGCGTAGCAACCATATATATGAGTTTTGCAAAAACTGAGGGTGACGTAGATACGTTTATCTTATTACGATTGAAAGTATATGTAATATATTCGGTTTGATTTATTAAATTTAAAATATCGATGACCTTGTCTTTAATAAATGCATCACGAAGTCCATCTACAACTAATTCAAAACGTCTGGAAGATAATAATAAATGATCTAAATCTAAAAGGTCATTAGTATCTGTACCTTGTAGTATTTGATAAATAGAATAGTTATGAAAACTAAGGAAACTAATCATATATGGTAATTGCTGCTTTGGTAAATTAATCTCTAAAGCATACAAATTATTTTGTTTGAAAATCGTAAATTTAAATGAATTACAAAATTGTATTTGCTTACATAGTTTGGTTAAATTTTTTCTTGTGGCACGATTATTTAATCCTCCAATATTTAACACAAAAGTTTCAGTTCTATCTAAAAACATATGATACCCCCAATATCTATAGAAAGTGTTTTATCTCTATTAATCATAATATTCAATTACACTTAAATTTCCACAAGTTATTATTTCTATTAGATTGTACCACTCTTTTTTATTAGAATCACTAGGTCTTAAGAACGAAGTTAAAATTTTTACATAGTAATTGATTACAGATATTATTTTTAGAATATTTAGAAAATTAAGTTGTTTGAGAGTATAAAGTATGATACATTTTTCTTTGTTAATACATAAAGGGAAGTGTTTATAGATGTTATCAAAGGTAAGTAGATTTGCAACCAACACATTCTTATTATGGATGTTAGTTGCTGCAATTATAGGTTTTATTTTTCCTGCCCAATTAGCAACATTAAGTGGGTGGGTTCCTTATTTATTAGGTATTGTAATGCTAGGGATGGGGTTAACGATAGACCCTAAAGATTTTAAAATTGTATTTCAAGCACCGCGTTCAGTGATAATTGGCGTTATATTACAATATACAATTATGCCATTAACAGCTTTTTTAATTGCTAAATTATTTAATCTGCCACCAGAAGTAGCTATAGGTGTCATTTTAGTGGGATGTTGTCCTGGCGGAACATCAAGTAATGTAATGAGCTATCTTGCTAATGCAAATGTCGCTTTATCAGTTGCAATTACAAGCGTGTCCACACTATTAGCGCCGATTTTAACACCAGCCTTAATATATTTATTTGCTAATCAATGGTTAGAAGTATCATTTATGAGCATGTTTTGGTCAGTTGTCCAAGTAATCTTAATTCCAATCATCATTGGTTTTATATTACAAAAATTATTTAAAAACTTTGCTGCTAAATCAGCGACAGCTTTACCAATTGTTTCAGTTGTTGCAATTTCGCTTATCTTAGCGTCAGTAGTAGGGGGAAGTAAATCACAAATACTTGAAACAGGCTTATTGATTTTTGCTGTTGTTATCTTACACAATATTGTAGGTTACACGCTTGGATATACTTTGGCTAAAATATTCCATTTGGAAAGAGCTGATAAAAAAGCTGTTTCTATAGAGGTTGGTATGCAAAATTCAGGGCTGGCTGTATCATTAGCCACCGTTCATTTTAGTCCATTAGCTGCAGTTCCAGGAGCTGTGTTTAGTCTGATTCACAATATTACTGGACCAATATTAGCTAAATATTGGAATAAACGATAAAAAATAAGAAGAGACTAGGCTAATTTATGAACTGTGTTCACTCAAATAGACAATTAAATAATTAAAGTAACTTACTGGTTCGATTCATAGTAATGCTATGGATTGGGCCATTTTTAATATTATTCACTTGTGTTATAAAAATGGTTATAATTAGTTAATTCAAACCTGAAATATGATAAG
The DNA here is from genome assembly GCF_051408735.1 of Staphylococcus sp. AS1337. Classification (NCBI taxonomy): domain Bacteria; kingdom Bacillati; phylum Bacillota; class Bacilli; order Caryophanales; family Staphylococcaceae; genus Staphylococcus; species Staphylococcus sp. AS1337. Next base: position 122,247 of record NZ_JBOIHZ010000007.1, on the reverse strand, counting down.
CTATCATTAAATGAATGTGACCCCATATTAAATAGGAGGCGTAATTATGTACAAGGCAGTTGTATTTGATTTTGATGGCACGATTATAGATACAGAAAAACATCTGTTTGAAATTATTAATAAGCACTTAATTCAGCACAATTTACAAGAAATCTCATTAGACTTTTATCGTCAATCTATTGGAGGCGCTGCAACGGAATTACATAATTATTTGGAAACACAACTCGGTCCGAACGATAAGGAAAAGGTTTATTTAGAACATAATGAAACGAGTGTTTCTTTGCCAATTGTTGATGCAATGCATCAGCTTATGGAATATTGTAAAAAACGTCATATCCCTATGGCAGTTGCCACAAGTAGTTATCGTGAAGATATTCAGCCAACGTTTGACAATTTAGGATTGAGCGAGTATATAGATGTTATTGTAGGACGTGAAGATGTAGAGTCAATTAAGCCTAACCCGGATCCATACCTCACTGCTGTTCAAAGATTAAATTATAACCCAGCAAATTGCCTAGCGATTGAGGACTCAGTAAATGGTGCAACAGCAGCTGTTACTGCTGGTCTTGATGTTATTGTCAATACGAATGATATGACGGAATTACAAGACTTTAGTCATATTGCATATACAGGGAAAGATTTGTCTGCGGATGAAATCATAGCATTATGTTTTGAAGCTGATAGGAGTTAGTTTTATGAATAGTTATTTATTAATATTTTTCTTAGGTGGTCCTATCATCTTAGCTATAGGTAATTTAGTTTTAGGACCTGTATTTAATAAAAAGATTCCTTTTAATATACAATTTCGTTCATTTATAGTCGGTACGATGGTTTATTTATTAGGTGCTATAGCTTTATATTATTTAGTACTACAAGATAGGTTTTGATTATATATACTAAAACAGATGACGCTTTATGAGACAAGCGTCATCTGTTTTATAAAAGTTGAAATATTAATGTTACACATACAAGAACAAGCAGTATAGCATCTATACCTATCATGATAGCAAACCGGGGGTTTTTTTCTCCGGCTTCTTTTGTTTTTTTATAGGCTTTCAAATTTGGAATTAAGCTTACAATTAATAAAATAATTACAACGATTCCTAAAATTACACTCATTATTTGTCACCACCGTTTTGATTTTTTGCTAGAAATTCCCAAACGTAGCCGGCAATAACACCTAAGATTAATCCAATAATAATCCCGACTTTTATTGCTGAAAATAGAGCACTTATGATAATCGCGATTAATAATGCAATCGGAATAGTTATACCAAATTTATATTTTCGTTCTGGAGAATTTACAATAGAAAACAAAGTATAATATAAAATACCAAAAACAAAGATAACCATTACACTTTTTAATATTAAAGGAAGAACTGAACTATTAGATTCACTAAAATAATTTAAAAAGAAAAATAACACACCAAATATAATGGAAATCGTAAGCGTACGTTTCATTAAGTGTTTATTCATATATAACTCCTTTGTAATAAAATCTACTGAAAATTATACCATATAAAACAGATGAATTATTGTATTAGCAGTTATCTAGATATATTACGTTGGTATTGGTGATGATCGTTTAAATAAGCATAGAACAAGCCTATAATTAATCCTCCTCCGATGTAATTGCCGATACCTGCACCTAATAAATTGATGATAACAGGTATAAGTGCTAATTCATTACTTTGATAGACTAAACCACCACCAAATAATACAGAGTTATAAATCACGTGCTCATAACCCATAAATGCAAATATAGACACACCAAACATCATGACGAACATTTTAGCTAAAACATCGTCTATTTGCATCGCTATGACTAAAGAAATATTGATGAAGAAATTAGCAAAAATACCCTTAATCAATATTGCAATAAAACTAGCAGTTAAAGTTTTATGTTCAATTGTATGCTCTAATTGTATTATCATGTCAGTGGTCATCACATCAGAATGACGTAATAATAAGAAAAATAAAAATCCACCCAATGCATTACCAATAAAGCATAGTGTAAAAATTTTAAAAACTCTGGTAGGGCTGATGACATGATAATATAAACCCACTGTAAAATACATAAAATTACTCGTCAGTAATTCTGAATTGGTAAATAAGATAAGTACTAGAGCAAAACTAAATGCTATAGATGCAATTATATTAATAACACCAGAAGGTAGATGAGTGTCTAGCGATGCTTTAATAAGCAAAACGAAGACTGTAATGACACCTAGAATAAAACCAGCCATTATGGCTCGAAGTAAATAACGTTTAAAATAAAAACTTTGTAAAATGTCTTTAGTTTTGATGGTATCAACTACATGGTCAATCCAAGCTTTTCCATAAAATACTTTATCCCATTTAATGTTTTTTTCGCTCATTTTTATCCTCACTTTCTACAATTATTTATAAGTATACTATGTCAAGAATTTTTTGTGAACTTCTTCACAAATTCTACATGAATTTATTTGACTTAAATTTTTAGTTCTGTTTTTATAGTTGATTTCAAGAAGAATAATTTTTTTAACAAAGCTTTACTTTTCAATGTAAAATCGCATACAATTGACAAACAGGTATGTAAGCCCTTACATAATCCGAAAATAATTGTTTTAATTTTTTGAATTTATAGTATAATAGCGACATAATAAGTGAATTTAGTACCACTTATATTTGAAAGAGATGGGGTTTGAATGATGAAAGATAATAATGAATTACAGAGGGGGCTAGGTGCACGTCAAATGCGTATGATTGCACTTGGTGGAACGATTGGTGTAGGACTATTTATGGGAGCTACAAGCACTATAAAATGGACAGGTCCTTCTGTTATATTTGCGTATTTAATTGCAGGTATATTTTTATTCTTAGTAATGAGAGCAATGGGAGAAATGGTTTATTTACATCCAACTTCTGGTTCTTTTGCTAACTTTGCAAGTGATTACATACATCCAGTAGCAGGTTATCTAACGGCTTGGAGTAACGTTTTCCAATGGGTAGTTGTAGGTATGAGTGAAGTTATTGCAGTCGGAGAATATATGAACTATTGGTTCCCTGATTTACCACAATGGATACCGGGCGTTATTGTTGTAGCGTTATTAGCCGGTGCAAACCTTGTATCTGTTAAAGCGTTTGGTGAATTTGAGTTTTGGTTTGCAATGATTAAAGTAGTTACAATTATTTTGATGATAGTTGCAGGTTTTGGTCTTATCTTCTTTGGTCTAGGAAATGGTGGAGAAGCAATTGGTCTCTCAAATTTATGGGCTCATGGCGGGTTTATGCCTAATGGTTGGATTGGCTTCTTCTTTGCACTTTCAATTGTTATCGGTTCATACCAAGGTGTTGAATTAATTGGTATTACTGCCGGTGAAACAAAAGATCCACAAAAAAATATCAAGAGCGCGGTTAACGGTGTTATCTGGCGTATATTGATTTTCTATATTGGTGCAATTTTTGTAATTGTTACAGTTTATCCTTGGAATGAATTAGGAAATATTGGTAGTCCATTTGTAGCTACGTTTGCTAAAGTAGGTATCACTTTTGCAGCAGGATTAATCAACTTTGTTGTACTTACTGCAGCGATGTCAGGTTGTAACTCGGGTATATTTAGTGCTAGCCGTATGTCATTAAATTTATCTCAAAAAGGAATGTTACCTAAATTCTTTGGCAAAGTTATGAAAAATGGTGTTCCTATGTGGACTGTACTTGCAATTGCAACAGGTATTTTAATTGGTGCTTTACTGAATGTAATTTTACCGTTATTTATCAAAGGCGCGGACAGTGTATTCGTATATGTTTATAGTGCTTCAATTTTACCAGGTATGGTGCCATGGTTCATGATTTTAATTAGTCATTTAAGATTTAGAAAAAATCATCCTGAAGAAGTGGAAGGTCACCCATTTAAAATGCCAGGTGGCGCATTTACAAACTACATTACAATGGCATTCTTTATTATGGTATTAATCGGCATGTTATTTAATAAGGAAACTGTGATTTCAGTAATTATTGGTATAGCGTTCCTATTGTTTATGACAATGTTCTTCTTCTTGAAGGGCTACCATAAATTAAGTAAAGATCAACAACTTTAAAGTGTAAAGTCCCACTGATCTAAAGAATCACCGCTTTAAAGAACCACTGCTTAATTTATTAGGCTAGTGGTTCTTACACATGAGAACTTACTCAGGTGTTCTACTTTTGAGAGCTAGTGGGACTTATGCATGAGCGTTAGCTCAGGTAAATCTTCTATTTTTATCAAATATAGTCATCTTAATGGGGTGGGACGATGAAATCTTTTAAATAAATTAGATTTCTGTCTCGCCCCTTTGTTTATTTATAGCCGTTTAGTCTCCTAGTTGAGAAAGGATTGATACAATGAAGTTGCTTAGCAAAGATAGGGTTTTTTGTCCATCTGTCATTTTTAATTGTTAGCAGTATGAAATTTTTTAGCGCACTGTATACATAACTTTATTTTAAATTTACATAAAATTTACTGCATTAAAATAATTACTCAAAATTTGTGCACTACACTTAAAGTGTAGGTCGATAATACATATTTAAAGGAGTTATTACTTTATGAAAATTTTTAACAAATTAGCAACTGTTTCTGTGGCAAGTGCAATCGTTATGGGTTCTGTGTTGGGGAGTGCGCAGTCAACCTATGCCTTGGCTGAAGGACATGCGTCAAAAGAAAATGATGTTTCATATATGGGTAATACAAAAAATCCAAAGAATGTAATATTTTTGGTTGGGGATGGTATGGGTCCTTCATACAATTCTGCTTATCGTTATTTTGCTGATAACCCAGAAACAAAAGAAATGGAAAAAACTGCTTTTGATAAATATCTAGTAGGTAATCAACGTACAAATCCAAGTGACCCAAAAGAAAATGTAACTGATTCTGCGGCTGGTGCAACAGCGTTTAGTTCTGGTCATAAAACTTATAATGGTGCAATTGGCTTAGATAATAATAAGAAAAAAGTAAAAACTGTGTTAGAGCAAGCAAAAGAGAATGGCAAGTCGACTGGATTAGTTTCTACTGCAGAATTAACTGATGCAACGCCAGCAGCATACGCAGCACATGTTGATAGCCGTGACAAAAAAGATGAAATTGCTAAACAATTCTATAACGATAAAATTAATGGTGAGCATAAAGTAGATGTCTTACTCGGTGGCGGCGCAGAATATTTTGGTAAAGAAAATAGTAATTTAGTAGATAAGTTTAAAAAAGACGGCTATGATGTTGTCGATAATAAAACAGATATGAAACAATCTACGAACAAAAAAATCTTAGGGCTGTTTGCTGATAATGATATGCCATTGCAAATTGACGCACCAGATAAAAATCCTAAACTTCTAGATATGGCAGATACAGCAGTAAATAAATTACAAGAAAATGATAAAGGTTTCTTCTTAATGGTAGAAGGTGCATCTATAGATAAAGCTGGTCATCCAAATGATATAACAGGCGTAATGTCTGAAATGAATGGTTTCGAAAAAACCTTTGAATTTGCTACAAATTATGCAAAATCAAATCCTGATACATTAGTCGTTGCAACAGCAGACCATTCAACTGGTGGTTTGTCTATTGCTAAAGGCAAAGATTATATGTGGAATCCAGAAGCAATTCATTCTATGAAACACTCAGGTATGCATATGACAAAAGAAATTACTGAAGGCAAAGACCCACAAAAAGTAATTCAAGACGGCTATGGTTTTGAAGTTGAGCAATCACAAATTGATAAAGTTAAAGATGAAGCAACAAAACTTAATAAATTAGATAAAGAATCGGATGAATATAAAGAACAAATGCAAAAAGTACAAGATGCAGTACAAAAACCAATTAATGACAAATCTCACACTGGCTGGACAACATATGGTCATACTGGCGAAGATGTAAACACATATGCATACGGACCTGGTAGTGAGCATTTTAGAGGAAATATTAATAACACAGATAATGCGAACAATATCTTTGATTTCTTCAAAAATGAACAAAACTAATTGAATCAAATGAAATTAGTCTAAAATCAGTGAGAAAATTATAAATAATGATAAATAAGAAAGAAGTGAGTTTGATAAATCACATAAACATTGGTTATCTCTCGCTTCTTTCTTTATTTAGTGGTTAAAAATTATATGAACTAAAATTTTTGATTCATATAACAATTATAAAAAGATAAATCCAACCTACTCAACGTAAAGAAACAATTGCTAGGTTGGATTTATGTTAATGTTTGAAATGTATATTTGATAAATGTTTTCGATAATTATCTAAAGCCATTTTAGATTGAGTAATAGCGTCTAATGATTTGTCATAATTTAACGCGATGTAACGGTAATATAAAATATCGACTGTGAATAATTGAGCAAATAAAGATGTTGTTGCAGCCATACGTAATTCGTTTTCATCTGTTTGACCATATATCAATGTATAATCTGATATTTTTGCAATAGGATTATCGTTCGAACTTGAAATAGTTATTATAGGAATTTGATAATCTGTTGCTACTTTTGCCATGGACTGCAATTCACTGTGGCTACCTTGGTTTGTCACAAATATAATACAATCACGTTCATCATGTGTAGCAAGTGTAGACATGAACAAATGTGTTTCTTGCAAAAGTCTTACATTTAATCCAATTCTAGATAACTTTTGAAATAGGTCTGTAACAATAACAAGTGAAGCACCGTAACCAAATAGAAAAATTGTGCGAGCACTTTGCATCTTTGCGCATATCATATCTATATTTTCATTCTCAATATGGTTCGAAACGAAGCTCATCGTGTTGGTAACACGTGATAACATTTTAGACTTCAATACATCTACAGATTCATTATTCATTAATTCCAGATGATTGTTGTTTAATGTTTCTTCGGGTAAATATCGAGATATAGCTATTTTAAGTTCTTGAAACCCTTTTTCAGTCATTTTTTTACTGAATCTAACAATAGAAGCGGTACTTGTATCTATTTCATTAGATAAATCTTGAACTGACATATTGATAATCTTGTGTGGTGTATTTAAGATATAATCAGCAATTTTTTTCTCACTTTTAGTTAATTCTGAGTATTGTCGATCAATTTTATATAATATGTTGGACATAGTTAATCACCTAGAGTATCAGTTTCTCGCATAGCCTTTGTAGTGCCAAAGAAATAAGTGAATAAGAAACCACCGGCATATGCTGCGAGTAATCCGGCTATATAGCCTAAGTACATGTGGTCAGAAATCAATGGTAATAATGATATGCCACTTGGACCAATCGCGGTTGCTCCAATATGGCCAATGCCTCCAATGACAGCGCCACCGATACCACCGCCAATACAAGCCGTTATAAATGGTTTACCTAAAGGTAAGGTAACACCGTATATAAGGGGCTCACCAATTCCTAAAAAACCAACCGGTAGAGCACCTTTAAGTGTATCCCTTAGCGTTGTGTTTTTATTACATCTTACCCATAATGCTAAAGCAGCTCCGACCTGTCCAGCACCAGCCATAGCGGCAATTGGTAATAAATAAGTTGCACCAGTTTGATTGATCATCTCAATGTGAATAGGTGTGAACATATGATGCAAGCCTAACATAACTAATGGTAGGAAAAAGGCGCCAATAATAAATCCACTAAAGACGCCACCAATATCGATAATTACATTGATAACTGAGACAAGTCCATCTGAAACGAAGCCAGCTAAAGGCATAAAAATAAAGATTGTTAGAAGTCCTATAATAAACAGAGTAATTGTTGGCGTAACGATAATATCTATGGCATTTGGAACAATTTTATGTAATCGTTTCTCAACGATACTAAGGAGCCATACTGCAAAAATTACGCCAATTATACCACCTTGACCAGCTTGTAACGGTTCGCCTGTGAAAATGTTGGTAATCATATTTTCATCAGTTAAACCCGTTAATAATGTTGTACCACCAATAACACCACCTAAACCTGGTGTAGCGCCAAATTCTTTAGCTGCATTGATACCAGTAAAGATTGCCAAATATGCTAGCATACCATCTTTAATAACATTAAAAACTGTGACGAGTTGTGTTACCCACTCGCCAGAAATCTGACCAGCTGCTAAAAGGTTACTTAAGACAGCTGCTATACCACCAATTAAACCTGCCCCAATAAATGCAGGGATAAGTGGTATAAAGATATTAGCAATTGTTTTTAGTAATTTATTAAATTTACCACGTTGCTGTTTACTTTGGAACGAAGTTTTATTTTCTTTAGCTTTCGCTTCAGCATCTGCACGGTAATTTTTAGTGTTATGGGGGATAGTTTCACCTAAACGTACACCACTTAAGTCGGACATATGAGTAGCAACTTTATTCACCGTTCCTGGTCCGACAACAACCTGTACGCGATCGTCTTTTACGACACCCATCACGCCTTTAATTGCTTTCAGTTTCTCATAGTCAACCTTATCTTCAGTGAGTACTTTTATTCTAACTCGAGTCATACAATTAATAACGTTATCCATATTATCAAGTCCGCCTACAGCGTCTATGATATTTTCGGCAAGTATTTGCTCTTTTGTCATAAAATGACCTCCTTTTTTGTCATTAAAGATTTATGAAATGTGTAAATAAGTGACAGTTGTATTTAAAAATAATTAGTCTTTAATGGCTTGTTTGATAATATTGTCGTTTTGTTGTAAACGTTTTGAAGCTTTCGATTTGGATATATCGCATAGGTGCATGACAACAGCAACTTTTAAATTTCGGTCTGCGTCTTCATATAATATTTGAGATTGCTCGTATGTGGTATCGCAAATATCTTGAATTATACGAATAGAGCGATCAATTAATTTTTGATTTGTTGCTTTAACATCAACCATAAGGTTGTCGTACACTTTACCAACACCAACCATTGTGATAGTAGATATCATATTCAATATTAATTTTTGTGCAGTTCCTGATTTTAGTCTAGTAGAACCAGTTAATACTTCTGGTCCAACATTAACTTCAATAGGGTATTGGGCTAATTTGCTAATTCGAGTGTCTACATTACAAGAAATTGCTACGGTAGATGCACCAACTTTGTTTGCGAATTTTAGTCCTCCTTTGACGTAAGGGGTACTACCGCTTGCAGCAATACCAATAACAACATCTTTTTCAGAAAGATGGATGTGTTTTAAATCTTCCTGTGCGAGGTTTTCATCATCTTCTGCACCTTCAACTGCAACAGTCATCGCGCGTTGTCCACCAGCGATTAAACCAATGATCTCATTTTTATTCGTATTAAATGTCGGTACGCATTCGGCGGCATCAAGTACGCCTAACCGACCACTTGTACCTGCTCCCATATAGATAATACGGCCACCTTGTTTAAACTGTTGTGTGGTAATTTCAATTACTTTTGTTAATTCAGGCAAGATGACTTTTATTTGCTCTGGTACCTTTTGGTCTTCTGCATTCATTGTTTCTAAAGCTTGTTGAATAGTCATTTCATCTAAATGCATGGTTGCTTCATTTCTTGATTCGGTTATTGATTTATTCATGATTTCTACTCCTTAGCATTTATAGTGAATTCAAATGAATCATTAGGTCGCATACAGTTGATGATGGGTATGTCGTCGGTATCAATTTGCGCTACAACATTGATATTTTTATGAGGTGGTAATACTTTCTTAATGATTTGTAATTCACCTTGATAACGTCCGTTATGTTTATTGTCTAAAGTTATTGCTCCGAGTGTCCTTTCGGTTATTAATGATGGCTGTATGTCAGCTTTACAGTAATGGCGTGCTTCTTGAGATCTGATTAAATTACCGGGATTGTCAGGACGAACTGTGTGAGGTTTTAGTAAAATCTCTTCCGCCTGTGTATCAAGTAATGTTATTGATAAGTTAAAATGTCTCTGCTTTAAAAATGAAATAAGTTGTTGCGCACGATGACAGTTTAAATACGGATCACCAATCATAATATGTTGTGTATTTAAGTCTTGAAGCAATTGGGCGCTCTCAATTGTATGCAAATATCTTGTAGTTTCTATTGTTGGTAAGCCTTTGAAAAGTGGCCCGCGAAGTGTAGTTCCTGCAATAAATCCATAAATATTAGCCTGAGGATTATACGCTAAAATCAAGTCGTTTTGTGATTTAACAAATTGCGTTTCTAACCCTGTGTCAGGCCGAGGATAATAGTTATGGCAATAACATAAATAATTAAAATGATTTAAGTGTTGATATAAATGTTGGAGTAAATGATCTGAAATAATACTAGCGTTTAAACAACATTGAAAATCATTACTTATAATTTCATTAACAATGTCAATGGAAGTACTATGATCAATTCGAATAATAAATTGCGCAGAGTCATATTGTTTTAAAAATTCATAAAAATGATGATCCAGCAATGAAGGATTAATATCAATCATATAGTTCAGCTGGTCGTTTGATAAAAAATCTAAAAGTTCTCCCAAATGGCGATATTTAGTGTCATCATTATCTTCAGGTATTTGAACTGAAGTAAAAATCGTTTTGTACCCTAGATCGACCATGCGTCGTATATACGACTTATCGATGGGGTGGCCGAGATAAATGGAAAAGCCATGCATCAGTTATCACTCCTTAATTACTGTAATCGTTTTCATTGTACAATACATGAAAAACTATTACAATTTCATTTTCAATAAAACCTTAAAATGAAATTTTATTACAAAATAAAGGAGAGTGATTTTAGTATTTTGAGTAATTGTCCTTGGTTAATTTCAATATGTTTAAGCGTATTGCCAATTGTGAACTCATCCATTGGATTTTCTATTTGATTGGATAGAAAGTTGAAATAGTTATAATGAAAAAGTGAATTGTGTTGTAAATTATTTTGAATAAAGTCGTTATAGTCGTGTTCTATGTATATATGTAAGTCTTGCTGAAATTTTAATTTGTCTCTATGATTGGTCATAATGCCATATTTGTATAATTCGATTAAATTTAATAATTTCATTATACGTTGTTCTAAGTTGTGTAATTCTAGGTGATACATAAAAAGACATCCTTTCGTAATTTATGATTTTAATATTAGATAGATTTTAAAGCGTAGATAAATATTTAAAATAAATGGATATTATTTAGTGGAATGTAGTAGAGGTTGTTATATTAGCTTAGTTTCAAGTTCAATTTACTTAATGGTAAATTGAACTTGGAACAAAACAGAAAATAATGAAAAATCCAACTGGCACATTAGGACTCAGTTGGATTTAAAAATTGCTGATAGTTGTTTATATTTATATCTTGTGTCTTAATTGTTTTTTCAAATGAATACGAAATATCATGAATATCAATAATCGGAATTTCATTTGTTTTACCGAGTCCAATTTCAAAGATAATTGCTTTCCATAATCCTTCATCACATAAAAGGCCAATAAAAATTACATTTTCTGTTACAACTTGATTGTTGTTGTAAAATTCCATCGCCATTACGTTTCTTTCGGTACTATAAATGAGTACATCAGAAAAGATGGGTGGTAAGTTTGTGTGTTGTTGTTTGTCAAATTTAATATAACGATCTAGTTTTTTTAGCGATCGTCTCATTTTAGTATAGGGTAAGTTGAGACATTTTTTAATAATAGCATTAATTTCTTCTCTGTATGGAAGCGTTGTATATGATTGACTTTCATTGAGTACCAAGAATAAAGCGGATAATTGATTCTCAGTCAGCTCAATTTCATAACTATTTGGCGTTTCTTGCAGTTGATAACCACCAAGTTTGCCATGTTTTGCTAGTATTTTAACACCTTGATCTTCTAAATCTTGAATATCTCTTAAAATAGTACGCTTTGACACATTTAAATTTGAAGCTAACTCTGATGCTGTAATTTGTTTATTCTCTTGAATGGCTAGAACAAGTTTATTTTGTCTTTCGCGTTTATTCATTAGAAAGTCACCTCCCGAATGATTACATATTACATTTATTATAGCATAAAAGTGACAATGACGACATTTAGAAAATAAATTTTTAAAAAATTAAAGAAAACGCTTACATTTTCAAACGGATTATGTTAATATGAATTTAGTAACAAGGGGATAGCGATTAGATGACAAAGGGGTAGGCTATTACATAATAGTTTTGTTAGCATCTATTCGTACGAGTTACTAATCAAACATCTTCAATATTTATTACTTACTTTCCTTTCTATTTAACCGACTAGCATCGCTAGTCGGTTTTATTTATGTTATAGATGGACTTTAAAAGCCTTATATTTAAATATAGGAGTTTTCAAAGTTAGTTTCTATCATATATTTCTTTGATAATTCTATGATAGAATATAACAAATTATACATAGCGATTATTTTGTTAACATACTATTTAAAAGAGGTGTACTACACATGGAAAAAACACAATTAAATTACATAGATGAGTCAGTAATAACTTGGTTAGAAACTTTGGACGAGATTATTCCTAGCCTTATACAAGAAATGGTAACGAGCACGAAACAGAATAGATTTGATTTAGTGACAAATGTTGATAAATCAATTCAACAAAACTTTGAACAATTTTTAGCTGAAAACTTTCCAGACCACCAATTATTTGCTGAAGAAAAATCTAATATTAATATCAATGCCAAACAAGGGCACGTATGGATAATGGATCCTATAGACGGTACGACAAATTTAGTTAAACAACAAGAGGATTATTGTATTATCTTAGGCTATTTTGTTGATGGAGAGCCTGCTTTGTCTTATATCTACGATTATCCACATAGAAAACTATATAAAGCAATTAAAGGACACGGTGCTCATGTAAATGGAGAGCGACTTGTAAAACCAGAACTTATAGATTTACAAGAGGCGATTATTTCATTTAATTCATTAGTGATTAATGATGAAACTATTCATGATTTACAGGAGGCATCATTTGGCTATCGTTGTATTGGTTCGTGTGGGCTAGATTCAATTCGTGTTATTAAAGGACAATTTGGCGCTCATATAAATACAAATCCTAAACCATGGGATATTGCAGCGCAATTTTTATTTGCAAGTGAACTTGGTTTGAAAATGACAACATTGGACAATACAGCGTTAGATTTTGCTAAAGCCGGTCCATTTATAATTAGCAATCCAGCATGCCATGAAAAAGTATTAGCAATTTTGAATTCAGGTAATGGATATAAGAAATAAAACTAATTTACTATATAAATATTTTATTCAATAAATAATAGGTCTTAAGAACTATGTCATCTTAAATGTAATACTATATAATGTATTATTAAATAGAATAGAAAATTGAATACGGAAATGGAGTATGATAAGAGTGAATCGTTCTGAGAAGAATAGGAAAATGGGCTTACCTGCTAAAATATTTTTATGGTTTTTTGGGATATTAGTTTTATTTGCTTTACTAGCAGTGATTTACCTAGGTTTCAAAATATTTTCTGTAGGTGGGTCAATACACAACCCATTAGATAGAGATAAATCATCATTAAGAGATAAAAATGTGAATTTAGATGATGGTGATCCATTTACTATAGCATTATTCGGTGTAGATTCAGATGCTAAAAGGGATGCAGCTGGAGGCGGACAACGTAGTGATACGGTGATGGTACTATCGATAAACCCACAAAAGAAAACAACTGAAATTGTAAGTATCCCTAGAGACACACAAGCTGATATAGTAGGTAAAGGAACTACTGAAAAAATTAATCATGCCTATGCTTATGGCGGTCCAGATATGGCAGTAAAATCAGTTGAAAAATTATTGAATGTCCCAATCGATCATTACGCAACGATAGATATGGATGGTATGAAAGATATGATAGATACGGTTGGCGGTATCTCAGTAACAAGTAACGCTACATTTTCTTATGATGGCTACCAGTTTAACCAAGGTGAAAACACAAAAATGGATGGCAAAGAAGCAATGGCATTTATTAGAAGTCGTAAAGAAGATGGCGCAGGCGGAGACTTTGGACGTCAAGAACGTCAACAATTAGTTATACAAGGTCTTGCGAACAAGTTAACAAGTGTAAGTTCAGTTACACACTTTAATTCATTGATGAATCACATTGAGGACAACGTTAAGACAGATCTAACAGTTGGACAATTAAATAAAGTTAGAAGTAATTATAAAGATGCTAATGACACTGTCAATAGACATCAATTAGAAGGTCAAGGTGGCATACAAGATGATGGACTTTATTACTTCATTCCAAGTGAAAGTTCATTAAGTGAAATAGAATCAACAATTAAAGATAATCTAGGTATATAATTTATAAAGCTATATGTTTGCACTATATGTAAATATATAGCTTTTTTATTTTGGCTATTGTAATGGTAATAGTTTAATGTTCTATACGTTTTATTTTGCGCTATATACTAAATAAAAAATAAAAAACAGTGAAATATAATAGAATACCTTAACATTTAATGTAAATACATATACAATGTAAGTAACATTATCTTAAAAAAGTGTGGGGCTTTTTAGGTGGAATGTTGACCAACATCTTATGAAGTTTTTACATGGGTAGAATAAATAATAGGGGTGAAGATTATGCAAGAACATTTAATTGTCTCTTTAGACGGTAAAGACTATCTTGTGGAACCCGGAACAAATTTACTTCAGTTTATTAAATCACAAGATACTTTTGTTCCGTCGATATGCTATAACGAATCGTTAGGTCCTATCCAAACTTGTGATACATGTACTGTGGAAATTGATGGTAAAATGCAACGAGCATGTAGCACGACGATAGACAGACCAATGATTGTTAATACGCAAAACGACAAAGTACAAACAAGTCAAAAAGAAGCACTTGATAGAATTTTAGAAAAGCATATGCTTTATTGTACAGTGTGTGATTATAACAATGGTGATTGTGAAATTCACAATACAATGGATCAATGGGGATTAGAACATCAAACTTATGAATATAAGGAAAAACCTTATGAAAAAGATTACGGTCCATTCTACCGTTATGATCCAAATCAATGTATTTTGTGTGGTCGTTGCGTTGAAGTTTGCCAAGACGTTCAAGTTAACGAAACACTTACAATTGATTGGGAACGTCAACAGCCACGAGTAATCTGGGACAATGATACAACGATAAATGATTCATCATGTGTAGGCTGTGGACAATGTGCAACGGTATGTCCATGTAATGCAATGATGGAAGTGAATATGGAAGGTAACGCAGGTTACATGACAGATTTAGAGCCAGGTTCACTTGCAGCGATGATTGATTTAACTAAAAAAGCAGAGCCAGGTTATGGTCCATTGTTTGCTGTTTCAGACTCAGAAGCGGCTATGCGCGAAGAACGTATCGAAAAAACTAAGACAGTGTGTACATACTGTGGTGTAGGTTGTTCTTTCGATGTGTGGACAAAAGATAGAGAAGTGTTAAAGGTTCAGCCACAACACGAATCACCAGCAAATAAAATTTCTTCTTGTGTTAAAGGAAAATTTGGTTGGGATTATGTTGATTCAGATGAACGTTTAACGAAGCCTTTAGTACGTAAAAATGGGCAGTTTGAAGAGGTTGAATGGGAAGAAGCATTGAAAGTTGTTGCGGATAATTTTAACAAGGTGAAAGCATCGCACGGCTCTGATGGTTTAGCATTTATTTCTTCTTCTAAAGCTACAAATGAAGAATCTTATCTCATGCAAAAACTCGCTAGACAAGTTATTGGTACAAATAATGTAGATAATTGTTCACGTTATTGTCAAGCGCCAGCGACTAAAGGTTTATTTAGAACTGTAGGACATGGCGGTGACTCAGGCTCAATAGACGATCTTGAGATTGCAGATATGGTTGTATTGATAGGTACAAATACAGCAGAAGCACATCCAGTAATTGCATCTCGTATTAAACGAGGACATAAATTATATAACAATACTTTAAATGTTTTTGATATACGTAAACATGAAATGGCAGAGCGTGCCGACAATTTCTATCAACCAAAACCAGGTACAGATTTAGTGTGGTTATCCGCTGTAACAAAATATATTATTGATAATGAATTGCATGATAAGTCATTTATTGATGAATGGGTAAACCATTTTGAGGATTATTATAATTCATTAGCACCATATACTATGGAATTTGCAGAAGAAACTACAGGTATTTCTAAAGAAGAATTAATCGATTTTGCACAACAATTAGTAGACGCTAAGTCAGTATCTATTGCATGGGCTATGGGTGTTACACAACAAGATATAGGTAGTGATACGTCAACTGCAATTTCTAATTTATTGTTAGCAACAGGTAACTATAGAAAACCAGGCACAGGGGCTTATCCTTTAAGAGGGCATAATAATGTTCAAGGATGTAGTGATATGGGTAGTATGCCTGATCAATTCCCAGGCTATCAAAAAGTTGTAGACGGCGAAATTAGAGCTAAATTCGAACGTGAATATGGCGAAGCATTACCAAGCAAAGTTGGTAAAGATAATCATCAAATGATGGAAGGTATACACGAAGGTGAAATCGATTCCTTATATCTATATGGTGAAGATACAGGGATTGTCGATTCTAATATCAACTATGTACAAGCAGCATTAGAGAAAGTTGGATTCTTAGTAGTACAAGATGAATTCTTTACATTTACAGCAACGTTTGCAGATGTTGTATTACCAGCAAGTCCTTCACTTGAAAAAACTGGAACATTTACAAATACAGAGCGTCGTATCCAACGTTTATATCAAGCTTTAGATACTAAAGGCGATTCTAAACCTGACTGGGAAATTATCCAAGCAGTAGCCAAATCATTAGGATATGATTGGGGCTACACACATCCAAGCGAAATAATGGATGAAATTGCTAGAGTTACACCGCTTTATTCAGGTGTAAGTTACCACAGACTTGAAGGATATAATAGTTTACAATGGCCAGTTGCTGAAGATGGTACAGATGAACCAACCTTATATCTTAATGGATTTAATTTTGAAGATGGTAAGGCTAATTTCTATCCATTAACATTTGATAACTTCTTTAAAGTGAACGAAGAGTATGACTTACATGTTAATAACGGACGTTTATTAGAACATTTCCATGAAGGTAATATGACTTATAAAGTACCAGGTTTGGAATATAAAATGCCACATGCATTCGTAGAAATATCTCCTGAACTTGCTAAAGAAAGAGATATTCATGAAGGCGCAGAAATTAAATTGATTTCTGAAACTGGCGAAGCAGAATTAATTGCTCACGTAACAGATAGAGTAAAGGGTAAAGAAATTTATATTCCTTTAAATAATAATGCAATGGTTCATGGTGATAAAGGTGCAATCAACTTATTAACTAATAGTGATGTTGATAAAGATACAGATACGCCATCATACAAACGCACAAGTTGTCGTATGGAAGTTAAAACGCGTAGGGGTAAATCACCACTGAATCCTACGAACTTCCGTGTTAATAAACAACGTCAACCACAATATAGTGTTCGAGTTCAAGACAAATGGAAACGTGAGGATTATACATTCCCAGGAAGTCAGGTGGATAAATAATGGCTGAAAGAATAACTAATATTAAACGTATGCAAAAGTCCGAAGAAGAACTGAAAAAAGATAGTTTGGCGGAAGTTACAGATGCAATTGTTGCCAATAAAGATAGTATCTTAAAAGCAATTAATATTATCAGTACATTAGATGATGCTAAATTATTAGATGCATTATCCGGTGCAGTGAAAAGCAGAGGCGTCATTGCTAACAAGTTTGCAGTTGAACTCAACAAAGAACAGTATACAGGGTTAATTTCAAATATGGCTTCACTTGTGTTCTTACTTGGTGACTTAGATGTAAATGACTTATCGACAATGCTTAATAAAGTAAATAAAGGTTTGAGTGTTGCTAATAAAGCAAATCCTAATCAAAAGACATCTATTACGGGTTTAATGGGTATATTGAAAGATGATGAAATGAATCGTAGTTTAACCTACATGCTGAATATGCTAAGAGGTATGTCTAGAGAATAGAAAGTTTGCAATTATAAAATTTAAAAAATAGGCGAGGCTAGGATAGTTATTATTGTCCTAGCCTCTACTATGTTCATAGGTAGGATTAATCGACATCAATTGATACATATTTAGTTACTTAAAAAGTAAATAAACAGTTAGAAATGTACAAAAATTAATCATGAAATTTGATTTTCTTTTGATCAACTTACTGTTACTGTTTTTAAAATGACATATTGAAAGATGATTAAATGTGATACAATTTCTATTATTAGTGTTTTATTTAACTTATTATATAAGGCAAGGAGTGGAAGACGTATCAATCCGAAAATGATAAAAATCTCAGCTATAATGTCTAATATATTTCTAGTGATTGGAATTGTATTTTTATTAACTTTTAATATTTTAATGGCGATGACGATGTTTGTGTTATCTCTAGTCATTAGTTTAACTATATTTAACACATTATTTAGAGATCGAAAAGGTATGAGAATAGTAATTAATGTTTCCTTTATAATCGTTTTAATTGCTATTGTATTTGCTTATGTTACATTAACAAAATAAGTGTAGGATAAGGGGTTATTTCACATAATGAATGAAAATCTAAAGCGTAAATTACCATTGATTTTGGTGGGGCTAATTGTATTAATATTTGTTGTTTTATTGGTTATTAATGAAACAGATTTATTTGATAATCGTAAGACCCACACTTTTGATGAAGCGGTTGATAAGCAAGTTGGAGCAGGTACATTAAATATGACTGAAAAGGATGGTCAATTTGTTGTAGCTTCAAAAAATGATGTAAAGCAAGCAATGAATGTTAATAATGAGAAAGATAATTTGAACCATATGGATATTTCTGAAAAAGTGCCAATGTCTGAAAAGGAATTAAACAATATTTTAAAAGATAAGGGCATTTTTAAAAATAAAGGTAAGGCGTTTTTAAAAGCACAAGATAAATATGAAGTGAACGTGCTATATTTAGTGAGTCATGCGCTTGTAGAAACGGGTAATGGCCAGTCAGATTTAGCTAAAGGTATTAAAGATGATGGAGAGCACTACTATAACTTTTATGGCATAGGCGCATTTGATGAAGATGCTGTTCATACTGGTAGTAGTTTTGCAAAGAAACAGAAGTGGACCTCACCTGAAAAGGCAATTATGGGTGGTGCTAAATTTGTAAGAAATAATTATTTTGAAAATAAGCAACTTTCGTTATATCAAATGCGTTGGAATCCAGAATCCCCAGGAGAACATCAATATGCTAGTGATATTGAATGGGATGAAAACATCGCAACCTTTATGCAACGTTACTATAATGATTTAGGTATAAAAAAAGATCATGTAAAAAAAGATTACTATTTATAAACAATAACAATAGAGAAGACTAGGGAAATATGGAGTGGTTTGAAAATGAAAATAGCTATAGTTGGAGCAGGCATTGGTGGTTTAACCGCAGCAGCTTTATTAAAGGAGCAAGGACATGAAATAAAGGTGTTTGAGAAAAATAGTGAAATAGCTGAAGTTGGAGCAGGTATAGGTATCGGCGGCAATGTCATTGATAAATTAGGCAAACATGATTTAGCTAAAGGTATTAAAAATATTGGGCAAATTATAGATATAATGGAAGTATTGGACGACAAAGGAAACGTGTTAAATAAAGCAAAACTTAAAAAGAATACTGTGAATTTAACTATGACAAGACAAGGGTTATTAGATGTTATTAAATCGTATGTACCAGACTCTATCATATTTACAAATCATAAAGTAACACACGTGGATAGTGGTGCCTTGAAAGTTGAATTGCATTTCTCAGAACAACAATCAGAAGCATTTGATTTATGTATTGGTGCAGATGGTATACACTCCCATGTTCGTAATACAGTAGTGACTAATAGCAAAACATTGTATCAAGGCTATACAGTATTTAGAGGCTTAGTAGAGGATGTAAATATTAAACCAGACAACGTTGCCAAAGAATATTGGTCATCTAAAGGAAGAGTGGGAATTGTCCCGCTATTGGATAATAAAGCATATTGGTTTATTTCAATTAATGCTAAAGCAAAAGACGCTACGTTGAAATCTTATGGTAAACCTCACTTACAAGCTAGATTTAATCATTTTCCCAATGAAGTTAGGCAGATTTTAGACAAACAAAGTGAAACGGAAATCTTATTACACGATATGTATGATTTACAACCATTGAAAGCATTCGTATATCAACGCGTAATACTCTTAGGTGATGCAGCGCATGCAACTACCCCAAACATGGGACAAGGTGCAGGACAAGCTATGGAAGATGCCATTGTACTTGCAAATTGTTTGGAGGCGTATCCATTTGAAGAAGCACTTCAAAGATATGATAAGTTACGCGTTAAACATACAAAGAAAGTAATCAAAAAGTCTAGAAAAATAGGTAAAGTAGCACAACTAAGTAGTAGAATATTGATTGCTTTAAGAAATAAAATTGCTAAGTTAACACCAAATCAATTGGTATCTAGAGAAACAAAATTTTTATACAAATCAAAAAGTAAATAAAATATTGTATTAAATAATAAAACCTAGAAATACGTTTAAATTGTAAAACGTGTTTCTAGGTTCTTTATTTGTTGTTAATAATTAATAGAATAAGGATATAAAACTTTAATTAACTACGTATTTAGGTTCATTATTAGTCAATTTACTAACTGTATCATTTGCAACAATCTTAGACATCATATCTCGAGATTCAAATGTTGCATTACCAATATGTGGTGTTAGTACAACATTGTCCAATTTTTTAAGTTCATCATTGATCTCTGGTTCGAATTCAAAAACGTCTAATGCTGCGCCTTCAATTTCTTTATCTTTTAAAGCTTGTACTAAGGCTTGTTCATGGACGATAGGCCCTCTTGATGCATTGATAAGGTAACTTGTTGGTTTCATCATTTCGAATTGCTCAGTGTCAATCTGATGATGCATGTTTGGATTATATGCAGCATTTATTGTTACAAAATCTGCATTTTTTAATAATGTTTCTAAATCTACATATTTTGCGCCTATTTCTCGTTCTCTATCAACTTTTTGATTAGGACCTGTGTAAAGTACATTCATATCAAATGCTTTGGCACGTTTTGCCACTGCACAACCTATTTCTCCAAGACCAATTATACCAATAGTCTTACCGGAAACTTCTCTACCACGGAAAAATAATGGCGCCCATCCATCAAAACCAGTTGTACGGCATAATTTATCTCCTTCTACAATACGTCTTGCAGCTGAGAGTACAAGGCCAAATGTTAATTCGGCTGTTGAGTTAGTTGATGCTTTAGGTGTATTAGTTACATCTATATTGAGTTGACGTGCATAATCGCCATCTATATTATTAAAACCTGCACCATAATTCGCAATTATTTTTAAATTACTTGCTGCATCAATCACATCTTTATCTACATTTGTGGAAAGTAGGCTAATTAATGCATCGGCATCTTTTATACCTTCTTTTAGTGTTTCTTTATCAATAATGCCTTTGCCCTCATACATATCAACTTCAAAACCTTGATCTTTTAATAAGTTGAGTCCTACCTCTGGAATTGGACCTGCTATATAAACTTTTACCATGTATAATCACTTCCTTTATATCAAAGTATAGTAAATTTCATTGAGTCAAACAAATAAAAGTAATGATTATATAGAAAAATATGAAAACGTTTTATAGTTTTTAAAATTTAGTTTATTAATTTTAATCCAACAATGGATAAGATAATGAGACCAATAAAGAAAATGCGCTTTATACTTCTAGATTCATTATAGATGAGCATACCAACTAAAGTGCCGCCTCCCGTACCAATTCCACTCCAAATGGCATAAGCAGTTCCCATTGATATATCGTCCATTGCTACTTTAAGTGTGCTAAAACTACAGACAAAAGCGACAGCTAAGAGTACGACTAGCCATTTCTTTTTAGTTCGTGCAATTTCATTTAAAATAACGACGCCGATGACTTCTAATAGTCCTGCGATAAATAATATAAACCAAGCCATCAGCTTTCAGCCTCCTCTGTTGATAATTTTAATCCAATAATACCAACAACTAATAAAATGATTAAGCCGACTTTTAAAAAGTTAAATGGGTCACCCAAAAAGATCATATCTACTGCTACAGTTCCAACTGCGCCAATACCAACAAAGACAGCATAAACTGTCCCAACTGGAAGGTATTTACAAGCGGAAATAACTAGAAAGAAACTAATTATAATCACGATGATTGTACTAGTCCAACTAAGTAAAGAATCAGCAGCATTTAGTCCTGTTACCCACAATATTTCAATTAGTCCGGCTAAGATAACTTTAAACCACTGCATAAATTGTGCCTCCCTTTATCACTAAACTATTCTATTTTCTCAAATAATATATAAGAATTCAATGTTATCAATTGTATAAAAGTTATAGTGATTTACTATTAATTTAATATAAAGAGAAATTAATAGTAAAAATGGGGGACGAAAAATCAAATCTGGATATTAATATATGAATGACAAGGAGGATGAGGTTAAAAAAGTTTAATAAGCATTTAATTGAAGTTAATCTGTAGAATACTGATAATTTTCATAAAAGGAACACCTGAGCTAGTGCTCATGTGTAAGAACTACTAATTTTCATAAATGAAAAAAGTAGTTCTTTAAAAAAAAGTCCGAGACATATGTTTATGTCCCGGACTCAATAGGGTATTTTCTATAAATAAGTTGAATTAAAATTACTTATAGTAAATAACAATATTTATTATTGTGTAACTATAGATTAGTTTACGTGGATATAGTTATAAGAGCTTGCTTCACCAGCTGAAATTGTACGTTCGCTTACTGAATAAGGCCCACCATTATAGTTCATTTCTGATACTGTAACAGAGCCGTCACTACCAACACTTTCAACGTAAGCCACGTGACCCATTGGACCTGAACCTGATTGTAAGATTGAACCAGCTTCTGGTTTGTTATCTACTGAATAACCTGCAGAAGAAGCAGCAGAAGCCCAGTTATTAGCATTTCCCCAAGTAGAACCAATACCTCCACCTACTTTGTCGAATACATACCAAGTACATTGTCCTGCTGTATATAAGTTAGCGCTTGAATGATTTGATTGTGTAGTTTCATTTGTTTGTTGTGTTTGTTCAGCTGCATCAGCTTCGCTTCCGTGATCTAATCCTACGATTGCTGCGCCAATACCTGCTGTTAATGTTGTAGCTGTAACTAATTTTTTCATAATTAATAAATCCTCCCAGAGATTTTAAAAAGTTTATATTTTAGCTTAAATGCTTATCTTTAAATTTATTTTTCGCTTTGCTTTCAACGACAAGTAATACTCTAACAGATGAATCAAGCTTTGTGTGGAATGTTACGCTTTTGTAAAACAATTAAAAAAACCTCACATCTCGTTGTAATAAACGAGATGTAAGGTTACAAAATCGTATCGAGCCGTAATATTTCAAAAACGGTGATATTATAAGGTTTTTGTTATGAATTTAAAATACACTTCGACGTTATTGTTACATTCATTGTAAAAAGTCACAAAATTGTGATTCAAATTATTTGAAGAATCTAATGGATAAGGGTGGTAAATAATCTTCACCATTATATGCTTTTACAGCTGCTACAATTGTGAAAATGAAATTTAAAAGTACAAGTATAGGAAGAATAATAATTCCTATAATAATAAATATAGCGATTGTAGCAACCGTTACCCAAATTAAGTAAGAAAGTAAAAAGTTCAAGTAATTCTTGCCAGCTCTATCTACAAACGGTGATTCATCCCGTTTAATTAGCCAAATAATTAATGGTGCAATTAAAGATGTAAAGAAACTTAATACATAGATAAGTGTTGCCATTAATCTAGCATCCGCATCTGGCTCTTGATTCCCATATGTGTTTGAAAACTGTTCGTCTAAATGTGTTGTCATAAGTAACAAATCTCCTTTACTTTAATATAATTATATCAAATCTAAGTGTAATTAAGTATGGAATTAAAATAATTCAAAAACTTTTAAAATATACCTATTTTGATATGACATTAGTTGTTAAAATATAGCAATGTCACTATAGATACTTACTTAATGTTATAGCCATAAAATTAAGTTGTAAACCAGTGTTTATTCAATTTCTTATTAGGCTATAGTTCAAAGTAATGATTTAATATCGTACTTAATAATAAATTTGGAAAGAAGGTTGATTATGAAAATTGCTATCGTAGGCTCAGGGAATGGAGCGGTAACAGCAGCATTAGATATGATTAATAAGGGACATGAAGTGAAGTTATATTGTCGAAATCAATCTATTAATAAATTTGATAAAGCATTGGAACAAGGTGGATTTACTTTTAACAATGAAGGCGAAGAAAACTTTGTAGCATTTACAGACATTAGTGATGACATGGAATATGTAATTAGTGATGCAGAAGTCATTCAAGTAATTATACCATCATCATTTATTGAACATTATGCACATACTATGGCTCCTTTTGTGAAAAAAGATCAACTGATTTTCTTCAATATTGCAGCAGCTATGGGTTCAATAAGATTTATGAATGTTTTAGAGGATATGCACATAGATGTTATGCCTCATTTTGCGGAAGTCAATACACTAACATACGGTACTCGAGCGAATTTTGAAGAGGCTCGTGTAGATTTATCATTGAATGTAAGAAAAGTACATTTTTCAACTTATGATAAAGATTATTTAAGTGATTGTTTCGATAAAATTGAAAGACTATATCCATATATTGTAAAAGAAGAAAGTTTATGGAAAACTAATTTAGAAAATGGTAACCCTGAAGTTCATCCAGGTCCAACATTATTAAATGTAGGTCGCATCGATTATTCAGATGAATTTGCGTTATATGAAGAAGGCATTACTAAGCACACAGTTAGGTTACTACATGCGGTTGAATTAGAACGTCTAACATTAGGTCGTAAATTAGGATTTGAGTTATCTTCGGCAAAGGAAGCACGTATTGAACGTGGTTATTTAGAAAGACAGGATGAAGATGAGCCATTAAATAGATTGTTTAATACAAGTCCAGTATTTTCACAAATTAAGGGACCAAATAATGTCAAAAATCGTTATTTAACAGAAGACATTGCCTATGGCCTCGTATTGTGGTCTAGTCTTGGACGTGAGATTGACGTTCCAACACCGAATATTGATGCAATCATAGTAATTGCTTCAACTATTTTAGAGCGCGATTTCTTTGAAGAAGGACTGACGATAGACGAATTAGGGAAAGATAAGTTAGGACTTGATTAATTAAAATAATTAACGAGGGGGATTGCGTATGAAAAGACAACCAACATTTTTAGAGTCAATCTCAACCATATTAGTAATGATTGTAATCGTAATTACAGGTTTTGTTGTTTTTGAAATCCCGATACAAGCATTGTTGATTCTATCTTCTGCATATGCAGCTTTGATAGCAAGACGTGTAGGTTTAAAATGGCAAGACTTAGAGGAAGGTATAACGTATCGTTTAGCAACAGCGATGCCTGCAATTTTCATTATTTTATCAGTAGGTATTATCGTTGGAACATGGATGTTTTCAGGAACAGTTCCTGCATTAATTTACTATGGATTAGAATTTTTAAATCCTAATTTATTTTTAGTATCAGCGTTTATTATTTGTGCTATTACATCTGTAGCAACTGGTACAGCATGGGGATCAGCATCTACAGCAGGTATTGCATTAATGGCTATTGCTACACAATTACATATTCCAGCTGGTATGGCTGCAGGTGCAATTATTGCAGGAGCAGTATTTGGAGATAAAATGTCACCGTTGTCTGATACAACTAATTTAGCTGCATTAGTTACAAAAGTGAATATATTTTCACATATCCGAGCAATGGTCTGGACGACGGTTCCTGCTTCAATTATAGGACTTATAGTTTGGTATATTGCTGGAAGACAATTTGGTGGCAATACGAATACATCAAATGTTAATGCATTACTTAATGAACTATCGCAAATTTATAATATTAATATTTTCGTTTGGTTGCCATTAATCATTATTATCATATGTTTATTGATAAAAATATCAACAGTACCAGCAATGCTTATTTCGAGTTTAAGTGCCATTATTGTTGGTGTGTTCAATAATGGGTTTAACGTGGTTGATGGATTCAAAGCAACATTTGACGGATTCAATAAAGGAATGGTGTCATCAAGTAATGGAGAATTAACTGATAGAGCGATTGGCTTAATTGAACAGGGCGGTATAATGAGCATGACTGAAATTGTCGTTACTATTTTTTGTGGTTATGCTTTTGCTGGTATTGTTGAAAAAGCCGGTTGCTTAGATGTAATACTTAATAAAATTTCTAAAAACATCAATTCTGTTGGTCAGTTAATACTAGCTACAGTACTTGGCGGAATTATTATGGTTCTTGCAGCAGGAGTGGCTTCTGTTGTAATTATTATGGTAGGTGTATTGTTGTTGGAAATGTATAATAAAATGGGATTAGATCGTACTAATTTATCTAGAACACTTGAAGATTCTGGTACTATGATTATTCCATTAATTCCATGGGGAACGTCAGGCATTTATTATACACAACAGTTAGGAGTGACTGTAGATCAATTCTTTATATGGACAGTTCCATGTTATTTATGTATAGTTTTTGCACTATTTTATGGTTTTAGCGGTATTGGTATTAAAAAAATAAAAACTACAGAATGATGGTTTTACAAAAATTCTAAAACAAGATGGTTAGAATTTTTAATATTTGAATAGCAGAATGCTAGAGAGGCTGGGGCAAATTTAATTGTCCAGCCTTAAATATTATAAAAGCCTGAACATCAAGCTTAATTGAACTTTTTTTAGAATTTTCGACATTAGTGATTTTTACTGTGATAGAACGACGAAATTTTTAAAATAAATTTTATTTCTGTCTCGCTACCTTATACTTACTCTTTCTTTACTCTGCATAGTTAATTATTAATTAGAGTGCTATTTCGCTATATTTATAGGTAGAACTTTTAACTATTATTCTTATATAAATTTCAGAGTAGAAGTTTAAAAAAATATAAACAGGATATATATAACTATGAATGAGGTGAATCTTTGTTATACATAGTAATAATTGTAGCGATATTACTATTAGACATTGAAACTCATCAATATTTCAATATAGATAAAAATTGTTAAATATACTTCCGTTATCTATTATATAATCGGTTTTGTTTTGTATATTGTAGCGATATTACATGACAAAATCGATTGATTAATGTAGCGAACGATTTTAGTTGTTATGAAAAGTACAATATGACATTTAAGTGCATCACTTAAGTAATAACTTTCTATCACGATAGCATAGATTAAATTATTCCTTTACTTAATAGATAAGCTTGAAAGAGGAAGTAATAAATATAAATATAGTAAGACATTGGTTAAGATAATCTCTAAGTGGATATTATTATCAATAATCAGTATGTGTAGTTACTATCTTAATTGTTAATATAATAAAAAGACCAAACGCTAATAATAGCATTTGGTCTTTTTTGTATCACTAATTAGTGAATATAATTATAACCTGAAGCTTCGCTTGCAGAGATAGTACGTGAAGTTATAACACCAGCACCTTGGCCGTAGTTCATTTCAGAAACGTTGATTGAACCGTCGCTGTTAACATTTTCAACGTATGCAACATGTCCCATAGCACCTGTTGAAGATTGTAAGATTGAACCTTGTGAAGGGTTGTTGTTTACTGTGTAACCTGAAGCTGCTGCTGCGCTAGCCCAGTTATTAGCATTACCCCAAGTAGAACCGATTTTACCGCCAACTTTGTCGTATACATAGTATGTACATTGTCCAGCAGTGTATAAGTTGTTTGAAGAACCTGAAGTACTTGAAATTGAGTTTGAAGAACTTGATGGTGCACTAGTTGTACTAACTTTAACATTGCTGCTTGAAGTTGAGTTTGAAACTGCGCCACTTCCACCAGTACCTTGGTTGTTTGCTGTATATGATTGAGTTGAGTTCGTGTTGCTTGTAGCATATGAACTATTGTTATTGTAGCTATAACCACTGTTTGAGTGACCTTGGTCTGCTTGACTTGGGTTCCAGTTACCTTGCCAAGTGTAGTTGTACTTACCTTGTTGATCTATTGTATAAGAATAGCTATATGAAGTAGGGTCATTTGGATTATACCCACCGTTATTGTTTTCTGCTGCGTCTGCTTCGTGTTGAGCTAAACCAAAAGTAGCGATTCCTGCAGTAGCGATTGTAGCTGTAGCGATTTTTTTCATTGTTAAATATCCTCCTAAGAATTGTAAATAAATATATCCCAGTCTCTAAACGACAATTTTTATAATTTTTTAATTCGCTGTTTTAACGACAAGCAATACTTTATCAGAAAAACTTACGTTTGTGTGGGTTGTTATCATTTTGTAATTTAGTTCTAATAATGTATCGGTTTATGTAATAAAAGAAATATAAAACTTATGCGTTTAAAAGCCGTTGTTATAGCCTTTTAAATTTTACTGGTGTAACATTGCACTACGCTTTATTACAATGATGTAAAATAACAGAAAATTTGAAACACTAAAAAACAGGGGTATTTAATATTTAAAAAATAAATTATTACTCTTACAAAGTGTAATGATTTACATTATTTAAATTAAGTAAATTAATATTTTATTTAATATTCAAGCAACGATATTGACACCTTATAGAGAAGATATTAATATAGTAGTATAAAAATTATACTTATATAGTGAGGTGAATAAATGAAAATTGAATTGGGTTTAACATCTTTCGCTGATAATAGTGATATATATATGGAAGATGGTTATCAACCTGCTATAAGTAATGCACAGAGAATTCGTAATATAATAGAAGAAATTGAAATAGCAGATCAATACGGACTTGATGTTTATGGTCTAGGAGAACACCATAGACCTGATTATGCTGTATCAGATCCAGTCACTGTATTAGCAGCTGCAGCAAGGAATACTAGGCATATTAAACTTAGTAGCGCAGTAACTGTACTCTCTTCTGACGATCCTGTACGTGTATACGAAAGATTTTCCACATTAGATGCAGTTTCAAATGGGCGTGCAGAAATTATGGTAGGTAGAGGATCGTTTATTGAATCATTTCCACTATTTGGTTATGATTTGAAAAATTATGAGGAACTTTTCAATGAAAAGATTGAGCTATTAATGCAAATTAATAAGAAAGAAGTTGTAAATTGGGAAGGTCATATGAGACCATCAATTCATAATTTAGGCGTTTATCCAAGAACAGAAAGAGGTTCACTACCGATTACTATTGCTACTGGAGGTACACCTGAATCTTCTTTAAAAGCAGGAGCATTAGGATTACCGATAACTTATGCTATAATAGGTGGCGATCCAAAAAGATTTAAAAGAAATATAGATATGTATAAATCTATTGCTGAGTCTTATGGGCATAATGTAAATGAACTACCAATAGCTACGCATTCTTGGGGATATATTGCTGAAACAGATGAACAGGCAAAACGAGAGTTCTTTCCATCAGTTAAGGCAAATCATGATATATTGGCAAAAGAACGTGGATGGCCAATGTATGATGAGAATAGTTTTGAGCGAGAAGCTGGACCAAATGGCGCGCTATATGTAGGTGATCCTGAAACGGTTGCTCAAAAAATAATTGAAACGATTGAGGCTTTAGGTATTACTCGCTTTATGTTGCATACCCCTGTTGGATCAATGCCACATGAAAATACGATTAACACAATTAAATTGTTGGCAGAGCGGGTAAAACCTATTGTAGATAAATATTTTGAAAACAAATAAAAGGAGATTTTGTAATGATATTACGTTATTTAACAAATTTAAAATTAGCTAAAGAATTATATGGTGCAGCAAAACCTAAACTTAAAGGTGACCAATCAATGAAAGAGACATTTGTAGAGGTGTTTAATTTACCTTCAAATGCAGTACCTTTAGCTGGTGCAGTAGAAGCATTAAGTGCAGTATTTTTCGTATTAAGTTTTGCTAGTAAAAGACTTTCTCGTATTGCTTCACTATTAACAATTTCAGTTTTAGGTGTAGCTGCTTACAAACATTTTGAAGCTGGCCATGGTAAAGCAGGCGCTAAACACGCTTTAGATTTATCAGGTTTAGCAGCATTAAGCTTCCTTGATACAATTGATTGTAAAAAAAAATAATTCACTAATTTAAATATATTAATAAACAGTGTCACTTTTAAAGTGTCACTGTATAAATGATAAGAGCCGGGACATTTAAGTATGTTTCGGCTTTTATTTTTGTAAAGAATGGTATTAATACACGAGTTTATTCTATTAGTATGCTACATTTGATGACATTCTAGTATAAAGAATGCATTTTGAAATTGGATGCCTAGGTTTTCTTTTATTGTTATATTGATAATAATTTGGAAAAGCTAAGAGGAAATGTTGAGTTGATTTTTACAAAGTCATAATTTGTTAAATGCAATCGATGAACATATTCTTTTTTTAGTAATAAAAAGAATGAATATCCAACTAAAATTTGAATTTGAAAAGTAAATACTAAAAAAATAGTAGTATTTTTTAATATTTCTTATACTTGGGCATATTGAATTAGCGCAAAGTAATAGTATAGAATTATTATATTAATATTGTTAAAAATCACTTTGACATATTAACATCATGAAAAAACAAAAGGAGTGGTTTTATGATTGAACAAAATTTTAAAACACTGAACGAACTAATTACAACTTATCAAAAGGGTAAACATTTTTTCAAAACAACTAAAAAGCAACACAAGCTTAACTATGAAGAAATATTTATTTTAAACTATATCTATAGTTGTAACGAAAATGAAATTACAGCAAAAGAAATAGCTAAGTATTCAGAACTACAACCTTATTATTTAACGAAAGCTTTACAAAAATTGATTAAAATGGGGTATTTGAGCAAAAAGAGAAGTGAAATAGATGAACGAACAGTAGTTGTTCGTGTGAATGAAGCACAACGTGGTAAAATAAATGAGATAATTAAAACACTACAACAAACGTTGTAATGGTTGATGAACGTAATGAAAAAAATAGAATTGTACATAAGTAAAAATAAAAAGAATATTCTGAATGATGTAAAATTATAATATTTATTAAGTATTTAACTAATATTTGTTTTTAGAAACAAATTAACTGTGTTATACTAATATTTGTTGAATGAAAGCGCATACAAAACGACTGGAAAAGGTGTTATTATGAATTTACTAATTGGAGTTATATTTTTAGGAATTGTTTTATGTTTGTTTACATTATTCACAAGTAAAGCGCCTAATGGTGGTAAAGCGATGGGAGCACTTGCCAATGCCGCAATTGCGTCATTTTTAGTTGAAGCATTTCATAAGTATGTAGGTGGAGATTTGATTGGTATACCATTTTTAGGAGATTTAGGAGATATTGCTGGCGGTCTTGGTGGTGTTGCAGCTGCTGGTTTAGTCGCATTAGCAATGGGCGTGTCTCCTGTATATGCATTCGTAATTGCTGTTGCTTGTGGCAACATGGATTTACTACCGGGGTTCATTGCAGCTTATATCGCTAGTTTTGGTATGAAGTGGATGGAAGAAAAATTACCAGACGGACTCGATTTAATCGCATCAATCATTGTTATTGCACCAATTACCAGATTAATTGCAATTGCAACTAAACCTTTGGTTGATGCAAGTTTGCTTCAAATCGGTAATATTATTAAAGAATCAACTACATCAAGTCCAATATTAATGGGTATTGTTTTAGGGGGTATTATTACGGTGGTTGCGACTGCACCATTAAGCTCAATGGCATTGACTGCATTACTAGGGTTAACTGGTACACCAATGGCTATAGGTGCATTAGCAGTATTTGGATCTTCATTTATGAATTTCGTACTATTTAAGCAGATGAAGTTTGGAGATCGTAAAACAACGATTTCAGTAGCTATTGAACCGTTATCTCAAGCAGATATTGTAACTGCAAACCCGGTGCCTGTATACATAACTAACTTTATGGGTGGTGCAATTTCTGGTGTGATTATAGCTATGTTTGGATTAGTTAATGACGCAACAGGAACTGCTACACCAATAGCTGGACTTATGGTTATGTTTGGGTTTAATAATGCGTTAACTGTGATTATAGTCGCAGTTATGTGTGCTCTCAGTAGCGCAATTTGTGGATATTTAGGTTCACTAATATTTAAAAATTACCCAATTATCACTAAAGATGAATTACAAAATGGTACGATGCCTAAAAAGGTCAAAAAATATTATAAATTAAAAAAGCAATATGCTAAAAGTTTAGCTTTATAAAATTTTGTAAGTAAAATGTTGACTGATATAGAAAGGATAGAGACAATAAGTGCTATTTAGAAATTATTCATTTTTGTCATTTCCTTACATATATTATATGTACAAAAATTATTAAAAAACAAAGGATACAAAGTTCAAGATGTAAAAGCTTGATAATGTATCCTTTGTTTTTTATGAGTTAAATTCCTTAATTGTAATTATTTTGAAAGTGATTTTGTATTTATGATATTAAAGGGACTGAGTTAAACGTATAACCATTGAATATTTTTAATTATGGTAAGTTAAATAATTTAGTGAAAGAATAAAACTACCAATAAAGCAAAAACGTTGGCAGTTTTAAAGGTAAAAGCTGTATTACTTTAGTAATGAATTTATCCATCCTTTAAAGCTATTTAACAGCCTATTAACCTATATTAAGTTGTACGCGTATTTAAATAACGTGTTGTTCTATTTTCCATTTTTGAAAAAAAGAACTCTAATAAAATCGCTAATAACCAATAAAACGCTGCAGCAACTGAATAAACTGTTATAAATCTATATCCTTCATTAGCAATTACATGACTTACTGCCATAATTTCAGTGACTTGTACGGCAAATGCCAGTGAGGTTCCTTTTATTAGCATAATAAATTGATTTTCTATATTAGGCAGGGCATACGTAAAAGCTTGAGGCAAAACGATTTCTTTATAAATATGAAATCTTGAAAGACCTACACTTTGAGCTGCTTCTATTTGAGCAAATTCTACCGACTGTAATCCACTTTTTATTGATTCAGATAGATAAGCTATCGCATGTAATGAAAAAACAATAAAAGCAATAATTAAAGGTGAAAAAATATCTGGATTAATATTCCATTTGAATTGATCGTTTAAAAATATAATAAATGTAGGTAATCCATAATATAAAATAAACAGCTGAACGATTAATGGTGTACTTCTGAAAAATGAATTGTAGACAATGATAATTTGTGATAGTACGAGAACGCGTTTTAAGCGAATCAGTGCAAAGCATAATCCTACAATTAGACCTACGATTATGGCAACAATAGAAATCATTATTGTATTAGGAACTCCTTTAAACACTTCAGTTATTGTATATAAAACAAAGTCCAAATGAATATCCTCCTTAAATGCGGTATGGTTTTTGTGCGCGTTTATCTATTAAAGTAAATGTGCCTTGTATAATTAAAGCGATAATCCAATAGATGATTGAAATGACAATATAAACTTCTAACATGCCTAAACCATAATTATTCCCGATGATTAATTTAACTTGTCCCATCATGTCAATGATACCTATGGTAAAAGCTAATGAAGTATCTTTTACTAATTCGATAATTTGCGTTGTTAAATTTGGAATACTATTTCTTAAAGCCTGTGGAACGATTATTTCTTTTAGTATTCTAGGGTAGGATAGGCCGAATGATAAACCGGCTTCTATTTGATGGTAGTCTACAGATTGATATCCAGCACGTATTATTTCTGATAAATAAGCTCCAGTATGTAATGTGAAGGCTAAGATAACGAAAAACAATCTACTAAAATGATTAATATCTATATGAATCAATAACAATAGTTGTGGTAATGCAAAGTAAACTAAAAATAGTTGTAAAAGTAGTGGCGTGCTACGTATAAAAGATAAATAAATTCTTACAATTGGTGAAAGTACCTTAATCTGTTTAATGCGAATAAGAGCTAACATAAAACCTAGAATCAACGCACATATTAATGACATAACAATCATTAACAGAGTTAACGGCAATTGCTGTAATACTTGTCCAAACAAATCTAACCAATTTACAGATTGCATTATCGTTGCACCTCCAATTGCGATTTTTTGTGATTTATTTCATCTAAGTCATCGAATACATTAATATCAAAATATTTTTCTGAAAGCGCTTGTAATTTACCTTCCTTTTTAAGTTCTAATGTCGCTTGATCAATGTCATCATGTAATTTTTGATGTTTTTTATTATAAACGATATGCAGAGGCTCTTTTTTTACAATACCTCCAATTTTAACATTTTCTTTGACTTGTTTTTGAATGGCTTTATAAGTGTTCCAGTTTAATAACATAGCGTCACGTCGCTGCTGACTGACCATTTTTAAGTTGTCTCCATTAGAAGGTTCTTGAATGGTATTAATATTGATTTTTGATGAATTATTTTTGTTGTACTGAGATAAGATGGAATATAGTCCACCACTAGGCGTCATGGGTGTAATTGATTTTCCAGGTAAATCATCTAAACTGTGTATATCCGTATTGTTACGATTGACTACTAACATAGGCAAGGCATAACTATAGGGCACATCTTGGTACAGAAATTGTTTTTCACGTTCAGGTGTTTTGAAAAACCAGTTAATTCCCATATCAAATTTACCAGCACCAATACCAACTAAATTTGATTCTTCTTCACCTACTTCATATTTAAAATCATATTGGGGTAACTTTTTTTCGATTAATTTCATATAGTCCATATCTAACCCTACAAACTCATTTTGCTTATTGGTATACAAGTAGGGTGGATTGACCTCTGCTGACAGTGCTACTTTAACTTCTTTTTTGTGAGATTCTTTATTTGAATTATCATTTTGAGTACAAGCAGTTAAAACGAAAATCGATGAAAGTATAATGGCGGTAATAAATCTTTTTTTAAATGTCATTGTTCATCACGCTCCGTGCTTACTTTGTTTAAGAAGCGATTTATTCTTTCTGAGTTATTATTATCTAATACTTCTTGAGGTGTGCCATGATGAATAATTTGACCATCATCAATAAATATCATTTGATCGGCAATAGCTTTAGCAAATTCAATTTCATGTGTTACTAAAACCATCGTCATACCTTCTTGTGCAATAGATTTAATGAGAGATAGTACACCTTGTATAGATTCTGGGTCTAGTGCAGAAGTTGGCTCATCCAACAGTAATACATCCGGATTAAGAGCAAGAGCACGGATGATACCAATGCGTTGACTTTGACCGCCAGACAATTGAATTGGGTATTTGTCTTTTTGACTTGCTAAATTAACACGTTCTAAATAGGAGAGCGCTATTTCTTTTGCTTGAGTTGTACTGTGATTTTTACCATGTATTAAACCGACAGTTATATTTTCTAAGATAGTTTTATTCTTAAATAAATTATAATTTTGGAAGACCATTGCAGATTTTTGTCGTAATTTTGCAATGTCTTTTTTAGTATGTTTTGAAGTATTAAATGTTTCATTGCCAATAGTAATAGTGCCAGATTCTGGTAGTGCTAATGCATTTAAAGTCCTTAACAGCGTTGTTTTACCAGAACCACTTGGCCCGATAATTGCAGTGACAGTTCCTTGTTCTTGGTAAAAACTTACGTCATTGAGTATCGTATTTTCATTATATTTATGTATAAGATGTTTAACGTTAATCATTCAATTTCCCCCAATATTTCATTAAGTATAAATTATCATAATAAATCTTATCGGTAAAGTAAGGATTTTGTGCTTGAAAAGCTTTATTTCAATCATGGCGAGTGTTAAACTTGTATTTAATAAGGAAAAAGTGATAATCGAGGTGAAGGAAATGAATACGTCCGCATTAATACATACGGAGATTCAAGAAAAATGGATTGCTAAATTAGATACTGTAAAAGACGATTTTAGAGCGAAAGCGGAATATAATGATATACATTCACATTTTCCCTATGAAAATATTGAATGGCTTGTAAATGAAGGTTATACATTGTTAACGTTGCCTAAAGCATACGGCGGTGAAGGTGCGACTATTGAAGATATGGTGATACTTCAAAGTTATTTGGGATCAATCGATGGTGCAACTGCTTTATCAATAGGTTGGCATTTGAGTGTAATTGGACAATTATATGAACAACAAATGTGGGAACCTGATATGCTTGATCAATTTGCTGAAGCAGTAAAACAAGGGGCATTGGTGAATAGGGCTGTTAGTGAAGCGGAAACTGGTAGCCCAACGCGTGGAGGTAGACCTGCAACAAACGCAGTAAAAGTAGACGGTGGATTTGTACTTAATGGGGTGAAAACATTTACTTCTATGAGCAAAGGGCTTACACATTTTGTAGTAAGTGCTTATTACGAAGCAATTGACCAAGTAGGATTTTTCTTAGTTACTAAGGATACTCCAGGTGTGGAGATAGCTGATAACTGGAATATGGTAGGTATGCGTGCAACAGAAAGTCATGACCTTGTATTAAATGATGTATATTTACCAGAAGGAAATTTTGTTGAAATAAGGGGAGCTGGTGGTAAAAAGCCAAATGGCTGGATATTACACATACCAAGTGTTTACTTAGGTATCGCTCAAGCAGCACGCGATTACGCAGTAGATTTTGCGAAAACTTACAGCCCTAATAGTATAGAAGGAACTATTGGTGATTTACCTACTGTGCAACAAAATATTGGAAAAATGGAAACACTTTTATTATCTGCACGTCATTTTTTATGGAGTACAGCTGCTTTGTATAATAATGAAGGTTCCGAAAAAGTGAAATGGAATGAAACATCTGCCAGTAAAGTAATGGTGATGAACCAAGGTTTAGAAGTTATTGATATTGCCATGCGAATTGTAGGAGCGAAAAGTCTTGAAATGGAACGCCCTTTACAACGTTATTATAGAGACATGCGCGCAGGTTTGCACAATCCGCCTATGGAAGACATGGCTTATACAAACATTGCACACAGTGTATTAGATCATTTTTAAATATTAAGAGCAATACAATAACCATGCATTTAGACAAATTGTCTAAATGCATTTTTTAATAATTAAAAAAATAAAAAATTCACTTGTTTACTATTGTAAAATTACTAGACTCATTATATAATCAATTGGTACTGATAATCATTTTCATTGGAGGAGAATTATGAAAAAATTATTGTTTCCGTTACTTGTTTTAGTACTCATTTTAGCTGCATGTGGTAATAAATCAGATAGTGACAAAAAAGAAGAAACAAAATCTTATAAATTAGATAGTGGTAAAAGCATAGATATACCTAAAAAACCCGAAAGAATAGCAGTTGTAGCACCTACATATGCAGGTGGTATTAAATATCTTGGTGGTAATATTGTAGCTGTCAACGAACAAGTAGATAGTAGTAAATTGCTAAAAGGTAAGTTTAAAGGCGTAGAAAAAATTGGGGAAAATGATGTAGAAAAGGTAGCAAAAGCAAAGCCTGACTTAATCATTGTTTATTCTACGGATAAAAACATTAAAAAATACAATAAAATTGCACCAACTGTTGTTTTTGACTATGGGAAGCATAAATATTTAGATCAACAAAGAGAATTAGGTAAATTACTTGGTAAAGAAGATAAAGTAGCTTCTTGGGAAAAAGAATGGAAAGCTCAAACTAAAAAAGATGGACAAGAAATCAAAGACAAAATTGGTGAAGATGCAACAGTCTCTATCTTTGATGAATTTGATAAAAAATTATACAGCTACGGACCGAATTGGGGACGTGGTGGCGAAGTATTATATCAAGCATTTGGTCTTAAAATGCCTGACAAATTAAACGACTTAGTTAAAAAAGAAGGTTGGGCAGAAGTGAAACAAGAGAAGATTGCAGATTATGCAGGTGATTATATTGTTTCAACAAGTGAAGGTAAATCGAAACCAGCTTATGAAAAAACAGATTTATGGCAAAATATACCAGCTGTTCAAAAAGATCAAGTGATTCAAGTTCAAGCAGAAACATATTGGTATAATGATCCTTATACATTAGAATATATGAGAAAAGATTTAAAAGAAAAATTTTTAAATAAATAGAAATTCATATTCTTTAAATGTATAAGATAGCAAATTTAATAACGAAATAGTCTCTAAGGGGCGAGCATATGAATTCAAAGGTAAACTTTTGATTTATAACTCGCTCCTTAAATTGTGACTTCACAAATGTAAACTAGTAGTTTTTATTAGTTTACATTTGTGGTATAATTTTTTCATTGAAGGAGGAATCACTTTGACTACAAAATATTTAGTATATACAGCTTTGATGACAGCAATTATAGCTGTTCTGGGGTTTGTGCCTGCCATCCCATTGCCTGTCATGCCTGTGCCAATTGTATTACAGAATATCGGTATATTTCTAGCGGCAATTTTGCTTGGTCGTAAATATGGTACGTTAAGTGTCATTGTCTTATTATTGCTAGTAGCTGCTGGATTACCTTTACTATCAGGTGGCCGAGGGGGCATCGGTGTATTTGCAGGACCGTCAGCAGGATTTTTATTTATGTATCCAGTTGTTACATATATTATTGGCTTGGTAAGGGACTTATATTTTAAAAAAATTAATTTTGTTGTACTATTAATTACAACAATAGTTTTTGGTGTCTTATTATTAGATATCGCAGGTACCATTATAATGGGCTTAATAACTAATTTACCTATCACGAAATCTGTTACATTATCACTATTATTTATACCTGCTGATATTCTAAAAGCGATTGTCGCAAGTTTAATTGGTAATATTATGTTAAATCATAGCCAATTTAAACAGTTATTAAAATAAACTTTTAGACATTCAATTAGATAAGAATTGATGGGGCAGAAGAAGATAGGATAGGGTGACGGTTCATGGCAATTTCGATGGCAAACATATTTCAAGAGGGTAAAATTTTTTCTGATGACCAGATTAAAACAATTTATTTAACACCTGAAGAACCTTTAGTATATGATGCGAATAAATGGGTGTATAAAGAAATGCCTACAATCAAGGATTGGAAACAACATATGGAAATGCAACAAAGTTTACATAGACAACAATATTCCGACCATTTAGCATTTACTTTTCCAGAGAATACACCTTTAAGCCAAGCTTGGTTAGATGAAATTAAAGCTTGTGGTTTCGAATTAGGGTGTATGGAACTTTATGCAATTGAATCACAGAATATTCGTAGAAGCCAAAATAACCATGTCGAAGTAAAATTTGTCGCGGACCAAAACTTAGAAGATTATATTGCAATCTATCGACAGTTTTCAGAACCTTTTGGACTTGAATATACAGAAGAAAGTATACGAGTAATACGTGATCAATTTCAAAATGAAAGTAAATCACGTATTATTGCCTATGAGAATCACACACCAGTAGGTATTTTAGATTTAATAATTACTAATAAAACAGTTGAAATAGATGGCTTTGGTGTATTGGAAAATTTTCAAAGACGAGGGATAGGTCAAACAATGCAATCATTTGTAGCTGATGTCTCGGATGATAAAGTAATTATACTTATTGCTGATGGCGAGGATAGTGCCAAACATATGTATATCAAACAAGGATACATTTTTATCAGTTATTGTTATCAAATATTGAAAGAACAGGCTTAAATATAAATTACAAAGCGATCCTAAGACATACAGCTATGTCCTAGGATCGCTTCGTATTTATTAGTGGATTATTTATTTATATGCTCTAATTGTACACGTTCAGGGCGGCTATATATATTGAAATTTCCATCTCTAATAAATCCGACTGCAGTAATATTTAAGTCTTCAGCCAGTGTAACAGCTAATGTGGTCGGGGCAGATTTCGAAAGTATAACACCTACGCCTATTTTAGCGGCTTTAATTAGTATTTCAGAGGAAATACGACCACTGAAAATTAGTACTTTATTTCGCACAGGAATGTGTCTTTGGATACAATAACCATAAAGTTTATCTAGCGCATTATGACGGCCGATATCTTGACGATGTTCGAAGAAAGCCTCTCCGTCACTAATAGCTGCATTATGAAGACCACCAGTTTGTTTGAAAACGGCACTTGCACTTTGTAAACGCGTCATCATGTTTAGAATTTGTTTTGGGCTAATAACAATTTTTGACATAGAAGTTTTTGCTACAGCAGCATCATTTTGAAAATAAAATTCTCTACTCTTACCACAACATGATGCAATCATCCGTTTAGTTGAATATTCAAAACGTTCCCCTAATGGTCTTGTTAATTCAACGTGAGCAAAGCCTTTACTATCATCTATTTGCACTGATTTTAAGTCGTCACTTTTTAGAATAGCCCCTTCAGACGCTAGAAAACCAAGCACAAGTTCCTCCATATGGTTTGGGCTACAGATTACAGTAGCAAATTCTTCTCCATTAACCATAATTGTTAATGGGAATTCGGTTACATAGTGATCGGTTTTATTAATAAGTTCACCATTTTCGTATCGTACGATTGGTTGGTTGGTTAAAACGTCTTCATTCATTCGTACACCTCTTTTCGTATTCACTTTATATTTTAGCGCATTTTTAATTATAAAAAAATAATTCGGTTTTACTCATGTAAATTGGCATACATCGATGTAGTGCTTAAATCAAAATTAGGAATAGTCAAGATTGATTTACGAACCTAATGAAAGTAAACTTAGGGTAAACAAACTAAAGAGGTGAATTTGACATGGTTAGTATACGAGATATTGCACATTTAGCAGAAGTTAGCCCAGGAACTGTATCCAGAGTATTGAATAATGACCCAACTCTTTCGGTATCGAAAAATACTAGAGAGCGTATCCATCAAATTGCGAAAGAGAAACAATATCTTAAGTCAGCAAGAAAAAATAAAAGTATTCAAATCATTACTTATGCATCAAGAGCTAAAGAAATGTCAGATCCTTATTACAGAGAAATTCGATTGGCAATTGAAGCGGAAGTTAAACGTTTAAACCTATCGTTAAAGCGAACAATACGTATAGATGGTAACCAAAATAATAATGAGTTAAATACGATAGAAAAGTCAGGCGCAATAATAGTTATAGGTAATTTTTCTATTGATGCTCTACACAAACTCCAATCGTATAATCCTAATATGGTAGTTATTAATAATCCCCATGTACCTAAATCTATAGATGCAGTATATTCAGATCTTCATTACTCTATGACTCACTTGCTAGATAAGATAAAGGGGTTAGGTTTAACACGCATAGCATATATAGGTGGGTATCATACAATAAGAGATTTAGATGGCACCCCAACTTCAAATGCAACTGATGTAAGGTATAAAGCTTATAAAGCTTGGTGTGAAAGACATCAATTAGAAACGACAGCATTGCTTAATGGATGGAAAAAAGAACACGGTGAGATGGCGGTTAAAACATTTATAGAGAACAAACAGGAGCTACCACAAGTTTTTGTTGCGGGAAATGACATGGTTGCAATAGGCGTTTTACAGCAAATTCAAGAGAATAAAATTGAAATACCTGAAAGCGTAAAGTTAATCAGTTTTAATGATTTAGAAGTTATTCAATATGCTGTACCTTCTATTAGTAGTGTACATATTCCTGTAGATGAATTTGGTAGAACGGCAGTAAGGATGGCAGAAGAACGTATTAATCAAACAAGAAAGCTTGCTATTCATATAGTAGTAGAAGCGCCATTGAAGTCTCGTAATACTTTTAAAGTCTGAGTGAAGTATATTACGTTGACAAAACTTTTAGTAAACAAGTAAACTTTGTTTGTGTTTACTAATAAAAGAAGAAAAGAATTAATCACTTTGCATTTAATGTAGATAAAAAGGAGTGGGAATCTTATGTTACAGGCAATGCACGAAAAGTTTGAAACGTTATTTGGTGTAGCAGCTGAAGTTAGCGCTTTTGCCCCTGGAAGAATCAATTTAATTGGGGAACATACTGATTATAATGGGGGATATGTTTTTCCAGCGGCAATAGAATTAGGAACTTATGGATTAGCAACTAAAAGAGACGACCGTAAAATTCAACTTTACTCTAACAATTTTGAAGGAAAAGGTATTATCACTTTTACTTTGGATGATTTAGTATTTAACCAAGATGATGACTGGGCAAACTATCCCAAAGGCGTCGTAAAATATTTAACTGAAACATTCGATAAAATTGACCACGGATTTAATATTTTAGTAGAAGGTAACATTCCAAATGGAGCCAGTTTGTCGTCGTCTGCTTCAATCGAAATACTTACAGGTTGGTTATTAAAAGATTTATTTGATTTAGAATTAGAACATCTGCAGCTTATTAAAATAGGTCAAGTTGTCGAAAATAAATTTATGGGTGTAAATTCAGGCATTATGGATCAATTTATTATTGGTATGGGGAAAGCAAATCATGCAGTATTACTTGATACTGCGACATTGGATTTTGAATACGTTCCAGCCAAATTTGGAGATTATGTGATTTCTATAATGAATACGAATAAACGTCGTTCATTGACTGAAAGTAAATATAATGAGCGCAGAGCAGAATGTGAATCTGCACTTGCTGACTTAAAAGAAGAATTGAATATAGAAGCACTATGTGAACTGACATTAGCTGAATTTGACCAAAATATGCATCTTATTAAAGATGAAGTATCACGTCGTAGAGCTAAACATGCTGTATCAGAAAATGAACGTACAAAACTTGCGCGTAAAGTACTTGCTGAAAATGATTTTGACCAGTTTGGCAAACTACTTAATATGTCGCATGCTTCATTGAAAGATGATTATGAAGTTACAGGAATTGAATTGGATACATTAGCTGAAACGGCTCAACAAGTTAATGGTGTATTGGGTGCAAGAATGACAGGTGCCGGGTTTGCAGGTTGTGCGATTGCCTTAGTGCATAAAGATAGTATCGAGCGATTAGAACATGAAGTTTCCCAAATGTATTTAGAAAAAATTGGTTATACACCTTCTTTTTACCACGTAGGTATTAGCGGTGGCGTAACATCTTTATAAGTGATACAAAATAAATGAAGGAAGGTTTTTATATGTCTGTTTTAGTGTTGGGTGGGGCAGGTTATATAGGCAGCCATGCCGTAGATCAATTGATTGAGAAAGGTTACAAAGTTGTAGTTGTAGATAATTTAGGAACGGGACATAGAGAGGCAGTACATCAAGATGCAAGTTTCTATGAAGGTGATATTCGCGACAAAGCATTTTTAGACCGTGTTTTTACAAATGAACAAATTGAAGGTGTTTTTCATTTTTGTGCATACTCGTTAGTTGGAGAATCTGTAGAAAAACCATTAGCTTATTTCAATAATAATGTATATGGCTTACAAGTACTATTAGAGGTAATGTATGAGCACCAAGTAAAACATATTATATTCTCGTCAACGGCAGCGGTATATGGAGAGCCTGAAACAGTTCCAATAACTGAAGAAGATTCTAAAACACCAACGAGCCCGTATGGTGAAAGTAAATTAATGATGGAGAAAATGATGCATTGGAGCCATGGTGCTTATGATATAAACTATGCTGCACTGCGTTACTTTAATGTTGCTGGCGCCAAACAAGGTGGATGGATAGGTGAAGATCATCGTCCTGAAACGCATTTAATTCCTATTGTATTACAAGTAGCGTTAGGACAACGTGATGCTTTAACTATTTTTGGTGACGATTATGATACTGAAGATGGTTCTTGTATACGCGATTATTTACATGTTGTAGATTTAATTGATGCACATATTTTAGCTTATCAGTATTTACAAAATGGGGGAGCATCGGGTGCGTTTAATTTAGGTAGTAATCATGGTTATTCTGTTTTTGAAATTTTAGAAGCTGCACGTAAAGTAACGAAAGAATCGATTAAGGCTGAAGTTGGCCCAAGAAGAGCAGGTGATCCAAGTAAATTAATTGCGGCAAGTGACAAGGCACAATCTGTCTTGGGTTGGAAACCACAACATGATAATATTCATGAAATCATTGATTCAGCATGGCAATGGCATCATCAGCATCCTGATGGTTATCATCAAAGTATGGAGGGATAACGCATGTTATTAAACCAACAATTAGTGCAACAATTTATTGCACAAGCAATTTCATTTGGCGATTATGAACAAGAAGATAGCATCTATATTCAAAATCAAATATTGCGTATTTTAAATGCACGAGGGATAACTGAGACGTTAGAATCACCTTTACCTAAAAATGCTACAGCAAATGATATAACACAATATTGGATTAATGAAGCTACAAATGAAAATTGCATTGAAGATGCGTTATACAATAAAGAAATTGTTGAAGCACAACTTTTAGACATAATCACGCCAAGACCGTCTGTTATTAATAGAAAGTTTAGAGAAGCTTATGAACAATCACCGGAAACAGCGACAAAATATTTTTATGAAATCGCTAAACGTAATCATTATGTGAAAGAAGACGCGATAGCTAATAATATTAATTATGAAGTAGGCACTGAATATGGTGATATAGAAATCACCATTAATTTATCCAAACCTGAAAAAGATGCAAAGCAAATTGCAAAAGCTAAAGCTGCGCCGGCTACTGAGTATCCAAAATGTGCT
This sequence comes from Staphylococcus sp. AS1337, assembly GCF_051408735.1. Lineage (NCBI taxonomy): Bacteria > Bacillati > Bacillota > Bacilli > Caryophanales > Staphylococcaceae > Staphylococcus > Staphylococcus sp. AS1337. The sequence goes on along the minus strand of NZ_JBOIHZ010000007.1, from coordinate 77,805 downwards.
TTATGCATTGAAAATGAAGGTTTTCAGGGGTCTGTTACGCAAGCAGCACGTACTAACCATCGTGTGATACGTTTAAATTTAGATAGTCAACCATGGGGGTTTCAATATTCTCCATATGCTTATTTCTTAGAACATAGTATAGTGTTTTCTGAAAAACATGTTCCGATGGAGATTAACAAGCAAACCTTTGTTAATTTAATTGATTTTATAAAACAATTCCCACATTATTTTATAGGATCTAATGCGGATATTCCGCTTGTAGGCGGTTCTATATTATCACATAACCACTATCAAACAGGGCAACATATATTCCCGATGGATAATGCAGCAGAAATTGAAAAATTTATTATAACAAGTTTCCCAATAGTAGAAGCAAGTACTTTAAATTGGCCGATGAGTGTGATTCGATTAAAAAGTGAAAATAGTGATGAGCTAATCCAAGCGGCAACACATGTTATGGTACAGTGGAATCAATATTCTGATAATAGTGTAGACATTAAGGCTTATAGCAAAGATGGAGAGAGACACCATACGATTACACCTATTGCCAGGTATAGAAATGGATTGTATGAATTGGATATTGTACTGAGAGATAATCAGACTTCTGCGGAGTTTCCAGATGGTATTTTTCACCCACACAAAGATGTGCAACACATCAAAAAAGAAAATATTGGATTAATCGAAGTAATGGGAATGGCAATATTGCCTGGCCGTTTAAAGAAAGAATTAAAACAAGTGAAATCATATTTATTAGGTGCAGTGCATGTTGATATAGGTATTCATCAACAATGGGCCGATGACATGAAACAAACTTATGATATCGATACTAACAATGTAGATGATATTGTTGAAAAAGAAGTAGGTTACAAATTCAAACGCGTATTAGAAGATGCAGGTGTCTTTAAAAATACTGAGATTGGTCGAGCAGCGTTTAAACGCTTTATAGACATTTTATGATTAAAATAAATTATCAATTGTGACATGAATAAGGTAGATAAAGTAGCTTCTATGAAACTTTATCTACTTTTTTATTAATTAGGAGTTTGGTGAGGCTATCAAATGATGAAATTTGATAGCTATCTCTCATGCTCCTATTTTCTTACTTTTATTTTATTATATGCAAGCATATAATAAAGTGAAGGAGTGATTTTATTGAAAATTAAATCTAAATACATACTTATTACATTTATTGTTCTGACATTCATTTTGACTGGGTGTTCTAATGAGAATAAAGGTAATGAAAATGCTAAGACGAAAAAAGAAGAAAACCAAAAGCAAGTATTACACGTTGCTGCAGCAGCAAGTCTTACAGATGCAACAAAAGATTTAGAAAAAGCGTTTAAGGAACAACATAACAACGTAGATGTTGCCTTTAATTATGGAGGTTCGGGCGCTTTAAGACAGCAAATAGAAAAAGGAGCTCCTGTTGATGTTTTTATGTCAGCAAATGAAAAAGATGTAGATGCACTTGTAGATAAAAATCAAGCACAAAATACATACGAATATGCCAAAAACAAGTTGATGCTTATCGCTGATAAAGATAGTGATTATAAATCTGTAAAAGATATTAAAGATGGTGATAAATTAGCTATCGGCGAAACCAAATCAGTGCCAGCTGGTAAATACGCTGAACAATATCTCAAAAGTAATGACTTGTTTGAAGGTGTAAAATCTAATCTAGTATATGCAAAAGATGTACGCCAAGTATTAAATTATGTTGAAAAAGGTAATGCACAATTAGGATACGTTTATCAGACTGACTTATATCAAAGTCAACAAAATGGTAATAGCAAAGTTAAAGCGATTAATACAGCAAATTTAAATAACCCAATTGTTTATAAATCTGCTACGATTACAGACGATAAATCTGCTAAAGAATGGATAGATTTCTTAAAAACAGATAAAGCGAAAGCTATTTTAAAAGAATATAAATTTGAAGCATAGGAGGTTTTAGTAATGCAAGATATGACGCCATTTTGGATATCGCTTAAAGTAGCTCTAATTAGTACTATTATTGTTACTTTGTTGGGGATTTTAATATCAAAATGGTTATATAAACGCCATGGTATCATTGCTAAAATCTTGGAAAGTGTCATTGTCTTACCAATTGTCTTACCACCAACCGTAATGGGTTTTATTTTATTGATTGTATTTTCACCACAAAGTTATGTAGGTGCATTTTTTAAAGATATATTAAATATACCAGTAGTTTTCACTTTGACTGGCGCAGTTATAGCATCAGTAATTGTAAGTTTTCCACTGATGTATCAACATACCGTACAAGGTTTTCGTAGCATTGATCATAAAATGTTAAATACAGCTAGAACAATGGGGGCCAGTGAGAATAAAATATTTTTTAAACTAATTTTTCCTCTATCGAAAAGACCAATACTTTCAGGTATTATGATGAGCTTTGCACGTGCGATTGGTGAATTTGGGGCAACGCTCATGGTTGCTGGTTATATTCCAAATAAAACGAACACCTTACCATTAGAAATTTATTTCTTAGTAGAACAAGGTAAAGAAAATCAAGCTTGGTTATGGGTGATTGTGTTAGTAGCATTTGCAATCACTGTGATTGGAACTATAAATATATTAAATAAAGATCGTTTTCGGGAGGTGGACTAATTGTTGAAAATACATTTAAATCATCTATTAAAAAATCAACAATTAAAAATCTACATTGAAGACAATGAGCCTAAAATTTATGCTATTAAAGGCCCGTCTGGAATTGGTAAAACGACATTATTAAACATGATAGCTGGTTTAAGAAAACCCAATACTGCCTTTATCCAACTCAATGGTCATGTTATTTGTGATACAAAGGAAGATATAGACGTGAAAATACAAAAACGAAATATTGGCTATTTATTTCAAGATTATCAATTATTTCCTAATATGGATGTTTATCACAATATAACTTTTATGACAAAACCTTCTCAACATATAGACAGGCTTTTACAGCAATTAAATATAGAGCATTTAAAGGATCAATACCCCTTGCGACTTTCAGGCGGCGAAGCACAGCGTGTGGCATTGGCAAGAGCGCTAAGCACAAGGCCAGATTTGATTTTATTAGATGAGCCATTTTCAAGCTTAGATGATGGAACTAAAACAGAAAGCATAGAGCTTGTTAAACGTATATTTGAACAATGGCAAATACCTATTATATTTGTAACACATTCCAATTACGAAGCTACTAACCTAGCGCATGAAGTTATAAATATCAAATGAGATTAACGCTGTGTTGCATTTATACAAAATATTGAAAAATTAAACAGTTAGGGGCTTTAATGTCTCAGACTGTTTTTGTTATACAGCCTTTTATCTTTATGTAGTAATCGATGATGTCAAAGAAGCAATTTAGTAGCTCAAGTTCTTTATATATTGTGTGAAGAAAAATGAAGAAATTAAATACTTCATCATGTATGATAAATGTAATTTAAATAATTTTATGTATTTTTGAAGGCGGTGTATACATGAGAATAGAGTTTTTGGGAACTGCTGGTGGGGTACCTTCACTATATAAGTCAGTTTCTCAACATATAGATACGATTCAGCGAACTGGACCTGCTATTTACATTTACGACTTACAATTGTTGATTGATACATCAGAAGATATTTTTTATCAATTACGGCGCTCTCAAATACATGATATAAAATATGGTATATATTCACATTGGCATCCAGATCATACAATGGGTCTTAGAATTTGGGAAACACTCAATTATGATTTTATTAATAAAATACCGCAATCTAAAAAGTCTAAAATTTATATTACGAAACAACAAGTGGCTGATTTTAAAAGTATTTTGGCCATTGGGATCATTTGAATTACCTGAGCGAACTCGGTGTTATTGAAAAAGAAATTATAGAAAACGACTCGCGAATAAAGATAAATAATGTGTCAATCGAGTGGATTCAATTAGCAGAGGAGTTTGCATTTGGATTTTATATTACATCTAATGCGCAACGTATTTTGATTATTCCGGATGAGATAAAAAATTATACACCTATAGAAACAGTAAAAGAAGTTGATTTGGTAATTTTACCTTTTGGTAGTAATGAAGCTAACCCTGTAACTCATGAACGTATACATGAAGTGGGGATGCTTGATGAACTAGGAGAAGTACGATTTGATGAAAGTGTAGAACTTGCTTACGAAATTAATGCAAAACATACTTATTTTACACACATAGAAGCAACAGAAAGTTTAAATGAAATGCAAGTAATGAAGTTAGAACAACAACTAAAGCAGTCTGGGCTGAATGCGACCATCGCTTATGATGGTTTAATAATACAGACATAAAAAGGCATAAAGTTCCAATTGGAACTTTATGCCTTTTACTCGTTATGGGTATTTGGAATAGGGAAATGTTCAAAAATTTCTCCACTATTAAGTGATTCAGATAATGTAGATAACCAAGCATAATATACTTTAGAATGATCTAATTGCTTTGACATTTCTTTAGCTTCTTCGATGACTTCCTCAGATGCACTTTCTGAATGAATAATGGGGTCCAATAATTTTTCTGCTCGTTGAATTGCCTCTAAATTTAATTTAATCTCTCTGTTCCATTTTTGTGAGAAAAAATTACCAAAGAAAGTAAAGAAATCTTTTTCAGCAACAAAATGCTGTTTTCTACTGCCACGCGTAAATTGTTGTTTAACGCCGTCAAATTCTTGAAGTTTTTTAACTCCTGCACTCATACTTGGTTTACTCATTTGTAATTCGGAGCGCATTTCATCTAGTGTCATGCTTTTTTGTTCGAATACCATTGTTCCATACAAATTGCCGACGCTACGGTTTACACCGTAAAGATCCATAGTCTCACCTATAGAATTAATAACGATGTCTTTAGCTTGAGTTAATAGTTGTTCATAATCTTTTGAACGTGCCATTGATTCACCTCCGAATAATATTCAACTAATTGTACCATGAACATTTAAGCAAGGGGCATGATTAATTAATATATATCGTATTGAATATGATTTCAATATAGAAATATATTTTAATCACAAATATTTAACATAGGGAAAACACTACTTTTTATAATATTAATATCAAAACATTGTTACATTGTGACCCAAGATTTATAATAGTAACAATGATGTATAGAAAGGGTAATGCTTGTGACTAAAGATCGCTATTCGAGACAAACGTTATTTAAGCACATTGGTTCTAAAGGCCAAGATAAAATTATAAACGCGCATGTCGTGATTATTGGGATGGGTGCTTTAGGGACGCATCTTGCTGAAAGTTTAGTTCGTGCTGGGTTAGGTGAACTTACAATTGTAGATAGAGATTATATTGAGTTCAGTAATTTACAAAGACAAACTTTATATACGGAAACTGATGCAAATGAAGCATTACCTAAAGTCGTAGCAGCTGAACGACATTTAATGGCGATTCGCCAAGATTTAAATTTAAGTTGTCATATTGCACATGTTGATCGACAGTTTTTGGATGAACAATGTAAAAATGTACAGCTTATATTAGATGCGACAGATAATTTTGAAACGCGCCAAATGATTAACGATTTTGCGTTTCAGCAAAGGATTCCTTGGATATATGGTGGTGTTGTAGAAAGCACATATATAGAAACCGCGTTTATTCCAGGTTTAACACCGTGCTTTAATTGTTTGATGCCACAATTACCTGTTATTAATAGAACTTGTGATACAGTTGGTGTCATTCAACCAGCTGTAAGTATGACTACAAGTTTACAGATGAGAGATGCGTTAAAAGTATTAACTCAGCAAGATATTAGCACCAAAGTAACATACGGAGACTTATGGGACGGAACACATTTTACGTTTGGTTATAGTAAATTACAGCGACTACATTGTCCAACATGTGGGGAATCACCTACATATCCATATTTAAACGAAACAAAGCGGCAATTTGTCAGTTTATGTGGAAGAGATACGGTACAGTATGAAAACCCTAACATTTCCCAGGAAATATTAGAAGCATTTTTAACAGAATATGAAATTCCATTTAAACGAAATGACTATCTGCTTCAATTTAAATACAAAGGGTATCGCATGGTAAGTTTCAAAAATGGGAGAATGCTGATACATGGTATGACCAAGCCTGATATAGCTATTACACTAATGAATCAACTTTTTGGATAAAGGAGAATTAATAATGATGCATACAAATGTAAAGTTAGATAAAGATATTAATTGTGCAATATTAACTGTATCTGACACAAGAAACTACGATACAGATAAAGGTGGCCAATTGGCAATATCTCTTCTTTCTGAATTGAACGTTCATATTGCTGATAATCATTACTGTATTGTAAAAGATGATATAACTGCAATACAAACTCAGTTAAAGCAATGGTCAACCGAAGAAATTGACGTTATTATCACTACGGGTGGCACGGGTATTGCACAAAGAGATGTGACAATAGAAGCAGTGTCCTCTCTTATCACAAAAGAAATTGAAGGATTTGGAGAGTTGTTTAGGTATCTTAGTTATACTGAAGATGTTGGGAGTCGTGCATTATTATCAAGGGCGATCGCAGGCACAGTTGGTAAACAGTTAATTTTTAGTGTGCCTGGTTCTACTGGTGCAGTTAAGTTAGCATTGAACAAACTAATCAAACCTGAATTAAATCATTTAGTTCAAGAAATAACAAAATAAAATAGGAGAGAGATAAAAATCAAAAAATTTCAATTGATTTCGTCATCACTCTCCCAAAAGTTTGACTCAATAGTCAAAATAATTGTGATACATAGTGGCATTTATTACCAAACACGATATTGAATTTAAGGTCATATAATACCTAAGTCATATTGTGATATGTAATATAGTTTTGCAGGTGTCTATCAAGCATGTATAACCAGATATTAATTCGGTCGTTGGAAATCACCGGATTTACCACCAGTTTTAGATAGCAAATATGTTTCACCAATAATCATACTTTTATCTAAAGCTTTCGTCATGTCATATACAGTTAACGCAACTGCAGATGCTGCGGTAAGTGCTTCCATCTCGACACCAGTTTTTCCAGTTGTTGAAACGCTCGCTTGGATATTTAAAGTAAATGATGTTTCATTTTCTTTCCAGTTAAATGAAATATCAATCCCAGTAAGAGGTAGTGGATGACACATAGGAATAATATCAGCAGTATTTTTAGCTGCCATGATACCTGCGATTTGTGCAGTATTGAGTACATTGCCTTTTTTATTTGTATTATCGACAATTTGCTGATAAATTGCTTGATTAACTGTAATACTTGAATGCGCAATGGCTGTGCGTTTGGTAATGTTTTTTTCTGAGACATCAACCATTTTAGCGTTACCTTGTTCATTGATATGTGTGAATTCAGACAAAGTTATCCCTCCTAATCGTTTCCTAGTATATCACGAAATCCATTTTTTTAAGGAGTAGATTTTAAATGCCAGTTGAAAAAAGAAATCCAATACCAGTAAGAGAAGCAATCGAGCGTGTTGTGAGCCAAGATATATATACAAAACAAATCGAAGTGCCTTTAGAAAACAGCGTTAATTATATATTAGCGGAAGATATTGTAGCTACATATGAAATCCCGAGATTTAATAAATCACCTTATGATGGATTTGCACTGAGAAGTAGAGATACTGAAGGTGCCAGTGGAGACCATAGAATTACTTTTACAGTGGTTGACCATATTGGTGCAGGATCAGTTTCTGAAAAGGAAGTAGGACCTTTTGAAGCGGTACGTATTATGACAGGAGCTGAAATGCCAAAAGGTGCAGATGCAGTAGTAATGTTAGAACAAACAGTAGAAGATGAACAAAGTTTTACTATAAGAAAGTCATTTACTGCTTATGAGAATGTGTCTTTAAAAGGTGAAGAAACACAGATTGGTGATACAGTTCTAAATAAAGGACAACAAATCAACCCAGGTGCTATAGCAGTTCTAGCAACGTATGGTTACACACAAGTTAAAGTGTTTGATAAGCCTAGTATCGGCGTTATTGCGACAGGGAGTGAGTTGCTAGAAGTTGGCGATGACTTAGAACCAGGTAAAATCAGAAATTCAAATGGACCAATGATTGTTGCTTTAAGTCAAAAGTTTAATTTAGATGTAGCATCTTACCAAATTCAAGAAGATGATTTAAAAAGTAGTATTCAAGTTGTAAAAGATGCTATGTCTAAACATGATATTGTTATTACAACAGGAGGCGTTTCTGTTGGTGACTTTGATTATTTACCACAAATTTATGACGAGATTAATGCCAAGGTGCTATTTAATAAAATTGCAATGCGACCTGGTAGTGTTACAACAGTCGCTGTAGCTGATGGTAAATATTTATTTGGTCTATCTGGTAATCCGTCGGCATGTTTTACTGGTTTTGAACTATATGTTAAACCTGCTGTACTGCATATGATGGGAGCAACAGCTATTTATCCTCAAATAATACAGGCAACCTTAATGGAAGATCTAACCAAAGCCAATCCATTTACACGTTTCGTACGAGCAACGGCTACTTTTAATGGGAAATCAATGACAGTCGTGCCTTCAGGATTTAATAAATCAGGGGCAGTCGTTGCTATTGCGCACAGTAATGCAATGATAAAGTTGCCAGGGGGAACAAGAGGATATCAAAAAGGGTATACAGTAGATGTTATTTTAACGGAGTCACAAGCTTATGAAACGGATTGTTTTATATGATTCTACAAATAGTAGGTTTTAAAAATTCAGGAAAGACCACTTTGATGTCTCATACAATTGAACTTTTGAAAGAACATGACTTAACTGTTGCTACTATAAAGCATCATGGACAACATCAACAGGATTTCCGAGCTGATGATATTACCTTACAAAAAGAACAAGTGGATCATATGAAACATTTTCATGCTGGTGCTGATCAAAGTATTGTACAGGGGCATTTATATCAACAAACAGTGACAAGAATTGAGGAACAAAGTCTTGAGGAAATCATAAATGAATCTGTTACAATAGACAGTGACATCATATTGGTAGAAGGTTTTAAAAATGCAGTTTTTGATAAAGTAGTTGTTTACACTAATGAAAATGAGCGCCAAGCTTTAGCCAAGCTTTCCAATGTACGGTATTATATGAAAATGAATGATATTAATGCAATGGAATATTATGAGAATTGGTTATTAACTTATTTTAAGATAAAAGGAATGCATTAAATGAAGCAGTTTGAAGTAGTGAATGAACCCATACAAACAGAACAGTATAGGGAGTTTGTTTTAAATGAACATCAGGGTGCGATTGTAGTTTTTACAGGACATGTAAGAGAATGGACAAAAGGAATAAAAACAGAATACCTTGAATATGAAGCTTATATTCCTATGGCAGAGAAGAAACTTGCTCAAATAGGTGATGAAATTGCAAAGAAATGGCCAGGGACTTTAACGGCGATTGTCCATAGGATAGGACCACTAAAGATATCAGATATTGCTGTACTTATAAGTGTTTCATCTCCCCATCGTAAAGACGCCTACCGTGCAAATGAATATGCAATAGAACGCATTAAGGAAATTGTGCCTATTTGGAAAAAAGAGATATGGGAAGATGGTGCGCAATGGCAAGGTCATCAACATGGTAATTATAATGATGCTATTATAGGAGATGATTCTAAATGAAGATATTATACTTTGCAGAAATCAAAGATATATTAGAAAAAACGTCTGAAGAGATTGATTTGAGTTATGATATTACAGTAGATGAATTTTTAACAGATTTATTTGAGCGTTATCCACAAATCAATGATAAACAATTTCAAATCGCAATTAATGAAGAATTCGTTCAACAAGATGATATAGTACATCTAAATGATACAGTGGCATTAATTCCACCAGTTAGCGGAGGGTAAATAAGACATGAAGGCTATTATACTTGCCGGAGGACAATCAGAGAGATTCGGCGAACCAAAAGCTTTTGCACAAATAGATTCCCAATATTTTTATAAGCGAATTATCAATGTGTTAGAAGCAACAAATATGTTTAACCAAATCATAATCAGTACAAATGAGAATTTAGCTTCACAGTTTGATTATGAAGATATTGTTATTGACGATGATCAAAATAAAGAGAAAGGTCCTTTGGCAGGTATTAGTTCCGTGATGAACTTATATAAAAACGAAGAGCTCTTTTTTGTGATTTCGGTTGATACACCAATGATAACGCAAAAAGCCATTAGTAAATTATATCAATTTATGGTGGAACATTTGATAGAAGATCAATTAGATGTTGCAGGTTTTCATGAACAGGGAAGACCAATACCAACTTTGGCATTTTATAGCCCACATACATTGAATACGATGAACGAAGCTTTAGCTTCGGATGATTTCAGCTTGAAAAATGTATATAGCAAAGTTAAAAGTGACTGGTTAAGTGTAGATACGATACAATCACCAGACTATTGGTATAAAAATATAAATTATCAACAAGATTTGGACTCTTTACAACAAGATATATTAAATAGATAAGGAGGCCTAACGTTATGGTAGAACAAATAACTGATAAACTCGGACGTCCGATTCGTGATTTAAGATTGTCAGTTACCGATAGATGTAACTTTCGTTGCGATTATTGTATGCCAAAAGAAATTTTTGGTGATGACTTTATGTTCTTACCTAAAGATGAACTACTTTCATTTGATGAAATGGTACGTATAGCTCATGTCTATACAAAGTTAGGTGTGAAAAAGATAAGAATAACAGGTGGAGAACCGTTATTGAGACGTGATTTGGATAAACTTATTTACAAATTAAATCAAATTGAGGGAATAGAAGATATCGGACTTACTACCAATGGTTTGCTATTAAAAAAACATGGTCAAAAGTTATATGATGCTGGTTTAAGACGTATAAACGTAAGTCTTGATGCTATTGAAGATGAAGTGTTCCAAAACATAAATAATAGAAACATTAAAGCTTCAACAATCCTACAACAGATTGATTATGCTGTTTCTATTGGTTTTCAGGTGAAAGTCAATGTTGTTGTACAAAAGGGTGTCAACGATAATCAAATCCTTCCAATGATTCAATATTTTAAAGAGAAGGAAATTGAAATTAGCTTTATCGAATTTATGGATGTCGGTAATGATAATGGTTGGGATTTTAGTAAAGTTGTTACGAAAGATGAAATGTTAGAAATGATTGAAAAAGATTTTGATATTGAAGCGGTCAAACCTAAATACTACGGGGAAGTGGCCAAATATTATAAACATAAAGGCACTGCAGCACAATTTGGATTGATTACAAGCGTTTCTCAATCTTTTTGTTCTACATGTACTCGCGCTAGACTATCATCAGATGGCAAGTTTTATGGCTGTTTATTTAGTACAGTAGATGGTTTTGATGTTAAATCATTTATGAGAGATGGTGCAACTGATGCTGAGTTATTTGAACAATTTAAGCTTCTTTGGAATATAAGAGACGATCGTTATTCAGATGAACGTACAGCCCAAACAGTTGAAAATAGAAAACGTAAAAAAATAAATATGAATTATATTGGTGGTTAATTCGATTCATACAACCACGGCCCTATTAAAGTAGTCATTTAACGCTTTGCACACTTTAATAGGGATTTTTATTTTGAAAAATAAATAAAAGCAAATAATTTAGCATAGTAAACACTATTATATATGTATCATATCATAAAGAGATTAAAGTATTATAAAATAATAATGTTAAATAAAGAGGTTAATCGAGGTTGAAACATTTTAGTGAATACAAATTTTTAAAGATATTCATTTTAAGTGATATAAATAATGTTCAATAGAAAAAAATATTTATATTTTCGATTAAAAATAATAGATTAAAAGAAGAAAGTGTTATATAATACTTTTGAAGCTTATTCATTAAGTAAAGCCAAATAAAAGAATTAAAACAACTAGAGTAGTCAATAAGGAGGCCATTTTTATGGATAGTAAAGTATCATATTTTATAACATCTGAAAGAGATTTGTGTCAGTTAAAGCATTGGTTGAAATCAAAGCATAAAATGTCGATTGAAGAATTTGTTGTATTGTTTAAAGTATACGAAGCTACAAGAATAAGTGGTAAAGAATTACGTGACGCCCTTCATTTCGAAATGCTTTGGGATACCAGCAAAATTGATGTAATTATAAGAAAGATTTATAAAAAAGAATTGATTTCGAAAGTGCGTTCTGAAACAGACGAAAGACAAGTTTTCTATTATTATAATAATGAGCAGATACAGTTGTTAGATGACATTATTAAAGAGGTTGAACAAATTAATGTTGCGCAACCATCAAAATGATACATAAGTAATATAATTACAAAAACAAAGATAAGGCTGGGACAAGTTAATTGGCCCAGCCTTAATCATAATATTGAGTTAGTGTTAGTTATAAAGTTTTTAGTTAGAAGCGAATTTTTTTACTTTTCTACCATGTAAAAAATAATAAATAATTGCAGTTATTAGTACAATGATTGCCATAATGCCGTATAGCTGCGCATAACTAACAGTAGAAGTGATAAAACCTAAAACATAAGGTCCAAAACCAAGTCCTAAATCAAGCCCTATGAAATAAGTTGAAGTAGCTATACCATATTTTGCAGGGGGCGATACTTTTATAGCAATTGCTTGCATACAGGAAGAAATATTACCATAACCGGCACCTAAGAATAGACCTGCTAGAATAAGTAACCAACCATTATTTGTAATACTCAAGGTTAAAAAAGTAATAATTAAGAAAAAGAATGCAGGATATGCAATAACATTTTCATTTTTTTGGTCCATTAAGCGACCTGCTATTGGTCGAGTAACTAATGAGGCAATAGCATAAAATATAAAGAAGTAACTAGATATGGTTACGAGATTAATTTCTTGAGCGAAGAACTGTAAAAACGTAAGAATAGATGAATAAGTCAGACCTGATATTAACATGATGATAGCGACAGGTACTGCTTCTTTTGCGATATAATTGTTTATATTAAATTTCTTATTTTTCACATGTTCAGGAATGGTTTGTGCTTTTGTTTCTAATTTGAAATCTAAGTTTACAAAGAATGAAATGATAAAACTAACAATGCCACAAACTAAACAAATTAAAAATAATAATTTAATTGGAAAAGTATTGATAAGTAAGAGACCAAAGAATGGACCTATTGCAGCACCAATAACAAGACTTAGCGAGAATAAGCTAATACCTTCACTTTTTCTATCATTTGGTGTTACGTATGCTGCAATTGTACCAGTTGCAGTAGTAGTAATACCTGTAGCAATCCCATTAATTAATCTAGTGAACATTAATAGTGCCAATGAGCCTTCTATAAAATAAAAGAGCTGTGTGATGATTAAGAATATTAAACCTACTAATAAAATGGTCTTTGGACCTATTTTATTAACATACTTACCTGTAGCAAATCGTCCAATTAAGGACCCTATTATAAAAAGGCCTGAAACGAGCCCAGCTATACTATCGGACACATGGTATTCTGATTTAGTATAACTCGCTATAATAACTATGAGTAAATACATGCTAAGATATATTGCAAAGTTCGTTATAAAATTGATATTAAAGCTTTTAGTCCATATAGGTGATCTCACGGATGATGATTGATTCATTTTTACATTTCCTCCATTTTAGTTATTTCTTCATGAATTTTTTGAATGACTTGAACTGTATGATTCAGGTCAGCTTCAGATAAATTAGTTTTTTGAAGTATTTCTTCTTGTACGATAGAAACGCGTTCATTTATATTGTCATAAAGAGTTTGTCCTTCTTCAGAAAAAGATAATAATTTTTCTCTTTTATCTTCTCCAGTTTCAATTTTTAACAATGATTTTTCAGAGAGTACTTTTAAGATTTTTCGAGTTGTAGGTTTTTCGATTGCACGGCGTTTAGAAATTTGAACTAATGTTGTTGGTGCATTATGTGCAATGTCTTTCATCACTAACCATTGTGCAGGATATAAGTCATAGTCTTCAAATATAGGTGAAAATAACTTTGTATAAGGTCGATAAACTGCAATTAAATTATTGAATATGCTTGGTATATTCATAATGGCCTCCTAAATTAGTTAGCAAAGCTAACTTTTAATAACAGATAATATTCTAAGCCTTTTTATGAAATAAATCAATAGCATCGTTTTAAAATAATAATTAAAACTTACGGTAAAGGGTTAATTAACAACTTCCTTAGCCACTTATAAGAAGTAAAGTAGTACGCAATTTGTTATGATAAGGTTAAAGATGAAAATAGGGGAGAAAAGTTATGCAAAATTTTAAATTAGATCATTTAGTACACTATATTCAACATTTAGACAACTTTAAATACCCAGGACATTTGCTAACTTTACAACAAGGTGGACAACACGAGAGATTAGGTACATACAATAGGTTGGCTTATTTAAGCAATGCATATATTGAATTGATAGATGTTTACAAGCCAGACGTCTTACAAAAAATTATTAAAACTGATGAAGGTAGAGTGTCATTTCCTTCTAAAATAGTTCAAGATAATTATGCACAAGGTTTAAAAACATTGGCATTTCGTACGCAAGATATCGACCAACTAAAAGTAGATTTAGAGGAAAAAGATGTAGAGGTTATTGGACCTGTAAACATGCAAAGAGAGAATATGAAAGGCGATAAAACATCATGGAAATTATTATATATTGCAGACCCAGACTATAGAGTGAAACCCCCATTTTTTATCCAGTGGAATGAACAAGAAGATACGCGAAATGAAAAGTTAGAGTCACTGCGTCAAAATGAATTCATAATTCAATCAGTAGAATTGACTAGTACTGAGCGCAAACATACAGTGAATAAGTGGCAACGTTGGTTTGATATGGAAATAATAAACGAAACAGAAAGTGTCACAACATTAAAATTAAAAGGGGATGAGACATTATTTAACATTAGTGATGGCACTGACTCAGGTTATAAATCAGTCACTATAAAAGATAATAAAACAACGTCCCCTTACACATTAATTATACGTGGATTAAGTTACAAATTTATAGCAGACTAATAAATATACAGGTATGCGCTATGTGCGATTATGAATATGTGTATCAAAGATGTGATAAGTGTTAAAATAGCTAAGTAAGTAGAAATTTTTTGAGTGCGCAATAGTAGTAAATAAACAGTTATTATAAATGTAAATGCTGCTAAAATAATTCTTAAACTTAAATATGAAATTGTAAGTGGTTCATTGATAGCTTGAAAAATGAAAATTAAATTAATTAATAATAGTAAGCCAATAATAAAAATTCGCATAAAAAAACCTCATTTCTATATTTATTATAGTATAGCAAATGATAGTTTGTATGTGAAAATTAGAATAAAACAATATATAATATCATAGAATTGAATTGATAAAGGAGACATCAGTTTTTATGGAAAAGATGAATATCACTAATCAAGCGCATGATGCATTTGTTAAAGCTCATCCGCAAGGTGACTTATTACAATTAACTAAATGGGCTGAAACCAAAACATTAACTGGCTGGTATTCAAGACGTATCGCAGTTGGAGAAGATGGAGAAATTGTTGGGGTAGGTCAACTACTATTTAAAAAAGTGCCTAAGCTACCTTATACACTTTGCTACATTTCACGTGGGTTTGTTACTGACTATAGTAATAAGTTAGCTTTAGAGACGTTATTGGAAGCTGCAATGCAAATCGCTAAAGAAGAAAAAGCATATGCCGTTAAGATTGATCCAGATGTAGAGGTAGATAAAGGTGCAGAAGCCTTAACCAATTTACGTGCATTAGGCTTTAAACATAAAGGGTTTAAAGAAGGACTATCTAAAGACTATATACAACCAAGAATGACAATGATAACGCCTATCGATAAAACAGATGAAGAATTGATTCAAAGTTTTGAACGTCGTAATCGTTCGAAAGTAAGATTAGCATTAAAACGTGGCACTACAGTTGAACGTTCAAATAGAGAAGGTTTAAAGACATTTGCTAAATTAATGCAAATTACAGGCGAACGTGATGGATTTTTAACAAGAGATATCAGCTATTTCCAGAATATATATGATGCCTTACATCCTGACGGAGATGCAGAATTATTCCTAGTTAAGTTAGAACCAAAACCAGTCCTACAAGAATTAAGAAAAGAGTTACAAGAAATTGAAGCTGAAAAAGTAAAATTAGCCGATAAGAAACAAGATAAAAAGACACTTAACAAACTTAACGATGCAGATAATAAAATAAGTAAAACACAAGAACTCATTGATGAAATGGTTGAATTAGAATCCAAACATCCTGAAGGTATATATTTATCAGGCGCATTGTTAATGTTTGCAGGTAATAAATCGTACTATTTATATGGTGCTTCTTCAAATAAATATCGTAATTTCTTACCAAACCATCATATGCAATTCGCAATGATGCAGTATGCTAGAGAGCATGGCGCAACGACTTATGATTTTGGTGGTACAGATAACGATCCAGATAAATCTTCTGATCATTATGGCCTATGGGCATTCAAAAAAGTTTGGGGCACTTATTTGAGTGAAAAAATTGGTGAATTTGATTATGTGTTAAATCAACCACTATATCAAGTTATCGAAAACTTTAAACCTAAACTTACAAAAGCAAAAATTAAATTATCACGTAAATTAAAAAATAAATAAGCAGTCTAAATTCAAATGCATGCACGTTATAAAGTTTTAGAATTAATTTAATAAACTATATAACGTGCGTTATTTATGTATACATATTTTACTGTTATTTATATTAATTAATGTTAATGCGGCAAAAAGGGAAATGTTTGTTATTACAATGAAATATACGATATTTAAGAATTGAGAGTGGGGAAACAATATGATAAAAAAACTGTTACAGTTTTCACTAGGGAACAAATTTGCCATATTTCTAATGGTGCTATTAGTTATTCTAGGTGGCTTATATGCTAGTACAAAAATGAAACTAGAATTATTACCAGATGTAGAATCTCCAATGATTACAGTACAAACTTCTATGCCTGGTGCCACACCAGAAACAGTTAAAGAGGACGTTAGTGATAAAATTGATGATCAAGTTAGATCGATGGCTAATGTAAAAAATGTCACAGCACAATCTATACAAAATGCTTCTATGGTTACAGTAGAATATGAAGAAAGTGTAGACCTGGATAAAGCAGAAAATGATTTAAAAAAAGAAATTGATAAAATTAAATTTGCTGAGGGTGTTGAAGAACCTGAACTGTCAAGAAATTCTATGGACGCCTTTCCAATCGTAGCGTATTCATTTACGACTAAAGATAATAACTTAAAAGATACAACTAATAAAATTAATCATCAATTAATACCGAAACTACAAACAATAGATGGTGTACAGAATGCACAACTAAATGGACAAACATCTCGTGAAGTTTCCATTAAATTTGATCAAGATAAACTTGAGAGCAGTGGTTTAACAAAAGATAGTGTTGAACAATATTTGAAAAGTGCTACAAGTGAGACACCACTGGGATTATTCCAATTTAATAACACAGAAAAATCCGTAGTTATTGATGGTGAATTCACATCTGTAGACGCACTTAAAAACTTAAATATACCACTATCTGCAGGCGCAAACTCAGGTGCTCAGTCGCAATCTGACGGTGAATCAAGCGATGCAATGATGCAAGAATCTAAAGGACAAAGTGTGTCGCAAAGCTCGCTTGACGCTCAGTCGCAATCTGGCGATTCGTCAACAAGTAGTCAAACTGGAGGGGCAGAGATACCTTCAGTTAAATTAAAAGATATCGCTGATGTAACAGCCGGGGATGAACGCGAGTCTATTTCTAAAACTAATGGTAAAGATGCTGTAAATGTTCAGATAACAAAAGCGCAAGATGCAAATACAGTTCAAGTAGCAAAAGATACGAAGAAAGAAATTGATAAACTTATTAAAGACAACCCAGATATGGTTGCTACAAAAGTAATGGATACAGCAAAACCTATTGAAGACGCACTGTATACTATGATTGAAAAAGCGATGTTAGGTACGATTGTGGCAATTATCGTAATACTATTATTCTTAAGAAATATTAGAACAACTGCAATAGCTGTTGTTTCAATACCGATGTCTATTTTGATAGCGATGATTGCTTTGAAATTATCTGATGTATCACTAAATATTTTAACATTAGGTGCATTGACGGTCGCAATCGGCCGTGTCATAGATGATTCAATTGTAGTAGTAGAAAATATCTATCGGAGATTATCAGATCGAAAGGAATCATTGGCAGGAGATCGATTAATTGTAAGTGCAACGAGTGAAGTATTTAAGCCAATCATGTCATCTACAATCGTAACGATTATTGTATTCTTACCTTTAGCGTTCGTTACTGGATCTGTTGGTGAAATGTTTAGGCCGTTCGCATTAGCGATAGCATTTAGTCTATTAGCATCATTACTTGTTTCTATTACAATCGTGCCTGCTTTAAGTGCTACACTTTTTAAAAAGGGCGTTAAACATCATAAAGAAGAGTCTTTAGGATTTATTGGTGAAAAATACAAAGTAATTTTAAAATGGTCTTTAAATCACAAATGGATTGTCATCCTAGTTAGTACGATCATTTTAATAGCAAGTATAGGATTAGGCGCAGCTAAATTAGGAACTAGCTTTATTTCTACAGGTGAAGATAAGTTCATGGCATTAACCTACACGCCTAAGCCAGGGGAAACAGAAAAAGGTGTGTTAAATCATGCGGAACAAGTTCAAAAATATCTAAATAAAAAAGATAAAGTGAAAACTGTACAATACTCTGTTGGTGGTGCATCACCTACTGATCCAACCGGAAGCTCAAACAGTATGGCTATTATGGTAGAATACAATTCAGATACACCAAATTTTGAGGAAGAGCCCGATAAAGTATTACAACACCTAGAAAAATATAAGCATCCAGGTGAATGGGCAAATCAGGACATGGGTACAGGTGGTAGTAATAATAAGTTAGAAGTTTCAGTTACAGGACCAACACTTGAAGCTATTAAAGGCACAGTTAATAAAGTTGAAGATGAGATGAAAGGCGTTAGAGGTATGGCGAATGTCAAATCTGATTTAACGCAGACATATGACCAATACAATATTAAAGTTGATCAAAATGAAGCAGCTAAATATGGCTTGTCAGCAGCGCAATTAGCGATGATTCTCAATCAAAATACACCTGAACAAAGTGTGACTACCGTCAAAGAAAAAGGTGAATCTATTGATGTGAAGATTAAGGAAGATAAAAAAACAGATTGGTCGAAAGAGAAGTTAGAAAGTACAGAATTACAAACACCGATGGGGCAAGCTATAGAGTTAAGTGATATTGCAACATTAGAACAAACTAAAACGCCGAATAAGATCGAAACAAAAGCAGGTGATTATACTGCTACCGTTTCAGCTAAAGTGACGAATGACGATGTAGGCGGTACATCTCAAAAGGTATTATCTAAAGTGAACAACCTTGATACGCCTACGAATGTAAAAATAAACGTTGGAGGCGCGAATGAAGATATTGGAAATGCCATTACTCAATTAGCCTTCGCAATGTTAGCAGCTATTATCGTAGTTTATTTAGTGCTTGTATTAACATTTAAAGGGGCACTTGCACCATTCACTATATTATTCTCTTTACCATATACAGTGATTGGCGTAGTTCTAGCATTAGTCATTACAGGAGAAACGATTTCTGTACCAAGCATGATAGGCATGTTGATGTTGATAGGTATCGTAGTTACTAATGCAATTGTGTTAATAGATAGAGTAATTAATAAGCAAAAGCAAGGCCTAGAGATGAAAGAGGCGCTATTAGAGGCTGGTGGAACACGTATCAGACCAATATTAATGACGGCATTAGCCACAATAGGTGCACTCGCGCCAATGTTATTTGGTGAAGATAGTTCAATTATTATTTCTAAAGGCATGGCAGCAACTGTTGTCGGAGGATTGATATCTTCTACACTATTAACATTGATTGTCGTTCCAGTTATTTACGAAATATTGTTTACATTAAAAGATAAAGTAACATGCAAAAAGAAATAGTTTGAATAAGTATAAGGAGAGTCTGAGGCATAAGTAGGTGTCTCGGACTTCTATCTATATAAGTATATTCACTAACGTGGCGCTAATAGAATAAAATCATCTTAATAGAAGTTGTTTCTGACTACACTTACTTAATTCGTGTGAAAAATACGAGACCGCAATCAATACTAAAAGTTTGATTGCGGTCTCGCATTTGTGTAAGTATTCAAATGTTATATTAATATAATACTAAAGTCAAAATGACATATATTACAAATATGATCACTGTAATAATATTTAAAATTTGAACAGCTTTTTGGTCTTTTTTACCACTTTTGAAACCTGTAATTTCCACGTTACCAACTAATAGTAAGAGTAGAATAAATACCCACCAGTTAATTGCGGGGAATGAGAGTGTTGTAATTGCTACTACAAATAGTAATAATAGAGCCATAATTATTCTTAAAATACGAGTGATAATTGTATTCATTTTAAATATGCTTATGTAACTCACAATTAGATAAAGTATTGGTAACAAGATAAGATATAGTTGCATATGTTGACATCCTTTCTATATTCGCTCTTAATCTTAGCATGTAAAAAATAGATTGACTAGGATGTTATTTATGATCTTTTCGACTAATTTCTGAACGCACAGATGCAATTTCTTCTTCTATCTCTTCAAGTTGTCTTACCAATGGGTCAACATCTTGATTGACGGATTCTCTTTTTTCCAAATCGCCTTGTAATCTGACATAATCATATTTTAGTTCTGCTAATTTATCATTTAAATCCATTGCTAGTCACTCCTTATTATTATAGCATTAGGCTACATGAGATTGACTAGAATTATAACATGAAATCGAAAGCTTCTAAAACAACCAACATTTATGTTAAAGTATGAAAATGGAATGAAAACGAAATAATGTAATGAAAGAAGGATTATTGTGACTCAACAATTTATCATAATTATTATACTGATTGCATTGGGTTATACATTAAAGAGGGTTAATTATTTTAAGGCGAACGATAGCCAAGTATTCTCTACCTTAGTATTAAATGTCACATTGCCTTCGCTAGTAATAGTTAATTTGAATGGTGCAGAACTTGATTTATCACTTTCAATTTTACCAATAATGATGATTATTTATGGTATTCTTGCCAAGATTATTGTGGTCTGGCTATTTATAAAATATGATAACCAAATTCGTGGCACGACTGGCATGATGATGGCTTCATTGAATATAGGTTTATTTGCTTATCCGCTCGTTGAAGCAATATGGCCACAAACAGGAATGATATATTTTGGTATGGCTGATATAGGTGGGGCTATTATCATGTTTGGTGTAACATACTTTGTCGGTAGCTATTTTAGTAGCGCCGGCGATAGTTTCGACTTTAAATATTTAGGGAAAAACTTGCTCAAATCGGTGCCACTTATGACTTATATCATAATGTTTATTTTAAATATGCTTGATATTCATTTTCCAGACCCAGTAATTGATTTTTTCTCTGTGTTATCTGGGGCTAATATGCCATTATCAATGATTTTACTAGGTCTGATGTTGAACTTCAGTATTGATAAGAGGTTTTTACCGATTGCACTTAAATATTTAGCTATACACTATGGTTTAGGTATACTTGCTGGTTTATTAGTACATTTCTTTTTACCAGTAGAAGATGAGATGATCAAAACAACTTTACAAGTTGCTTGGTTATTACCTGTTGGTGTAGCTATCATACCTTATTCCATACAATTTAAATATAAAACTTTACCATTGGTAGGTATGGTTACGAATTTAACTATTGTAATTAGTATTGTCATTCTGTACATTTATCAAGCTTTATTTGTTTAAACATAATGAATAATTTAATAACAAAATATAGATTAAGGCTGGGACAAATTGATTGTCACAGCCTTAATCTATAAATGAGTATTTATCTCAGATAAACATTTTGACTTATAACAAATCTAGTCATCTTTGTCTGCGCGGGATGATTATATCTTTTTAAATAAATTACTTTCTACTCCACTTTCTTATATGACTTATTAATTGAAAAAGGGAAGAATGCAGGTACAGTTAAGGTTAATTTAACAATCCTTATATATGCATAAACAAAAAATACTCAGGACATTTCACTAACATCTTGAGTACTTTATCGTAATTGTAAAGTTAATGGCCCACAAAAACATATAAGCTTTAGCTTAAATATTCTTGTGGGCCATAATGTCGAGACATAAAGATACGTCTCGGTTAATTTAGATATTGCAGTCGGGGTATGACAGCGATATCGATTGCGAAAAGATATTTCTACCTAAACGGGCTTACTAATGGTTTACCATTAAACAGGGATAAGTCTAATTGATAAATATAAGTTAACCTTTACCGCCCATAAATGCTGGGTAGTTTGTCATACCACCGTCTACATAGATTGTAGTACCGTGAATGTAGTCAGCTAAATCTGAACATAAGAAACGTGCAACATTTGCAACTTGATCAGCTTCACCAATTTCTTTGGCTGGAATCATTTCTAATGTTTCAGCACGTGTTTCTGGATCAGAGAACTTCTCTCTTGTATGTTCTGTTACGATAGCGCCAGGTGAAATATTATTAATGCGGATGCCGTGTTGAGCGTACTCCATAGACATTGTTTCCATCATTAATTTTAAGCCGCCTTTACTAGCTGCGTAGTTTACATAGTTTGGCCAAGGGATTTTATCGTGTACACTTGATGTGTTAAGAATAATACCTTTTTTATCTTCTTTAAGGAATTGATTAACTGCAGCTTTTGAACCGATAAATGCACCAGTTAAGTTGATATCAATAACTTTTTGCCATTCTTCTAAAGGCATCTCATGAGTTGGAATTGGTTTTTCAAAACCAGCATTATTTATAAGAATATCTAATGTTCCAAATGTATCAACTGCAGCTTTAATTAAATTATTTACATCTTCCTCTTTTGATACATCTGCATGTACTTTAATTGCTTGTCCGCCTGCATCTTCAATTAATTTGATAGATTCAGCTACATCGTCTAATGAACTTTCTGAAAGATAGTTAATAACAACTTTAGCCTTTTCTTTACCAAATTGTTCTACCATTGCTTTACCAATGCCGCTACTACCACCTGTGATAACTACTACTTTGCCTTCTAAATCTGTGAACATATTCAAACTCCTCCTTAATTAATAACAATTTAAAGCATGGTCATATCTCTTAATTATAATTATGCTTTAATATTTCCGAGTACAAAGGCTGCAATAACGATAAGTACAATACCAGCCCAAATACCAATCATCTGACGTTTGTCTTTTTTCTCGCCTAATAGGAAGATGCCGCCGAGTGTAGATACAATAACTAATAATTGTGAAAATGAGAAACTAGTTGCTACACCAACTTTTGGTTGTGAGTAGAACATAAATAAGTTACCGATACCCCATACAACACCTGGAATTAAATTCCATAGTGTACTTTTAACTGATGTTTCATGTTTAGCTGATAGTATTAAACCACCAATAGCCATACCTATAGATTGGAAGAATAAAGCATTCATTCCATCTACGCCAAATATTTGTGCTACTACTACGTAGACAACATAACCAACAGTAGATATTAAAAGGATAGGCATCGCTTTACCAAAGTTTTTGGCATTTTCTGATGCTTCATTTTTACCTTTAATAGATGTTAACGCAATACCAATAACAAGTAATACCATAGCGACAAGGCCTAATGTAACTTGCACACCAGTACTCCATTCACCTAAGAAAATGGCACTAAATAACGTTGTACCAACCAACTGTAATCCTGTTGAAATAGGCATTGTTTTTGATACACCTATAAGACTTACAGATTTTAATTGATAACCTTGACCTAATGCCCAGAAAGCACCAGAAATTAAACCGACAATAATGATAGTAAGATCATCAAATTTGGCATTACCTGTAAGTAATAAGATAATACCGATGATTAATGCACCAAAAGTCGTCCCTCTAATCTGATTATAAGGGCCTCCACCTACAAGAACATTAATTAAAACTACACTACCCCAGAATAACGCAGGTAATAAAGCAATTAATAAATCCATACTTTTACTCACTCTCTCTCTATTTGTTTTTCTCCCCTTAAAACAATCACCAACAATTGTTTACAAACATTCATTCTAAACCAAACTATTATTTTAGTAAAAGTATTAGTTTATAATTTGCAATTTTTTTGTAATTAAATTGCAAAAAGAGAGCAATAGTGGACTATTACTCTCTTTTGTATAATTGAAAAGATTTTATTTTAAATAATATAGTTTAGAGATGTGCAGCCACGTATTTGAATTTTTTATATTCGTAATTAATATAAAAACCTAATTCGTTAAAACGTTCTACTAGTGTGTGATTTTTATTTCTAATCTTGAAATATGTTTTATCAATATCATAATTAGAGAATGCAAAATTTAAGGCGTGCGATAATAAGTCAAATGCGATTCCCATAAATCTATAATCTGTATGAGAAGAGAAATACTTAATTTCAGCATTTTTAGTATCTTCATATATTTGTAAGTATAAGTAGCCTTTTAGAAGGCCTTCAGACATGAAAACAAAAAGTTTATGTTGCTCATCCAATGAATTAACAATTTCGTCAGCGGTCATTACATCATGTTTGAACGTGTGCTCATGTAATTTTTTGAAGGAACGATAGTAAGCTGGATGATAGTCTGTTATGTTTTGGATATTATCAACAGTACCAATGTCCTGTGTTGATATTAAATGATAATCTGTAAAACTATAAGATGACTGAATTGATTTCATAAAAGACGAATAATTTTGCTCGTATGCTTCAAAGGAAAAATTAAAGTTGGCTGTGTCAGGTTTACTTTGCGCCATAGCTTCAAATAAAACTTTAAATGATTCAGTTGTTAATTCTCTATTTTTATCGATGAAAGGACCAATAACCTTGTATTTATTATCTTCATATTTAAATGCGAAGATAAGCATGACGATTTCATTTTGTTCATTGACTTGAGCAAATACACCTGGATCGTCTATAGCTTGTTTTATGGCAGATTCAACATTTTCGTGTGCTTGTGGTAATTTATATAGATAAGATGCGGTATGGTAATCAGCGTTATTAATAAACTTTACAATTTGATCATAGTTATTTAACTGAATAATTTTCATAACAATACCTCCATAGAATGATCGCTTAAGTTAATTATAAGAACTTTTTTGAATAAATGGAAGTTTTGATGTGCTACATACATGTTACAATGTATATTATATTGAATTTGAAAGGGCGAAATTATGAAATCATTAATTATAGCTGAGAAACCTTCAGTAGGTAGAGATATTGCAAATACGCTTAATATCAACGAAAAACGTAATGGTTACTTTGAAAATAATAAATATATTGTTACATGGGCATTAGGTCACTTGGTAACTAATGCAACTCCAGAACAATATGATAAGAGTTATAAAGAATGGAAACTTAATGATTTACCGATCATACCTAATAAAATGAAAACAGTTGTTATTAGTAAGACTAGAAAACAATTTTCGACTGTTCAATCATTGATTAATAATAATAATGTGAAAGATATTATTATTGCAACCGATGCTGGGAGAGAAGGAGAGCTTGTAGCACGTTTGATTTTAGATAAATCACACAATAAAAAGCCAATAAAACGTTTGTGGATTAGTTCAGTAACGCAAAAAGCAATTAGAGACGGTTTTAACAAGCTTCAAGATGGTCTGAAATTCAACAATTTATACTATGCTGCGTTAGCAAGAAGCGAAGCAGATTGGATTGTAGGTATAAATGCAACGAGAGCATTAACTACTAAGTATGATGCGCAATTGTCATTAGGACGTGTTCAAACACCAACAATACAATTAGTCCAAATGCGACAGAATGAGATTAAACAGTTTGAACCGAAGACATACTATACAATGTCAGTTGATGCAGGAGGCTTAACTTTTCAATGTACTAAACCACAGTCACATCCAGATAAAACAGTATTTGAAAGTATAGAAGATAAAATTAAAGGCTACTCTGCTCAAATAACATCAATAACCAAATCACATAAAAAAGCTTATCCACAACAACTATATAGTCTAACTGACCTTCAGCAAGATGCATATAAACGTTTCCACTTAGGTCCTAAAGAAACTTTGAACACGTTACAAGCATTGTATGAACGCCATAAATTGGTTACGTACCCGCGTACGGATTCTAATTATCTAACTGATGATATGGTAGATACTTTAAAAGATAGATTGCAAGCAATTATGGCAACTTCATTAAAAGATGTGGCCAAAAGTCAAATGAGGCAATCATTCTCAGCTAATCAAAAGTTTGTGGATAATAGCAAAGTTTCAGATCATCATGCAATTATTCCAACTGAGGTACGGCCAGACATAGATCAATTAAGCCAGAGAGAATCTAAAATATATATGATGATTGCACAAAGGTATTTAGAAAATCTTATGCCTCCACATGAATTCGAAGCTGTTTCAATAGAATTGAATATTAAGGGCTATGTATTTACTTTTAAAGACAAAGTAACTACTAAATTAGGTTTTAAAGAAATATATGAAGACAAAGACAAAGTAAATTACCAAATGGAGCAACTGCAAAAAGGTGCAAAATTAAATATTAGTAAAGTACAAATAAATCAACATGAAACGACCCCGCCACCATATTTTAATGAAGGAACATTGCTTAAAGCGATGGAAAGTCCTCAAAAATTCTTTGATTTAACTGATAAAAAACATAATCAAACATTAAAAGAAACTGGTGGTATTGGTACAGTGGCTACAAGAGCGGATATTATCGATAAACTCTTTAATATGAACGCGATTGAAACTAGAAATGGCAAAATAAGGATTACATCCAAAGGTAAGCAAATATTAGAATTAGCACCTCAGAAACTAACTTCACCATTATTAACCGCAGAATGGGAAGAAAAGTTAACGCTTATAGAACAAGGTAAATATGATGCAAATAAATTTATAGCTGAAATGAAGTCGTTTACGAACGATGTTGTATCTGAAATTAAAGAGAGTGATCAGAATTATAAACATGATAATTTAACAACAACAGAATGTCCAACATGTGGTAAATTTATGATCAAAGTGAAAACAAAAAATGGTCAAATGTTAGTCTGTCAAGACCCCCAATGTAAGACGAAGAAAAATGTACAAAGAAAGACAAATGCACGTTGTCCAAATTGTCACAAGAAAATGACGCTATTCGGTAGAGGTAAAGAGGCAGTATATCGTTGTGTATGTGGTCATACAGAAACGCAAGCTCAAATGGATAAGCGACATAAAAATAAAAAGTCAGATAAAGTAAATAAAAAAGATTTAAAAAAATATATGAATAATGATGAAGGATTAGAAAATAACCCATTCCAAGACGCATTAAAAGGCCTAAAGTTCTAGATTAATCGAACAAATGGTATGAAAAATATAGTAAGGTTCGTGTTTGCTATTGTAAAAAAGTTCGTTTGGTATTAGAATATGTAGGTATTTTAAAAAAAGGAGAACTAACCGTGAAAAAGTATTTCAAGTTTGATAAACACGAAACAAA
The DNA here is from genome assembly GCF_051408735.1 of Staphylococcus sp. AS1337. NCBI lineage: Bacteria > Bacillati > Bacillota > Bacilli > Caryophanales > Staphylococcaceae > Staphylococcus > Staphylococcus sp. AS1337. Next base: position 50,262 of record NZ_JBOIHZ010000007.1, on the reverse strand, counting down.
CTATAAGAGAGAGATACTTGGTGGGCTTACAACTTTCTTGTCTATGGCATATATATTAGCTGTTAACCCTCAAGTACTTAGTTTAGCAGGCGTTGATGGCGTGTCTGAGAATATGAAAATGGACCAAGGTGCAATCTTCGTTGCTACAGCTCTGGCTGCGTTTGTTGGTTCATTATTTATGGGTTTAATAGCAAGATATCCTATCGGACTAGCGCCAGGCATGGGCTTAAATGCGTTCTTTGCATTTACAGTTGTACTAACCATGGGCATTCCATGGCAAATTGGTTTAACAGGTGTTCTATTTTCAGGAATAGTCTTTGCATTTCTAACAATGACTGGACTCAGGGAAATAATTATAAATGCCATACCTTATCAGATGAAGATGGCTGTATCAGCAGGGATTGGTCTTTTTATAACCTTCGTAGGTTTGCAGAGTTCTGGGATAATTGTAAATAACGATTCTACATTAGTAACATTAGGACATATTACTGATGGACCAGTTTTATTAACAATATTTGGTATTATAGCTACTGTTGTATTGTATGCTCTAAGAGTACCCGGAGCTATCTTTATTGGTATGGCACTGACTTCTATTGTAGGTATGATTACAGGGCTTATACATACACCAAGTGCTATTGTAGGGCAAGTACCAAGTATAGAGCCGACTTTTGGCGCAGCATTTGAAGCGTTTAAAGATCCAAGTCAATTATTTACAGTGCAATTCTTAATTGTAATACTAACGTTCTTGTTTATTGATTTCTTTGATACTGCAGGTACACTTGTTGCTGTCGCTACACAAGCAGGCATAATGAAAGATAACAAGCTCCCAAGAGCAGGACGGGCACTGTTCTCAGATTCATTAGCGACAATTGTTGGTGCAATATTTGGTACAACAACAACAACTTCTTATATTGAATCAAGCTCAGGTGTTGCAGTTGGAGCTAGAACAGGATTTGCAAGTGTTGTAACCGGGTTCTGTTTCTTATTAGCGATATTCTTTAGTCCATTAATGGAAGTAGTAACAAGTGCTGTTACCACACCAGCATTAGTCGTAGTCGGCGTGTTGATGGCAGCAAACTTTGCAGAAATAGATTGGAAGAAATTTGAAGTAGCAGTTCCTGCCTTTGTAACAATTATAATGATGCCTTTATCATATTCAATTGCTACAGGTATTGCATGTGGGTTTATTTTCTATCCAATTACGATGCTTATTTCAAAACGTCATAAAGAAGTCCATCCAATTATGTATGCATTAATGATATTATTCATCCTTTATTTTGTATTTGTTCACGGATAATAAAAATATATAGAAGCGCACATTGTCTTTGTCGTATGACCTAGAACAATGTGCGCTTTTAATTTTTATACAGCAAAAATAAAGGTAATGTTAGGCTTGATTTGTAATGATAAATGATAGAAAGAACATGTTCCTTCATTATAATGATACCAAAACTATCTATTATTAATACTTGTTGTTTATTGTACTACTTATTTCGTCTATCTTCCGTATAGATGACTTTAGCGTTCTTATTAGGAACATAAAGTGGTGTAGATAATAAGATGAAGACAAAAAATACCATTAAGAAGAATAAGATCCAATGTACTACCATACCAACAACAGGTACAAAGGCAATAATGTTACCTACAATACCCAATAAAGGGATAAACATCATAGGTTTAATTGCGTTTTGCTTATCTACAATTAAAATCACCATCATTATAAAATAGAGCAACATACTTATCAGCAACGGTTGCCAACCAAAACTAAGAATGATACTGCCTCCAAAGAAGGGAATACCGTAAACTAACTCGCTAATTATCAAAATAATGCTTAATACTAAAAGAGTAGTGCGAATTGCACTTTTCATTTCATTTCACCACCTAACTAAAATCTTTATATCTATCTATTATATAGGAAATAATTAAAATAGAATAACAATAAGAAACTGTAAAATTATAGAAATTTAAATATTACAATAGAAATATTAGGAAATAGGTTGAAGTGAAATACTTAATCAAGTACAATAACAAAGTATGTGTTAGACAAAAGTTTTAAAAACTTTTATAGAAAAGCTTGATAAATCACTGTTTATCATGTATCATATCTAATGTTGGACTTTAAGAACACGCGATGAAGCGAAAGGTTACTGACACACCCGGCCGCTTTGCCATGGCGCTGTGTGAGATAGTTTTCGTGGAGAAGTCTATCACTTAAATGTAGACGAATAAGGAGGGAAAATTATGGCAAAACAAAAAATCAGAATCAGATTAAAAGCTTATGACCATCGAGTAATCGATCAATCAGCAGAAAAAATTGTTGAAACAGCAAAACGTTCTGGTGCAGATGTTTCTGGACCAATTCCGTTACCGACTGAAAGATCAGTTTATACTGTAATTCGTGCCGTGCATAAGTACAAAGATTCACGTGAGCAGTTCGAACAACGTACTCATAAACGTTTAATCGATATTGTTAACCCTACACCAAAAACAGTTGATGCTCTTATGGGCCTAAACTTACCATCTGGCGTAGACATCGAAATCAAATTATAATAGAAAAAATTAGGAGGTGGACTTTCGATGACCAAAGGAATCTTAGGAAGAAAAATCGGGATGACACAAGTTTTCGGAGAAAACGGTGATCTAATTCCTGTAACAGTAGTAGAAGCAAGCCAAAACGTTGTATTACAAAAGAAATCTGAAGAGATCGACGGATACAACGCTATTCAAGTAGGCTACGAAGACAAACAAGCTTACAAAAAAGATAGCAAAAGTAATAAATATGCAAATAAACCAGCTGAAGGCCATGCTAAAAAAGCAGGCACAGCACCTAAGCGCTTCATTCGTGAATTCAGAAACGTTAACGTTGATGAATACGAAGTAGGTCAAGAAGTCTCAGTTGATACATTTGAAGCTGGAGACGTAATTGATGTAACAGGCGTATCTAAAGGTAAAGGTTTCCAAGGTGCCATTAAACGTCATAATCAAGCACGTGGTCCAATGTCACATGGTTCTCATTTCCACAGAGCCCCAGGTTCTGTAGGTATGGCATCAGACGCTTCAAGAGTCTTTAAAGGACAAAAAATGCCTGGACGTATGGGCGGTAACACTGTAACAGTTCAAAACTTAGAAGTAGTTCAAATTGACGCTGAAAACAATGTTATTTTAGTAAAAGGTAATGTACCTGGTCCTAAAAAAGGTTTTGTAGAAATTACAACATCAATTAAAGGTAATAAATAATATAATACGAAAGGAGGAATTGCATAATGGCTAATTATGATGTATTAAAAGTAGATGGATCTAAATCAGGTTCAGTTGAACTAAGCGATGCAGTATTTGCAATCGAACCAAACAACAATGTTCTTTTTGAAGCGATTAACTTACAACGTGCTTCATTACGCCAAGGTACACATGCTGTTAAGAATCGTTCAGCAGTACGTGGTGGTGGACGTAAACCATGGAGACAAAAAGGTACAGGACGTGCGCGTCAAGGTACAATCCGTGCTCCACAATGGCGTGGTGGTGGTGTCGTATTCGGACCAACACCAAGAAGTTACTCATACAAAATGCCTAAGAAAATGCGTCGTTTAGCATTACGCTCAGCATTATCTTTCAAAGTACAAGAAAAAGGTTTAACTGTAGTAGATGCATTAAACTTAGATGCTCCAAAAACAAAAGAGTTCAAAACTGTACTTTCTAATTTAGAACAACCTAAAAAAGTATTAGTAGTTACAGAATCAGAAGATGTAAACGTTGCTTTATCAGCACGTAACATTCCTGGTGTACAAGTTACTACAGCTCAAGGTTTAAACGTTCTAGATATCACAAGCGCTGACAGTGTAGTAATTACAGAAGCAGCTGCTAAAAAAGTTGAGGAGGTGCTCGGATAATGGAAGCAAGAGACGTTCTTAAGCGCCCCGTAATCACTGAAAAATCTTCTGCTGCTATGGCTGAAGATAAATACACATTCGACGTTGATACTCGTGCTAATAAAACACAAGTTAAAATCGCTGTTGAAGAAATCTTTGACGTTAAAGTTGATAATGTAAACATCATTAACTACAAACCAAAGAAAAAACGTATGGGCCGTTACCAAGGCTATACAAACAAGAGACGTGTAGCAATCGTTAAATTAAAAGAAGGATCAATCGATCTATTCAACTAAAAAAAGATTACCAATAAGGAGGTAAACGACAATGGCTCTAAAAAAATATAAGCCAATTACTAATGGTCGTCGTAATATGACTAGTTTAGATTTCGCTGAAATTACGAAAACTACACCTGAAAAGTCATTATTACAACCGCTACCGAAAAAAGCGGGACGAAATAACCAAGGTAAATTGACAGTTCGCCATCATGGTGGAGGACATAAACGTCAATACCGTGTTATTGATTTCAAACGTAATAAAGATGGTATCAACGCTAAAGTTGATTCAATCCAATATGATCCAAACCGTTCAGCTAACATTGCATTATTAGTTTATGCTGATGGTGAGAAACGCTATATCATCGCTCCAAAAAACCTAAAAGTAGGTCAAGTACTTGAAAGCGGTGAAGAAGCAGACATTAAATTAGGTAATGCATTACCATTACAATTCATTCCAGTAGGTACTGTAATCCACAACATCGAGTTAAAACCTGGTAAAGGTGGACAAATTGCTCGTTCAGCTGGTGCTAGTGCGCAAGTACTTGGTAAAGAAGGTAAATATGTATTAATCAGATTAAGATCTGGCGAAGTACGTATGATTCTTTCAACTTGCCGTGCTACAATTGGACAAGTTGGTAACATCCAACATGAACTTGTAAACGTTGGTAAAGCAGGACGTTCTAGATGGAAAGGCATTCGCCCAACAGTTCGTGGTTCTGTAATGAACCCTAACGATCACCCACACGGTGGTGGTGAAGGTCGTGCACCTATCGGTAGACCATCTCCAATGTCACCTTGGGGTAAACCTACGCTTGGTAAGAAAACTCGTCGTGGTAAAAAATCATCTGACAAACTTATCGTTCGTGGACGTAAGAAAAAATAAAAATGACTTATTTGCGTGTGTGGCTTAAAAGCCGCACGCACACAATAAGAAGGGAGGCGCCACTATGGCTCGTAGTATTAAAAAAGGACCTTTCGCTGACGATCATCTAAAGAAAAAAGTTGAGGCTCAAAGCGGAAGCGAGAAAAAACAAGTAATCAAAACTTGGTCACGTCGTTCAACTATATTCCCTGAATTTATCGGACATACATTCGCTGTATATGACGGACGTAAACACGTACCTGTATTCGTAACTGAAGATATGGTTGGTCATAAATTAGGAGAATTCGCACCAACTCGTACATTCAAAGGACACGTTGCAGACGACAAAAAAACTAGAAGATAATTTCTAACAGGTAGAGGAGGAAATTCCAATGGAAGCAAAAGCGGTTGCTAAAACAATAAGAATCGCACCTCGTAAAGTTAGATTAGTATTAGATCTAATAAGAGGCAAAAATGCTGGAGAAGCTATTGCGATTTTAAAATTAAAGAACAAAGCTTCATCACCAGTAGTTGAAAAATTATTAATGTCCGCTTTAGCAAATGCTGAACATAACTACGACATGAACACTGATGAATTAGTAGTTAAAGAAGCTTATGCTAATGAAGGACCAACATTAAAACGTTTCCGTCCACGTGCACAAGGCCGTGCAAGTGCGATCAACAAACGTACAAGCCATATTACAATCGTCGTAAGTGACGGTAAAGAAGAAGCTAAAGAAGCTTAATACATTTTTTAAGGAGGGAACACTTTGGGTCAAAAAATTAATCCAATCGGACTTCGTGTTGGTGTAATCCGTGATTGGGAAGCTAAATGGTATGCAGAAAAAGACTTCGCTTCACTATTACACGAAGATTTAAAAATCCGTAAGTATATTGATAACGCATTAACAGAAGCATCAGTTTCTCACGTTGAAATCGAACGTGCTGCGAATCGTATCAACATCGCTATTCATACTGGTAAACCAGGTATGGTAATCGGTAAAGGCGGTTCAGAAATTGAAAAATTACGTAATAAATTAAATTCATTAACAAACAAAAAAGTACACATCAATGTTATCGAAATCAAAAAAGTTGATTTAGATGCTAAACTTGTTGCAGAAAACATTGCACGTCAATTAGAAAACCGTGCTTCATTCCGTCGTGTACAAAAACAAGCAATTACAAGAGCGATGAAACTTGGTGCTAAAGGTATCAAAACACAAGTTTCAGGTCGTCTAGCTGGAGCTGACATCGCTCGTGCTGAACAATATTCAGAAGGAACTGTTCCACTTCATACTCTACGTGCTGACATTGGTTACGCACATGCAGAAGCAGACACAACTTACGGTAAGTTAGGTGTCAAAGTATGGATCTATCGTGGAGAAGTTCTTCCTACTAAGAACACTAGTGAAGGAGGAAAATAATAATGTTACTACCAAAACGTGTAAAATATCGTCGTCAACATCGTCCTAAAACAACTGGTCGTTCAAAAGGCGGTAATTATGTAACATTTGGTGAGTATGGTTTACAAGCAACTACAACTTCTTGGATCACATCTCGTCAAATCGAATCAGCTCGTATTGCAATGACACGTTATATGAAACGTGGCGGGAAAGTTTGGATTAAAATCTTCCCACATACACCTTACACTAAAAAACCTTTAGAAGTACGTATGGGTGCTGGTAAAGGTGCAGTAGAAGGTTGGATTGCAGTAGCAAAACCAGGTAGAATTTTATTTGAAATCGCAGGCGTTAACGAAGAAGTTGCGCGTGAAGCATTACGTTTAGCAAGTCACAAACTTCCAGTTAAAACTAAGTTTGTAAAACGTGAAGAATTGGGTGGTGAAACAAATGAAAGCTAAGGAAATTAGAGACTTAACCACTTCAGAAATCGAAGAGCAAATCAAATCTTCAAAAGAAGAGCTTTTTAACCTACGCTTTCAGTTAGCTACAGGTCAATTAGAGGAAACTGCACGTATTCGCACAGTAAGAAAAACGATTGCACGTCTAAAAACTGTTGCTCGTGAAAGAGAAATTGAACAAGGTAAAACGAATCAATAATTCAATTGAAAGAGGAGGTTACTAAAGTGAGCGAAAGAAATGATCGTAAAGTTTATGTAGGTAGAGTCGTTTCCGATAAAATGGATAAAACGATAACTGTACTTGTTGAAACATACAAAACACACAAGTTATATGGTAAACGAGTAAAATACTCTAAAAAATACAAAACTCATGATGAAAACAACTCAGCTAAATTAGGGGACACAGTTAAGATACAAGAGACTCGTCCTTTATCAGCAACTAAACGTTTCCGTTTGGTAGAAATTGTTGAAGAATCAGTAATTATTTAATTAAATAGTGAAGATAAAGGAGGTTTAACTCATGATCCAACAAGAAACACGATTAAAAGTAGCAGATAACTCTGGTGCACGTGAAGTTCTTACAATTAAAGTATTAGGTGGATCTGGTCGTAAAACAGCTAATATTGGTGACGTTATCGTAGTAAGTGTTAAAAATGCTACACCAGGTGGCGTTGTCAAAAAAGGTGAAGTAGTAAAAGCTGTTGTTGTACGTACTAAATCAGGCGTACGCCGTAATGATGGTTCATATATCAAGTTCGATGAAAATGCATGTGTTATCATTCGTGATGACAAAGGCCCACGTGGTACTCGTATTTTTGGACCTGTTGCTCGTGAATTACGTGAAGGAAACTTCATGAAAATTGTATCATTAGCTCCAGAAGTACTTTAATAAAAACATTTATAAATATATAAATTTAAGGAGGTGCCACACATGCATATCAAAAAAGGTGACAACGTTAAAGTTATCGCAGGTAAAGACAAAGGTAAAGAAGGTAAAGTTGTTTCAACTGAACCTAAAAAAGACCGTGTCGTTGTGGAAGGTGTCAATATTATCAAAAAGCACCAAAAACCAACTCAATTTAACCCTGAAGGTGGAATCTTAGAAACAGAGGCAGCAATCCATGTTTCTAACGTACAATTATTAGATCCTAAAACGAATGAACCAACTCGCGTAGGTTATAAATTCGAAGATGGTAAAAAAGTTCGTGTAGCTAAAAAATCTGGCGAAGAAATCAAATCTAATAATTAATAACTAATTGAAAGGAGGATCCACTGTGAACCGTTTAAAAGAAAAATATAACTCTGAAGTTACTCAAAACTTAGTGAAACAATTTGACTATAGTTCAGTAATGGAAGTTCCAAAAATAGAAAAAATCGTAGTAAATATGGGTGTCGGTGACGCTGTTCAAAATACTAAAGTATTAGATGACGCTGTAGAAGAATTACAGTCAATCACTGGTCAAAAACCATTAATTACAAAAGCTAAAAAATCAGTAGCAACTTTCCGTTTACGTGAAGGTATGCCTATCGGAGCTAAAGTAACACTTCGTGGAGAAAGAATGTATGACTTTTTAGATAAATTAATCGCTGTATCACTTCCACGTGTACGTGACTTCCGTGGTGTATCAAAAAGTGCATTCGACGGTAGAGGTAACTACACTCTAGGTGTTAAAGAACAATTAATTTTCCCTGAAATCGACTATGATCGCGTAAGTAAAATACGAGGAATGGATATCGTTATCGTAACTACTGCTAACACTGACGAGGAAGCTCGTGAATTGTTAACACAATTCGGTATGCCATTTCAAAAATAATCTCTAAAGGAGGCTAATTAAGTGGCTAAAACTTCAATGGTTGCTAAGCAACAAAAAAAACAAAAGTTCCAAGTACGTGAATATACTCGTTGTGAACGCTGTGGTCGTCCACATTCTGTATATCGTAAATTCAAATTATGCCGTATTTGTTTCCGTGAATTAGCTTATAAAGGCCAAATCCCTGGCGTTCGTAAAGCTAGCTGGTAATAGAAAATAGTCTGAAAGGAGGCAACAATCAATGACAATCAACGATCCAATTGCAGATATGCTAACTCGTGTAAGAAACGCAAACATGGTGCGTCACGATAAATTAGAATTACCTGCTTCTAACATTAAAAAAGAAATTGCTGAAATATTAAAGAGTGAAGGTTTCATTAAAAACGTAGAATACGTTGAAGACGATAAACAAGGGGTAATCCGTTTATTCCTTAAATATGGTCAAAATAATGAGCGTGTTATCACTGGATTAAAACGTATCTCAAAACCTGGTTTACGTGTATATGCTAAAGCTAACGAAGTACCTAAAGTACTTAACGGTTTAGGTATTGCATTAGTTTCTACTTCAGAAGGTGTTATCACTGACAAAGAAGCTAGAAAACGTAACATCGGTGGAGAAATCTTAGGTTACATTTGGTAATAATAAATAATAAGGAGGTGCGATAACATGAGTCGTGTTGGTAAAAAAATTATTGACATCCCTAGCGACGTAACAGTAAGTGTTGAAGGTAACACAGTTACTGTTAAAGGTCCTAAAGGTGAATTATCAAGAACAATGAATGAAAGAATGACATATAAACAAGACGAAAGCACTTTAGAAGTTGTAAGACCAACTGATTCTAAAGAAGATAGAACAGTACATGGTACAACTCGTGCTTTAATCAATAATATGATACAAGGTGTTAAAGAAGGATACCAAAAAACACTTGAACTAGTTGGTGTTGGTTACCGTGCTCAAATGCAAGGTAATGACTTAATCTTAAACGTTGGTTACTCTCACCCAGTTGAAATCAAAGCTGATGATGGTATTACTTTCGGTGTAGAAAAAAATACAACAGTTACAGTTGCTGGTATTTCTAAAGAACAAGTTGGAGCTATCGCTTCAAACATTCGTTCAGTAAGACCTCCAGAACCTTATAAAGGTAAAGGAATTCGTTACCAAGGTGAATACGTTCGCCGTAAAGAAGGTAAAACTGGTAAATAATAAATAACTTTCTATAGAAAGGAGAATTAAGATGATCAGCAAAATTGATAAAAACAAAGTGCGTTTAAAAAGACATTCACGTGTACGTAGTAAATTAGCTGGTACAGCTGAAAAACCACGTTTGAATATCTATCGTTCAAACAAACATATCTATGCACAAGTTATAGATGATGTTAATGGTAAAACAATCGCGCAAGCATCAACACAAGAAAAAGATTTAGCTAATGAATCAGGTTCAAAAGTTGACTTATCAGCTAAAGTTGGCGAAACTGTAGCTAAAAGAGCAAGCGAAAAAGGCGTAAAAACAATTGTATTTGACCGTGGAGGATACTTATACCATGGCCGTGTTAAAGCCTTAGCAGATGCAGCTCGTGAAAATGGTTTAGAATTTTAATTTAAAGGAGGGACATTTACATGGCTCGTAGAGAAGAAGCGAAAGAATTTGAAGAACGCGTTGTTACAATTAACCGTGTTGCGAAAGTTGTAAAAGGTGGTCGTCGTTTCCGTTTCACTGCTTTAGTAGTAGTAGGAGATAAAAACGGTCGCGTTGGTTTCGGTACTGGTAAAGCGCAAGAGGTACCAGAAGCAATCAAAAAAGCAGTAGAAGCAGCTAAAAAAGATTTAGTTGTTGTTCCACGTGTTGAAGGTACTACACCTCACACAGTTACTGGACGTTTCAGTTCAGGCAGTGTATTTATGAAACCAGCTGCACCTGGTACTGGTGTTATTGCAGGTGGCCCTGTTCGTGCAGTATTAGAATTAGCGGGTATCACTGATATCTTAAGTAAATCTTTAGGATCAAATACACCAATTAACATGGTTCGTGCAACAATCAACGGATTAAAAAACCTTAAAAATGCTGAAGACGTTGCGAAATTACGTGGCAAATCAGTAGAAGAATTATACAATTAAGGAGGGAAAATAAGTTATGGCTAAATTACAAATTACCCTCACTCGTAGTGTTATAGGTCGTCCAGAAACACAACGTAAAACTGTTGAAGCTTTAGGTTTGAAAAAAACAAACTCTTCAGTAGTCGTTGAAGATAACCCTGCTATTCGTGGGCAAATCAACAAAGTAAGTCACTTAGTGACAGTAGAAGAAAAATAATTTTAAGGAGGTGCCGAAATGAAATTACATGAGTTAAAACCGGCAGAAGGTTCTCGTAAAGTTCGTAACCGCGTTGGTCGTGGTGCAGCTACTGGTAACGGTAAAACTAGTGGTCGTGGACAAAAAGGTCAAAAAGCACGTTCAGGTGGTAGTGTAAGACCAGGCTTCGAAGGTGGTCAATTACCATTATTCCGTCGCTTACCAAAACGAGGTTTTACTAACATTAACCGTAAAGAATATGCTATTGTTAACTTAGACCAACTTAATAAATTTGAAGATGGTACTGAAGTAACTCCTGCTTTATTAGTAGAATCTGGTGTAGTTAAGAGTGAGAAATCTGGTATTAAAGTACTAGGTAACGGTTCACTTGATAAGAAATTAACTGTTAAAGCTAACAAATTCTCTGCATCTGCAGCAGAAGCTATTGATGCAAAAGGCGGAGCACACGAGGTGATCTAATGTTTGAAACGCTTGTGAATTTCTTTAAAACTAAAGAAGTTCGTAACAAGATCTTTTTTACTCTCGCAATGTTAGTTATTTTTAAAATAGGTACTTATATTCCAGCACCTGGTGTAAATCCAGCTGCTTTTGACAGTCAACAAGGTTCTCAAGGTGTCACTGACTTGTTAAATACATTTGGTGGCGGAGCCTTGAAGAACTTTTCTATCTTTGCCATGGGTATAATGCCTTATATAACTGCATCAATTGTAATGCAGTTATTACAAATGGATATTATTCCGAAGTTTTCAGAGTGGGCAAAACAAGGTGAGGCAGGTAGAAAGAAACTTAATAACGTAACTCGTTATTTTGCGATTGTACTTGCTTTTATCCAATCAATTGGAATGGCGTTCCAATTTAATAATTATCTTAAAGGTCAATTGATCATGGATCAATCAATCTTTAGCTATTTATTAATTGCTGTTGTATTAACAGCTGGTACTGCGTTCCTAATTTGGTTAGGTGAACAAATCACTCAATTCGGTGTTGGTAATGGTATATCCATTATTATCTTCGCAGGTATTTTGTCTTCATTACCTTCATCATTAATACAGTTTTATCAACAGGCCTTCGTTGGTCAAGATGATACTTCTATGGCATGGTTGAAAGTAATTGGATTAATTATTGGCATGATATTATTGACGGTTGGCGCAATATTTGTATTACAAGCTATTCGTAAAATTCCAATTCAATATGCGAAGAAACAATCAACACAACGATTAGGTTCACAAGCAACATATTTACCTTTGAAAGTTAACTCTGCAGGGGTTATTCCAGTTATCTTTGCAATGGCGTTCTTCTTGTTACCAAGAACTTTAACATTGTTCTTCCCTGACGCTAGTTGGGCGCAACGGATATCTGACGTGGCAAATCCATCGAATAACATCGGTATGATTGTATATGTGGTGCTTATTATTGCATTCGCATATTTCTATGCATTTGTCCAAGTCAATCCTGAAAAGATGGCTGATAACCTTAAGAAACAAGGAAGCTATGTCCCAGGTATTAGACCTGGCGAACAAACAAAACTATATATTACTAGAGTTCTCTATCGTTTAACATTTGTAGGATCGATATTCTTAGCTGTAATTGCGATTCTTCCAATTATTGCAACTAAAGTTATGAGTTTACCTCAATCTATTCAGGTTGGTGGTACTAGCTTACTGATTGTAATTGGTGTAGCGATTGAAACAATGAAAAGTCTAGAAGCTCAAGTGAGCCAAAAAGACTATAGAGGCTTTGGTGGTAGATAAATTGTAGGAGGGCACTTATGAATATCATTTTAATGGGTTTACCTGGTGCAGGTAAAGGAACTCAAGCGAGTGAAATTGTTAAGAAATTCCCAATTCCACACATATCTACTGGCGACATGTTCAGAAAAGCGATTAAAGATGAAACTGATTTAGGTAAAGAAGCTAAATCATACATGGATCGTGGAGAATTAGTCCCTGATGAAGTTACTGTGGGTATCGTAAAAGATAGAATATCTGAAGACGATGCAAAAAAAGGATTCTTACTTGACGGCTTTCCTCGTACTATTGAACAAGCTGAAGCATTAAGTAATATTATGCAAGAATTAGATAGAAAAATTGATGCTGTTATCAATATAGAGGTACCTGAAGAAGAATTAATGAACCGCCTTACTGGTCGTAGGATCTGTGAAAAATGCGGAACAACTTATCATCTTGTATTCAATCCTCCAAAAGTTGATGGAATTTGTGATCTTGACGGCGGTAAATTGTATCAACGTGAAGATGACAACCCAGAAACAGTTGCAAATCGTTTAAATGTCAATGTTAAACAATCTAAACCTATCTTAGAATTCTATGATAATAAAAATGTTTTAAAAAACATTGATGGTTCTAGAGATATTAACGTAGTCACTAAAGACGTAATTGATATCTTAGAGAATTTAAAATAAAGTCAACTTTGTACGGTCTATGTAATGCTAAAGGTATAATTAAATAAGAGTGACCATGCGTTAACGTAATTCATTTAATTTTGTTAAACTGATTAACAACACTTATAGACTCGTATGGTTAGAGTTGATTTTTTGACGATAACCAACTATTTCAAAAAGGGGGAAGTTAATTAATGGCTAAACAAGATGTAATTGAATTAGAAGGTACTGTATTAGATACTTTACCGAATGCAATGTTTAAAGTAGAATTAGAAAATGGTCATGAGATATTGGCTCATGTGAGTGGTAAGATCAGAATGAATTATATTCGTATTCTACCTGGCGACAAAGTAACAGTTGAAATGTCTCCGTACGATTTAACGCGCGGAAGAATTACGTATCGTTATAAATAATCGTCACTCCATAATATAGGGAGGTATTAAAATGAAAGTAAGACCATCAGTAAAACCAATTTGCGAAAAATGTAAAGTCATTAAACGTAAAGGTAAAGTAATGGTAATTTGTAGCAATCCAAAACATAAACAAAAACAAGGCTAATAAAGAGAGGTGTAATTAATTATGGCACGTATTGCAGGAGTAGATATTCCACGTGAAAAACGTATTGTTATTTCATTAACTTATGTGTATGGTATCGGTACTACTACAGCAAATAAAATTGCTGAAGAAGCTAACGTATCACCTGAAACACGCGTTAAAGATTTAACTGATGATGAATTAGGTCGTATCCGTGAAGTAGTTGACAACTATAAAGTAGAAGGTGACTTACGTCGTGAGCAGAACTTAAACATTAAACGTTTAATGGAAATCTCATCATACCGTGGTATCCGTCACCGTCGTGGATTACCAGTTCGCGGACAAAAAACGAAAAACAATGCTCGTACTCGTAAAGGCCCAGTTAAAACTGTAGCTAACAAGAAAAAATAATAGGTAAAGGAGGCAAAATTTAAATGGCACGTAAACAAGTATCTCGTAAACGTAGAGTGAAAAAGAATATTGAAAATGGTGTGGCTCACATCCGTTCAACATTCAATAATACAATCGTAACTATTACTGATGAATTTGGTAACGCGTTATCATGGTCATCAGCAGGTGCACTAGGCTTTAAAGGATCAAAAAAATCAACACCATTTGCAGCTCAAATGGCTTCTGAAACTGCTTCAAAAACAGCGATGGAACACGGTTTAAAATCTGTTGAAGTTACTGTAAAAGGCCCAGGTCCTGGTCGTGAATCAGCTATCCGTGCGTTACAATCAGCTGGATTAGAAGTAACTGCAATTCGTGACGTTACTCCAGTACCACATAATGGTTGTCGTCCACCAAAACGTCGTCGCGTATAATTTTATTGTTATTGTCGCAGGTCACTGAGAAATACAGTATATATCAAGTCGACGTAATCAAGGAGGATATTGTAAATGATTGAAATCGAAAAACCTAGAATTGAAACAATTGAAATTAGTGATGATGCTAAATTCGGTAAGTTCGTTGTTGAACCACTAGAACGTGGCTACGGTACTACACTAGGAAACTCCTTACGTCGTATCCTACTATCTTCATTACCAGGTGCAGCCGTTAAGTACATTGAAATCGAAGGCGTGTTACACGAATTTTCAGCAATAGATAATGTCGTTGAAGATGTTTCTACAATTATTATGAACATCAAAAAACTTGCATTAAAAATCTATTCTGAAGAAGACAAAACTTTAGAAATTGATGTTAAAGATGAAGGCGATGTAACTGCAAGTGACATTACTCACGATAGTGATGTTGAAATTTTAAATCCTGAGATTAAAATTGCAACAGTATCAAAAGGTGGACATTTAAAAATCCGTCTAGTTGCTAATAAGGGTAGAGGTTACGCATTAGCAGAACAAAACAAAACTAGTGATTTACCAATTGGTGTAATTCCAGTGGACTCACTTTATTCACCAGTAGAACGTGTTAACTATACTGTAGAAAATACGCGTGTGGGTCAAAGCAGTGATTTTGATAAGTTAACTTTGGATGTTTGGACTAATGGTTCAATCACACCACAAGAATCTGTTTCATTGGCTGCAAAAATCCTAACTGAACATCTGAATATCTTCGTTGGATTAACTGATGAAGCGCAAAATGCTGAAATCATGATTGAAAAAGAAGAAGATCAAAAAGAAAAAGTACTTGAAATGTCTATTGAAGAATTAGACTTATCAGTGCGTTCTTACAACTGTTTAAAACGTGCAGGCATTAACTCTGTTCAAGAATTAGCAGATAAATCTGAAGCAGATATGATGAAAGTACGTAATTTAGGTCGTAAATCTTTAGAAGAAGTTAAATACAAACTCGAAGATTTAGGTCTAGGTTTAAGAAAAGAAGATTAATATAAAGGAGGTTAACTCATGGGTTACAGAAAATTAGGTCGTACTTCTGATCAACGTAAAGCGATGTTACGCGATTTAGCTACTTCACTTATCGTTAGCGAACGCATTGAAACTACAGAAGCGCGTGCAAAAGAATTACGTAGTGTGGTTGAAAAATTAATCACTTTAGGTAAAAAAGGAGATTTAGCTTCTCGTCGTCAAGCTGCTAAAACTTTACGCAATGTTGAAATCTTAAATGATGATGAATCAACTCAAACTGCATTACAAAAATTATTTGGTGAAGTTGCTGAACGTTATACAGAACGTCAAGGCGGTTACACTCGTATTCTTAAAGCAGGTCCTCGTCGCGGCGATGGCGCTGAATCAGTAATTATTGAATTAGTTTAATTTAAATATACGTAACTACTATGTATAAAGCAAATGAGTGCAACGATAATGTTTGCCACATACAAATATTGTCTAGCTCAGAGTACCCCATCAAAACTTAATAAAATTTAAAGCGTGAACTCAAAATATGATGGGGTGCGCGCTTTTTTATTTAGTCCCCCTTAATTCTTTAGAATTTAGGGGGACTTATGCAATTGCGGAGCAATAGCGAACTGAAGAACCTTAATTCTTTAGAATTTAGGGGGACTTATGCAATTGCGGAGCAATAGCGAACTGAAGAACCTTAATTCTTTAGAACAAAAAAGGAATACATTCGATAAGCGAATGCATAAGCAGTAACTGGCAAAACGAAGTTTAGAGAATTGCTATAGACTTATGTATATAGCTACTAATAAAATCAAAAATGAGTAATTTTTTAATGGTAGTATATATTCATATTTTCATGTAAAATAGATAAGGTATATAAAAAATGGACTTACTAAATATTGGAGGCAATCGTTATGGATACGCAAGAGCATATTATTACATTTAATCATGTTTCATTTAAATATAATAGTGATGAACCACTTGCGTTGAATGATGTATCATTCAGTATTCCAAAAGGGAAATGGACTTCTATAGTTGGTCACAATGGTTCAGGGAAATCTACGATTGCTAAATTAATGGTAGGTATTGAAAAGCCATTTGAAGGTAATATTTATTTTAGAAATGAAGCTATCAACCAACAGAACCTTGATTATTTAAGACAACATATTGGTATTGTATTTCAAAATCCAGAGAATCAATTTGTAGGTTCAACTGTTGAATTTGATGTAGCCTTTGGTTTAGAAAATCACAGCATCCCTTATGATGATATGAGAGCGATAGTGCCCAAAGCTTTGAATGATGTAGATATGTTAGATAGAGCGAATTATGAACCTCAATCGCTTTCTGGTGGCCAAAAGCAGCGTGTTGCTATAGCAGGTGTACTTGCATTAAATACTGATATAATTATTTTAGACGAAGCGACATCTATGTTAGACCCTGCTGGTAGAAAAGACTTAATTGATTTAATTCATCGTTTGAAAGAAGACAAAGATGTAACTATTATTTCTATTACACATGATTTATCAGAAGCTGCAGAAGCTGATTACCTCGTTGTATTAAATGAAGGAGAGGTATATCAAACGGGACTACCAAACGCTATCTTCAGTGATGGTGATAAACTAACTCAAATTGGTTTAGACTTACCATTCTCAATAAGAATGCATAATCAATTATTAGGTAGTATTGATTTCATAACATATGAAGGGTTGGTAAAAAAATTATGACTGTTAATTTTAACCAAGTAAGTTATGTTTATCAAAAAGGGACACCATTTGAGCATCAAGCCTTAAATGAAATTGTAACGACTTTTGAACAAGGAAAATATTATGCAATCATTGGGCAAACTGGCTCTGGAAAGTCTACATTGATTCAACATTTTAATGGTCTACTTAAACCAACAGAAGGTTTGCTTCAAATTAATGATGTGGTAATTAGTCATAAGACGAAAGATAAATATTTGAAGAATGTTCGCAAGCGTGTGGGTGTTGTATTCCAATTTCCAGAGTCACAGTTGTTCGAAGATTCAGTAGAACGCGAAATATTATTTGGACCAAAAAATTTTAATATGCCATTAGACGAAGTGAAGGAAAGAGCATTTCGTTTGCTCATAGAATTTGGATTTAATAGAGATATACTACAACAGTCGCCATTTCAAATGTCTGGTGGACAAATGAGGAAAATAGCTCTCACATCAATATTAGCAATGGACCCAGACATTGTTATACTTGATGAACCTACAGCGGGTCTTGATCCTAAAAGTAGAAAACAGATAATGGAAATGATAAAGAAACTCCAAGTTGAACAGCAAAAGACGATCATTCTTGTGACGCATGAAATGAATGATGTGGCAAAGTATGTGGATGAAATAAAAATTATGCAACACGGTCAATTGATAGAATCATGTTCACCTCGAAAGCTATTTAGTGATACGAATTATGTTAATAAAATGCATCTTGATGTACCAGACATTGTAAAATTGCAACGTGATTTAGAAGATAAACATCAATATTATTTCAATAAAATTGCTTTGACAGAAGAAGAATTTGTTGAGATGTATAAGGGGTGGCAACAAGATGAAAGATAAATTTATTATAGGACGCTACCTTCCACTAGATACGATCATACATCGATTAGATCCACGTGCGAAATTAATTTTTGTCTTTGTATTTATTATCTTAATTTTCTTTGCACATTCTTTTGCAACGTATTTATGGTTATTTATTTCAATTGTTGCATTTATGAAACTAGCACAAATTAAATTTTGGTTCTTAGCCAAAGGTTTAACGCCCATTTGGATTTTTCTAATATTTACTTTTTTAATGCATTTATTCTTAACAAAAGGTGGTACAAGGTTATTTGAATTAGGCTTTGTCTCAATTGATATAGATGGTATTTTAGAAGGTATTTATATTGTTTTGCGTCTTATGTTTATTATTATGATTTCAACCATTATGACGTTAAGTACAAGTCCAATTGATTTAACTGATGCTTTTGAAAAGCTACTATCGCCATTGAAATTAGTTAAAATACCTGTACACCAATTAAGTATGATGATGTCTATTGCATTAAGGTTTATCCCCACGTTGATGAATGAGTTAGATAAAATTATATTGGCTCAAAAATCAAGAGGTTCTGAAATTAGTTCTGGTAGTATAATCAATAGAGTGAAGGCATTTGTACCTTTGCTGATTCCTTTATTTATATCTGCATTCCAACGCGCTGAAGATTTGGCAATCGCGATGGAAGTGAGAGGATACGATACGAAGAAGCAACGGACAAATTATCGTAAATTACAGTGGCAAACGAAGGACAGTCTAACGCTGTTAATATTATTGCCACTATCCGTAGTATTATTTGTGTTAAAATTCATGGGAGTGTAGTAAATCATGCGTGTTTTAGTTAATATTTCTTATCAAGGAAGTCAATTTCTAGGTTTTCAAATACAACAAAATGGAAGAACCGTACAACAACAATTCGAAAAGATTTTAAAGCGTATGCATAAGCATGATGTGAGAATACACCCAAGTAGTAGAACAGATAGAGGTGTACATGCAATTGAGCAATATTTTCATTTTGACACTGAGTTAAACATTCCCGAGCAACAATGGCAATATGCGATGAATCGAGCATTACCAGGTGATATATATGTCAATCATGTCAGTTTTGTTAGTGACGATTTTCATTGCAGATATGATTGCGTAGGCAAATCTTACCGTTATAAAATTTATCAATCTAAACACAAGGATCCGTTTCTTAATGGCTTAAAAACACATATCACTGAAACGTTAGATATTGAAAGAATGAATACAGCTGCACAATATTTTATTGGCACACATGATTTTACAGGGTTCTGTTCACAAAAAACAGAAGTTGTTAGCAAAGTAAGAACACTTTACGAAAGTCGTATAGAAAAAACAGAAAATGGCTTTGACTATATTGTCACAGGCTCCGGTTTCCTATATAATATGGTGCGTGTGTTAGTAGCCTTTTTAATTGAAGTAGGCAAAGGAAAACGACAACCAGAAGAAATACCTAAATTATTAGAGGATAAAGATCGTAACAAAGTGCCTTTTACTGCTCCGGCAGAAGGGCTATATTTAGAGAAGATTTATCTAACACCAAGAGAATTAACCACTGATTTTGGTAATGATATAAAATTACATCAAAAAAAATCGATATGAAATTGTTAAATGTCGTTGACAAAATGACAAAAAAATTATACGATTACTAACGGTATTGTTTTATATCACCCACGATAAGCCCCGGAATCTTATTGTGTTACAAGATATAGAAGCACGTAGAAACAAACTATTTAAAAAAATAGATGAAATTTAAGATTTAGTAAGTATAAACTATTAATTTAAGAGACATTTATTCTAGGAGGACAATTATATGCGTCAAACATTTATGGCTAATGAATCAAACATTGAGCGCAAATGGTATGTTATTGATGCTGAAGATAAAACACTTGGTCGTTTATCATCAGAAGTAGCAGCTATTTTACGCGGTAAAAATAAAGTAACTTATACACCACACGTTGATACAGGTGATTATGTAATCATCGTTAACGCTTCAAAAATCCACTTCACTGGTAACAAAGAGCGCGATAAAATGTACTATCGTCACTCAAATCACCCAGGTGGTATCAAATCAGTTTCAGCTGGTGAGTTAAAAGCTAACAACCCAGAACGTTTACTTGAAAACTCAATTAAAGGTATGCTTCCAAGCACACGTTTAGGCGAAAAACAAGGTAAAAAATTATTTGTATATGGTGGCGCTGAACATCCACACGCTGCACAACAACCAGAAAACTACGAGTTACGTGGTTAATTAAAAGGAGGAAATTACATTGGCACAAGTTGAATATAAAGGCACAGGCCGTCGTAAAAACTCAGTAGCACGTGTCCGTTTAGTACCAGGTGAAGGTAACATTACTGTTAACGGCCGTGATGTACGTAGTTATTTACCATTCGAATCATTAATTTTAGACATTAACCAAGCATTTGATGTAACAGAAACTAAAGGTAACTATGATGTATTAGTTAACGTTCATGGTGGAGGATTTACTGGACAAGCTCAAGCAATCCGTCACGGAATTTCACGTGCATTATTAGAAGCTGATCCTGAATACAGAGGTTCTTTAAAACGCGCTGGATTACTTACTCGTGATCCTCGTATGAAAGAACGTAAAAAACCAGGTCTTAAAAAAGCTCGTCGTTCACCACAATTCTCAAAACGTTAATATTGTCGAAGCTGTTGCGAATTCAATTCGCTTACAGATTTGCTACACAAGTTCTATAGCAATTTGTGTTCAATCAAGCAAATGTTTTAAACTTCCCAAGAAATTGGGAAGTTTTTTTGTTTTATTTAATAGTATTTATTTGTATCAAAATGAATGACTAATCATGTAAAGTGTCATAATATAAATAATAATAGGACACAATTTTAAATTTGAGGTATTTATATGAAGATTAACAAACGGAAGACGAATATATATCTGACAATTGTTTTGATCGCATTTATTTTATTTGTCATTATTTTGATTGCAGCTTTTAAAACATATTGTCAATATAAAGAAAATAATTATAAGTACGCTAATATACCTACATTTTATTTACATGGCTATGGTGGAACAGAGAATTCTATAAAATACATGATTAATTCAGCAGTACAAAAAGAAATAACTGAAGAAGTAATCAAAGCAAAAGTTTCTAAAGAGGGAATGGTGACATTCGAGGGAGAATTATCACCTGATGCAAAGAATCCAGTCATTGAGATTATATTAGAAGATAATAGAAATAAAGATTTAAATAAAAATGCGCAATGGATTCAACAAGTTATCATTGCTACGATGAGCCAACATCACTTTGACCAATTTAACTTTGTCGCACATTCTATGGGTAATCAATCTTTCAGCTATTATATGTTGAATTATGGTGATAATCAGAACTTACCCAAACTAAATAAACAAGTAAGTTTAGCAGGTAATTTTAATGGTGAAGTTGACATAGATGGCCTTGATTTAGATGTTAAATTAGATGAAGATGGTAAACCAAATAAAATGCTAAAAGCATATAAAGATTTGTTGCCTATGAAAAAGTCATATCCAGAAACTACAAAAGTGCTAAATATTTATGGTGATATAGAGGATGGCACACATTCTGATAATCGAGTTACCAACGTTTCATCTAAATCACTAAGGTATTTAGTTGATGATAAAGTAAGTAGTTATGAAGAATTTAAAGTAACCGGAAAAAAAGCTGATCATAGTGAACTTCATGATAATACTTATGTCACCGATAAAATGAATCAATTTTTATGGGGTAAATAAATTTTAAAGTACCACCTAATACGTTGATTTAGTAACATTTATACAAGATATTAAATGTTTGTATTCTATATTAAGCAAATGACACTTAGACATCTGATTTATAGATGTGTAAGTGTCATTTATTTATGCTTAAAATTCTCAGTTGCGAGTAATTGAATGATCTGTTTCCTATTATGTTCTCCATAAACATGTGGTTGTATCATAATTTCATCAGCATCGAAGTCAGTCATCATTACTTTTAATTTGGAGATGACTTTACTAGGTGAACCTACTATAACCCGACTATTGTGTTGATTCATTTTTTCAATTTCTCTAGAAGAAAATGATTTCTGTTTTGCGTAGTTCACAGAGGGATAGAATTTTGGTTGATCTAAATAACCAATACGGAGTAACCACAAATGAAACGCATTAGCTAAATCTTGGCGCTGGTATTTATTATCTGCCGTAATTACAAAAGACGTCATGATGACATATGGTTGATGTAAAGGATGATGTGATTTGAATTTAGAACGGTAATAAGTTATTACAGATTTGATTTGATCTTTATCTTGTCCCATATTGGCAATAACGAAAGGTAATCCTCTAATAGCAGCAAGTGATGCACTTTTTTTACTTGTACCCAAAATAAACATATTAGGCTTAGTGTTGATAAGTGGCATCGCGTATAAATCTTTATATTGCTGATTTATATCATTGTCACTGTCACTATTAAAATAAGCTAACAGATCGTCAATTTGATTCTCATAATCAACCGGTATTGTTTTATGTTCATTCAAAGCTTTATTTACATTTTTATAACTCTTAGAATGGCCAGTACCTAAGTTGACTCTACCAGGGTGTCTAGCTTCCATAGTTTTAAATACTTCAGCCACTTTATAAGCACTATAATGTGGCAACATAACACCACCGCTTCCAATTTCAATTGAGTTAGTATTTTCTAATAATGACATCATAATCATTTCAGGTGCACTGGATGCTACTGAATAAACTTGATGATGTTCAGCAACCCAATAACGTGAGTAGTTTAACTTTTCAGCTAATTGAGCTAATTCAACAGCATGATTTATTGCTTGAGTAGCGTTACGGCCTTCAAATATTGGCACATAATCTAAAATACTAAGTTTCAATGTACAATCTCCTAACGTAATAAAACGAAAAAATGTTTTATAAATTAGCAATAGCATAACACGTTATTGAAGTATTAAATAAGCGATTTGATTGATTGATTAAAAGTATCCCTTTAGAATAAAGTCAAACAATGAATGGAGGTAATATAATGAATACAGAAAGAATTGTATTGGCAAAAAGACCTGAAGGGATCCCATCCGATGATGTATTTAGATATGAAACTGTTGAGGTAGACGGACCCAAGCCAGATGAAATTCAAATAGAATCGTTATATATTTCAGTAGATCCATACATGCGTGGTCGTATGGATGATAGTGAATCATATGTAGCCCCATTCGAATTAGACGAACCAATGAATGGTCATGTAGTAGGGAGAGTTATTGAATCAAGTGTAGATGGATTTACAAAAGGTGACATTGTTACTGGTACGTTTCCATGGCAAAAAATAGTGAATATAAAGGCCAAGCATGCTATTAAAGTAAGTCAAACTGACATTCCTTTATATCTGTATCTTAGTGTTTTAGGCATGACCGGACAGACAGCTTATCATGGCTTACTAAAAATAGGACAACCGCAAGAAGGTGAGACTGTTGTAGTATCAGCTGCCTCAGGTGCAGTTGGCTCAGTTGTAGGTCAAATAGCAAAATTAAAAGGCGCTCATGTAGTGGGTATTGCAGGTGGTAGTGAAAAAACCAATTATTTAACTGAAGAACTAGGCTTTGATGCAGGAGTAGACTATCAAGCGAATGATTTTGCTGAACAATTGGCGAAAGCAGTACCGAATGGCGTTGATGTCTATTTTGAAAATGTGGGCGGAACGATTGCGGATGAAGTCATGAAACACCTTAATCAATTTGCTAGGATTCCAGTTTGCGGTGCTATTTCTGGTTATAATAATACAGAAGTCGAATATGGTCCTCGAATACAACCAATTATTATTAAATCACAAGCATTGATGCAAGGGTTTATTGTTGCTAATTATGCAGACGATTTTCCAAATGCTAGTAAAGCACTTGCACAGTGGGTTCAAGAAGATAAAATTAAGACTAAGACATCTGTTAAAAAAGGTTTTGATAGTTTACCAAATGCTTTTAGAAACTTATTTACAGGTGATAATTTCGGCAAACAAGTTGTTCAAGTCTCAGATGATGTTTAATCAAGAAAGGAGTGCGTACGATGAAAGCAATAGGTGCAGATCAAAGTTTTAATCTAGAAGATGGCAATTTATTTTATGAGTTTGCTATTGATACTCCCAAACCTGAACAATATGAATTATTAGTACGTGTTGAAACAATTAGCGTTAACCCTGTAGATACAAAGATCAGAAAGACAGCGGTTGAACAAGCACCAAGAATTTTAGGTTTCGATGCTGTAGGTGTGGTAGAAGCAGTGGGCGATGATGTTAGTCATTTTAACGTTGGAGATGAAGTTTTTTATTCAGGCTCTCCTAAATATCAAGGTTCTAACCAATCTTATCAAATTGTCGATGAGCGTTTAGTAGCGAAAAAGCCTAAAAATATATCTAATGTGGATGCAGCAAGCTTACCACTAACTGGTTTAACAGCTTATGAAACCCTGTTTGATGTATTTAAAATATCTTTTAATCCAGAAGAAAATAAAGGGAAGTCTATTTTAATCATAAATGGTGCTGGTGGTGTAGGAAGCATAGCAACACAAATCGCTAAACACTATGGCTTACATGTTATCACTACAGCATCTCGTGAGGAAACACACCAATGGTCTAAAGATATGGGTGCAGATATTGTATTAAATCATAAGAATGATTTAGCTGAAGAGTTTAAGAAATATGAAATAAGTGAAGTGGATTATATTTTCTGTACCTTTGATACGGATATGTATTATGAAAAAATGATTGAATTAGTAAAACCAAGAGGTACGATTGCAACGATTGTTGCTTTCAAAAATAACCAAGATTTAAACTTGCTTAAACCTAAGAGTATTACATTTACGCATGAATTTATGTCATCAAGACCTATTCACGAAACTGAAGATATGCAAATACATCGTGATTATCTCACTGATATTTCTGAAAAAATAGAAACGGGTATATATAAGCCGACCGTTAATGAAGTGATAGATGGCTTAACTGTTGAAAACTTGTACGACGCACATGTTAAGTTAGAAAATCAAAGTATGATAGGTAAGCTAGTAATTAAACTTTGAAATTAAGATTAACAAAAATGATTAATTAAATAAAATGAATATAAAGCTAAGCGTCTTCTATAGTTCATCATAATATGGTGGATAAGAAGATGCTTTTTATTTTAAATAATATATATTAAATTTATAATATGATTTATTTTATGAATTTTACGAATATATGCAATAAGTTAGGGTATGTAAGTTACATAAAAGTATAGGGAGTGTGTAATTTTGACATGCGTTTAAACAGATTAACGGTTGTATTTTGGGTAGCATTATCAATTTGTACACTGTTTGTTGTATACGGTGCAATATTGCCAAAACAACTAGAAACAGTAACACAAAATATTACAAATTTTATTGCATTAAATTTTGGTTGGTACTACTTATTACTGGTACTTGTCATATTAATTGTATGTGTATATCTATTATTCTCTAGATATTCATCAATAACATTAGGTGAAGATGGAGAGGATCCAGAATTCTCATTGAAATCTTGGTTTGCTATGTTATTTAGTGCTGGTATGGGGATAGGACTAGTCTTTTGGACTACAGCAGAGCCAATTAGTCATGCATTTACGTTAACGCCTTTACATAAAGCAGGTACGCAAACTGCAATTAATGATGCCATGCAATTCTCATTCTTTCATTGGGGTGTCCATGCTTGGGCAGTTTACGGCATAGTTGGACTAGTCTTTGCTTATTTTAATTTTCACAAAGGTTATCCAGGATTAGTAAGTGCGACGTTAACACCGATATTAGGCTCTAAAATGATGAGAGGACCAATAGGTGGTTCGATTGATGTTTTAGCAATTATCGCTACTGTTACAGGTGTAGCAGCAACACTTGGATTCGGCGCATTACAGATTAATGAAGGGTTGAATTTTTTATTTGATATACCTTCAAACTTTACAACTCAGGTCATTATTATTGTTTTAGCAACGATTTTATTCACGTGGTCAGCTTGGTCAGGTATTAATAAAGGAATCAAAACATTGAGTAATATCAATATGATACTCGCTTTTCTAGTACTCATCGTATTATTTTGTGTAGGGCCAACTTTAACTATACTAAATACCTTTACCAATTCACTTGGTGATTACATTGCAAATTTCTTTAATATGAGTTTACGTATTCCACAATCAGGTGGAGAAAAATTCCAATGGTTACAACAATGGACGATTTTTTACTGGGCCTGGTGGATTTCATGGGCTCCATTTGTTGGAATATTTATTGCTCGTGTTTCAAGAGGTAGAACGATTAAAGAATTTATTTTGGGTGTTTTATTTGTACCAGCGCTAGTTTGTTTCTTATTCTTTGCAGTATTTGGAGCCTCTGCTACTTATTTACAGCAACATGGTATTGCAGACATTGCGAAAGAGGCAACGGAGACTGCTACATTTGCAACTTTAGAACATTTCCCACTAGGGTTCTTGTTAAGTATAGTGACATTAATTGTGATTATGATTTTCTTTGTAACTTCAGCAGACTCAGCGACATACGTTTTGGGGATGTTGAGTTCTAAAGGTAGTATTAATCCTAAAGGCATTGTAAAAGTTAGCTGGGGTATCATATTAGCTTTATTTGCAATGATTATGATATACACAGGCGGTACGCAATCTATACAAAACTTATTAATTATTGCTGCTTTACCATTTTCGATTGTCATTATATTTATGATATGGTCACTTTTTAAATCATTAGCGATTGAAAAGCCAAGACCGAGTAATAAGTTGTTCGTATCAGACGACAAACTATTACAATATCGTATTGCAAATCATCCAGAACTAGCTGATCAAGTAACAAAGGACAAACAATAAAATGGACTAAAAAATTTGTTTTGTAATAAAAGTTAAAAATAAAATTCAATAAAAATGTTTCTAAGAATTTTTTTAAGGGTATTAGTTCTGTATGACAAGTACATATTAACAAAGCATAGGAGGTGTCATACGAGGTGAAACGACTAAAGAATTTTATCCTAGGCATATTAATTGTAGTAATCGTTGGATTTTTACTCTTTATGTATATTCAAGATTCTAGAATTAGCCAGTATCAAGACTATTTTAATCAGTTTAACTGGTTTGAACCAACGCTAATTGGTTTAGCAGCGCTACTTATTATTATTGGTCTTATATTAGTATTCAGCTTGTTTAAACCTACGTATAGAAAACCCGGACTATATAAAGATTTCGAAGATGGTCATATTTATGTATCGAGAAAAGCAGTTGAAAAATCTGCATACGATACACTTACGCAATATGATCAAATACGTCAACCAAACGTGATTGCAAAACTTTATAACAAGAAAAAGAAATCGCATATTGCTTTAAAAGCAGATTTCTTTGTTCCTGGTGATGTTCAGGTTAATTCTTTAACTGAAGAGATTAGAAATGACATCAAGCAAAATGTCGAGCATTTTACAGAATTACCAGTATCAAAATTAGAGGTTAATGTTAGAGATCAAAAAACCTCAGGCAAACGTGTGTTGTAAGGGAGGGTTATCATGGCTAACAATAATAACCAAAATGGACAAGATTCTACGCAAGAAATTGTTGAATTTTTCAAAACGTTTAAATGGAGAATCATTGGTTTCTTAGCATTTCTAATCATAGCAATATTATTTTTAACTTTAGGTTTCTGGAGTACAATTTTAATTCTAGTATTATGTTTGATTGGAATTGGAGTTGGGTATACTAAAGACCGTAAGCAAGACTTTTTAAATTTTCTTAATCGATGGAGTTAATCGATTAAATTTTATGAATTCTAATGCAATTAAAAATTTTAAACAAATTATATAAGGTAAAGGAGAATGCAATATGGCAGTAGACAACAATAAAGCTAAACAAGCTTATGATAACCAAACAGGAGTTCAAGAAAAAGAACAAGAAAAAAGACAAGAGGAGCAAAACCAAGAGCCTCAATTCACTAATAAATTATCATTCTCAGATGAAGTAATCGAAAAAATTGCAGGTATTGCTGCACGTGAAGTTAGCGGTATCTTAGAAATGAAAGGCGGATTCGTCGACAATATTTCTAGTTCATTTGGTAGCAACAACAATGTTACACAAGGTGTTAGCGTTGAAGTTGGAGAAAAACAAGCTGCCGTTGATTTAAAAGTAGTATTAGAATATGGTGAATCAGCACCAAAAATCTTCCGTAAAGTAACTGACTTAGTTAAAGAACAAGTTAAATATATTACTGGTCTTGACGTAGTTGAAGTTAACATGCGCGTTGAAGATGTTATGACTAAAAAAGAATGGTCTCAAAAAAATGAAAAAAGCCAATCCTCAAACAATGAGGAAAAAGGTTTACAATAATTAAATACCATCCAATTTAATTAAAAGGTCCAAAACATTAAATGTTTCGGACCTTTTTTATTTATGTATGAAAATTATTAATTTATATACATAAGTATTAACTCAAACATTGCATTTTTAAAAGATAGTGATTTTTATACTCATAATCTTCAACTTTAATAACTCTATATAAAGCTTCTTTGATGTCCTTAAACAAGATACTTACATAGTTGTTATTCTAATATATGCTTCATTTATATTATTACTATTTCATGTTTCTGTACAAAGGATTACTCACTTTAATGTAAGTATAATAATCTGCTTCATCTTCTAATCTCATTGTAGTAACACATTTATAATCGATTTGTGGCGCAAATAATACAGATTTTATTTCTGTAATTCTGTCGTTATTAGTCATTGTTGATGCAATATCTTCTAATTTTTCATACATGATATCACTTATGATTGACCAAATCTGTTGCTCTAATTCATTACTTTGACTAGATTGAGCAATGGTTACAATTAATTCACCAAGATGGTTTTGAATACTAGAATAAAATACTTTGTTGAAAACGGTTTGCGACTGATCTGTAAGAATTAATGATTTTTCATGAAAGTCTGATGTATTATAGCCGGCTTGATTTAAATAAGTTTTATCAATACGCAGTCCTTCAAAATCACGAATATATAATGTATGGATTGAACCGTCTTGATTGAAGGTAGCTATAGAGTTTTGTAAATGTGCTTCTAATGCAATACCGTATTTTACATATAAAGGTAGGGCTATATCAATCAGAGCTTTACTATATTCTGCAATCCATTTGCTACATGCTTCTTCATAACTTTCAATATTGAAAGTATTAGCGTATGTTTTGATTAATGTCATGATAGGTGACTCATTATTATTGCTGTAATGTGCAACTAAGCTAGAAGGAATGAGCGGTATTGTATTATATTCCTTGATATTATAAATATTTTCTCTAAAGAGCGTACCTAACTGTTCGCTCTTTATTGTTTGTTGAGATGGTAAGTCTTGTGGATTATAAAAATGAATACCAGCAACTTCGTCAATCGTATCTGCCTGAATATGGTTAAATAATGGATCATGTTGTTTAATATGGTTTAATATGCGCGTGACCTGTGGCCCGTTATATGTTGTTTGTTCAGATAGAGTACGTATCTCACCTGTAATATGCACATTCGTCGATAATTTAATGTGCGGTTCAATATTTGGGCATTGTGGCATTAATGTTCTAAATGACAGACCAGCATAATAATTTAAATCAAAGTCTAATGGTATAAGCTGTTGCTTATTTAACTCATTCTTATAATCATTTTCTAACACAGCATTATATTGCCAAGGGTGAACCGCCATAACATAATAATCATCAATTTGATCATCAGTTAATAATTTTGCTACAGCTTCGTAAAGGCCTTCAAATAATGTAAATACTGTTTCGTTATAAGGCTTCGCTAATGATTGGACTTTCGCAATATCATGGTGAATTAATATAAATTTCATAGCGATGGCATTTCCAAACTCAGAAGAATAATCAATAGCTGTTTCTGGTGTCATACCTTTACGTAGTTTTGCACCGGGATGTAATGGATGACCTTCAACAACTGCTTGTTCAGACATTAAATAGCTATCCTTTGCATTAATGATTAATTCTAAAAGTGATTCATTATTTTGAGATAATGTAATGGATTGATAACTTAACGAAATAGCCATATTCGCAACACTATTATTCATATCGTCCTTAAATTGATTACTAGCTTCGTTATCAAGGTGAGGCGCTTCTATTAAAATAGCGTTTAAAATTTCATTTGGATGTAATATACGCTCTAAATGATTTTCATATTCAAAATAAAAGGGTCCTTCAACATCGATTCTGTCAAAGGCATGTTGTCCTGAAATAGGTGCATATAAAGTTTTTTTAGCTTCCGGAAACGTTATTTTTAAAATGAAAGGTTGCGTGATTGCAACATCCAAGTTCAAGTTTTGTACCTTGATAATCTCACTGTGATGTCGACTCTGAACTAAATTCTCTCTATGTAAAGAAGTGATTAACCTTTGGGAAATTTTATCTCGACTTTCTAATAATACATCTTCGAAAGCGTTTGACCATCGTATATCTGTCGAACGTAAATACGATAAAGCGTATTGTTCGTCATTAGTGAGTTTTTCAATTGAATTGTTGTCGTTTATTTTGTGATTCATAATGCACCTCTAAAAAAATTATTTTACAAATGTATAAGATATTTGTATAATCCATAATATCGATAATGATAATTATTATCAATTAAAAACAGGAGGAATTTTATGGCAAAGTATTTTTTTCCTAGTTCATTCCTACTGTTCTTAGGGAATTGGATTGGACAAATCACGCTAAATTGGTATGTATTTACTCTATATCATAACGCAATTTATCTAGGACTGATTAATTTTTTCCGACTCGTACCTATTTTACTCATAAGTGTATGGGCTGGAAGTTTAGCTGATAGATGTGACAGAGGAAAATTATTAAGATTAACAATAACCTCCTCATTTTTATTAACAACGATACTATGTATTTTAGTATTTCAAAATCCACAATTACCGATAATTGTATTTTTGTTATATTCTCTAGGTCGTGGCATTATGAGCGCAATAGAAACACCAGTACGTCAGGCAGTATTGCCAGATTTGACACAACGTTTAACAACAACACAAACAGTGTCGTATCACTCATTTATTATAAATATATGTCGTTCGATTGGACCTGCGATAGCTGGTTTTATTATGGCGGTTTATAATGCGCAAATTAGTTTCGGTATACAAGCGCTATGTTATTTCATATCGTTAATACTTTGTTTACCGTTATCATTCAGTCATAACGTACTATCAAAGGCAAATCCTGAAGTAAGTTTTAAGTACGTCATCAATTACTTTAAAGATAATCAAGTAGGGGCCAGAATATTTGTGACATCGTTACTTATTATGGCAACTGGTTTTACTTATACAACACTTTTACCAGTGTTAACAGACAAGACATTCCCTAATCAAGTAACAATATTTGGTAGTGCTATGACTTGTTGTGCAATAGGTGGTATTTTAGCAACAATAGTTTTACCTAATATTTTAGAGAAAGTATCTATGGTCAAAATGTATTACATAAGCTCTGTGCTTTTTGGTGTATCACTATTGTGTACGATTAGTAGCAATACCTATTTATTATTTATTTCATTATTCTTTATTGGTCTGTTCAGCCAATGGGCTAGAACTACAAATAGAATATATTTTCAACATAGAGTAGAACCTGAACACAGGGGGAAAATACTTAGTGTCATTATGATGGATAGAGGTATGATTCCTTTAGGAGCCATGTTGATGAGTTTCTTAGCAGAACTTATTGGTATTATTGAAACCTTTATTATTATGGGGATGAGTACATTTGTCATTGCATTGTTATTCAGTGTAATTACTAGAAGGCAAAGAAAAAATGGAGGCAGTATTGTATGATGCATGAAACATGGCAATTGGCAGATAGAAATGTGCAGTATCGTATTTTCAACGCAATTATTAAAGAGCAAATATTTCCACAAGGTATGTTATTTAATGAATTTGATCACTGCGTTGAAATACAATATAAAGGCCAAGTGTTGCAATTAAATAAAGTTAGAAAAAGTGCTATGGAACGTTATGAATTTTATGGTGTGATTTTCTATATCAAGGGTAAGTCACAAGTAACGATTGAGACTTTAGAACAACTATTAGAAATGCTAGAAGTACATTTTAATATGCCTATTAGTCAACGATTAACAGATGAATTGATTTCTAGTAGGGAAGGTTTCGCACTGACTTATGAACATTTTCAACATAGAAAGTCGTTGATACATGCAACGCTAAAATTTTCAAAAATGCCTGAAACAATCAACTTCTTTTCATGGCTACAGCATATGGTAGGATCAAAGCAAATCAATGATTTGAATTATTCTGAAAGCCTTGTTATTGAAGGGCATCCTACACACCCATTATCTAAGACTAAGCTTCCATTAACACCTGATGAAGTAAGAAAATATGCGCCAGAGTTTGAAAAGCTTATTCCATTAAAAGTTATGCTCATTCATAAAGATAATTGCGTAATTACTTCTATGGAAGATGATGCAAACTATATGATTGATGAAGTTATTCCAGAATATCGTTACAAATTAAAAGGATTTTTAGCACCGCATGATTTAGAGTTGAAAGATTATAGTGTTGTACTTGTACATCCTTGGCAATATGAAAATGTTATTGTTCACAAATTTGCAGACTGGATATTAGAAAAACGATTACTACCTACGCCTTTTGAAGTTGAGTCTAAAGCGACTTTATCATTTAGAACTATGCAACTTGTTCACAAGCCATTTCATATTAAGTTACCAGTCAATATACAAGCAACAAGTGCTATAAGAACTGTGTCGAGTGTGACAACGGTAGACGGACCTAAATTGAGCTATGAATTACAAGACATGTTAGCTATCTATCCACAGTTACAAGTTGCTATGGAACCATTTGGGATACATGCTAAAACTGAACCAGATGATGCAAGGCATTTGGCTTGTATCGTACGACATCAACCTTATATTTCAGATAACGGCACAACGCTAGTAACTGCAAGTTTAGTTAATAAAAATCCTGTCGATAACCAAGTAACCGTAGATAGCTATATCAATTGGGTGAATGATGATTTAACGATAGATGCGATTAAGCAATTTCTATTGCACTATAGTAAAACATTAATCGACCCATTAATTGCTTATATTCAAGATTATGGTATTGCTTTGGAAGCGCACATGCAAAATACAATTGTGAATCTAGGGCCGAATTATCAAATGAAGTTTATCGTTAGAGATTTAGGTGGTTCAAGGATAGATCTAACTACATTAAAACATAAAATTCCTAATATTGATGTTACTAACACGAGTTTAATTGCAGAAAATATTGAAGCGGTCATAGCTAAGTTTCAACATGCAGTTATTCAAAATCAAATTGCAGAACTTATTCACCATTTTGCGCAATATGAATTTGTAAAAGAATCCGAATTATTTGAATTAGTAGGTGAGGTAGTTGAGCACGCAATCGATCTTAATAAACCACATGCTAATAAGCTAAAACAAGTATTGTTCGGTGAAACGATAACAGTAAAAGCGCTCTTACGCATGAGAATGGAAAGTAAAGTAAAACAATATGTGACCATTGATTTGAGGAATCCTATATATAAAGAGGTGTAATAGATGGCTGAAATAAAGATAAATTTGTCCAAAATACAATATAATGCACAAGTATTATTGTCTATTTTTCAACAGAATCATATGCAATTTACACCAGTTATTAAATGCGTAGGTGGCGATAAAAAAATTGTTGAAACGTTAAAACAAATCGGTATAACGCATTTTGCTGATGCACGTATTGACAATATTAACAAAAGTAAAGATCAGCATTTATCTTATATGATGATTAGAACGGCTAGTCAACATGAACTGGTAGATGTTGTTAGATATAGCGACATAAGTATACAGACAGAAATAGTGACAATCCGCAGATTAAATGAAATTGCCCAAAAGCACCAGGTAAAACATCACATATTGCTTATGGTTGATTGGAAGGATTCAAGAGAAGGTATACTGACATATGACATTGTAGATTATATTAATGAAATACTTTCAATGCATCATGTAAGTGTGATTGGATTAGCATTTAATTTTATGTGCTTTCAATCAATTATTCCAACTGAAGAAGATGTATCACTTATTAATCAATTCGTAGAATCAGTTGAATTAGAAACGCATATGAGATTTAAAATAATCTCAGGTGGCAATTCCAGTATGATATCACAAATGCTATATCAAGATATGGGGAGGGTTAATGAGTTACGTGTAGGAGAAACGCTTTTTAGAGGTGTTGAAACAACAACTAATCAACCGATAGCCTCTTTGTATCAAGATGCTATCATTTTAGAAGCGGAGATAGTTGAAATTAAACCACGTATTGATATTTCATCAGGTCAGCAATATTTACAAGCAATCGTTGATATCGGCAACTTAGATACATCTATCGAAGATATTAAACCACATCATCACCAAGTTAAAGTAATAGGGGCAACTAGCGATCATGTAATGATTGATTTGTTAAACCAAGACCATTATCAAATTGGTGATAAAATTCAATTTAGTTTAGGTTATAAGGCTTTGGCACAAAGTATGTATATGACAAACTTAGATAAAAATTATATTCATGATAGCGTTATTGAAAAATTATGCCACAACTTTAATATTCAAAAATCTAATCGTATTTAAACTTCATTAAAAGTTTTAAAAGTTTTTGTTGACACCGATAATCATTATCAATAGAATTGAATATGTAATTATACATATTCTAAGGAGTGAAAACGATGAAACATAATTATAAAATTATGGCTATCCTGTTTTTAACTTTAACCGTAGTAATGTTGTCTGCATGTGGCAGCGTCAGCGATAAAGGTTCTGACAAATCCAGTAAAGGTAATGACGACAAAGATGGCATAACAATTAAGCATGATGGAGGTACGACAAAAATTGCTAAAGACCCTAAACGTGTCGTAGCATTGGAATTCTCATTTGTCGATGCACTTGCAGCATTAGATGTTAAGCCAGTTGGCGTTGCTGATGATGGTAAAAAAGATAGAATTCTTAAACCTATTCGCGAAAAAATTGGGGATTATAAATCAGTAGGTGCACGTAAGCA
This sequence comes from Staphylococcus sp. AS1337, assembly GCF_051408735.1. Taxonomy (NCBI): domain Bacteria; kingdom Bacillati; phylum Bacillota; class Bacilli; order Caryophanales; family Staphylococcaceae; genus Staphylococcus; species Staphylococcus sp. AS1337. Next base: position 14,857 of record NZ_JBOIHZ010000007.1, on the reverse strand, counting down.
ACCTAACTTAGAAGAAATAAGTAACCAAAAACCAGATGTTATTATCGCAGACAGCAATAGACATAAAGGCATCCAAAAAGATTTAGAAAAAATTGCACCAACAATTATGCTTCCTAGCTTTGATAGTGATTATAAAGACAACTTAGAAGCATTTAAAACAATTGCAAAAGCAGTAGGTAAAGAAGATAAAGGTGAAGATAGATTAAAAGAGCATAATGAGTTAATGGATAAATACAGCAAAGAAATTACAATGGATAAATCACAACCTGTATTAGCATCAGTAGTTGCAAAATCAGGCCTATTAGCACATCCTGAAAATACATATGTTGGAGAGCTTTTAAAAGAGTTAGGTTTTAATAATGCGTTAAATAAAACGAAAACTGATAACTTATCTAAATATCTAAAAGGGCCTTACTTACAATTAAATCCAGAAGTACTTTCTGATATTAACCCTGGTCGTATGTTTATTATGGCTGATAAAGGTGAAAATGATCCAAACCTTAAAAAACAAGAAGAGGATCCAGTTTGGCAAGATTTAGATGCGGTTAAAAATAATCGCGTATCTGTAGTGGATAGAAATACATGGGCACGTGCAAGAGGTATTATATCTTCCGAAGAAATTGCAAAACAACTTGCTGAAATTTCTAAAAATGAGCAAAAAGACTCACAACAAAAGTAGGATGAACGGTAATGATTAAATCACATAGCGTTAACCCAGCTAAATCAAATGAAAAGAAAACTCAAAAACGTACTGCACTCACATTTATTGTGAGTGTATGTGCGCTTTTTGTCATTATATACTTCAATCTTAGTGTTGGAGCTTCACATATTACTTTTCAAGATTTTATAGATTACAGTGTAAAACATATTGATACAAAAGAGACTTTTTTGATACATAATGTCCGTATGCCAAGAATGTTTGCTGGCCTTTTAATAGGGGCTGCACTTGGCGTTGCGGGTTTGTTAATGCAAGCGATGACTCGTAACCCTTTGGCATCACCGCAAATATTTGGTGTTAACTCAGGAGCTTCATTTGTAATTGTATTTATTTCAATGGTTATACCAGCTTTAACTGCGTATTCAACGATATTAGCTTTTATTGGTGCATTTATCGGTGGACTGACAGTGTATACACTGTCAGGTTCGACTAAAGGAATGACTCCTATAAAGCTAGCATTAGCTGGTATGGCTATTCATTTATTCTTTTCTAGTATGACCCAAGGAATTATATTACTAAATGAAGATGCAACTTCAACTGTGATGTTTTGGTTAGTAGGTTCTTTATCAAGTATTCAATGGCCGCAATTCATTGGTGTATTTCCTTGGATAGTAATGGCTTTCATTGGAGCAATTTTTATATCCAAGCAATTAACTATTATGGAATTAGGTGAAGATTTAGCAACATCGCTTGGGCAAAATGTCAAAATTGTACGAATTACAGTTGGACTACTTGTCATTGTTTTAGCTGGTGCATCCGTTTCAATAGCAGGACCAATCGGCTTTGTAGGACTAATTGTGCCACATATTGTAAAACATTATATACGAACAGATTACAGGCTAATGGTACCGTTGACGATGATTATCGGTGCAGATTTATTATTGTTATCTGATGTCTTAAGCCGTTTAATAGCATTTCCGTTTGAATCACCTGTAGGAATTGTTACCTCATTTGTAGGAGCGGTATACTTTCTATTTATTACAGTTAGAGGAGTTGATAGACTATGATCGGGAGATTAACTTTTCGTTATGGTATCGTTGTAATATTAATTCTAATCTCAGCAGTTGCATCATTGTCTATCGGAGCAGTTTGGATTAATCCAGTTGAAGCGATTAAAAGTTTATTTGCACAAGATAACTTTATATTAAATGAATACCGTATACCAAGGATGATTCTCGCAATTATTGTGGGGAGTAGTCTTGCGATTTCTGGTTCACTTATTCAAGGCGTAGTAAGAAATGCACTTGCCTCACCAGATGTTATTGGTATAACTAAAGGTGCAAGTTTATCAGCAGTCTCTATCATTATGCTATTCCCTTCTGCACCACTCTTCATTTTACCGTTTGGATCATTTGCTGGTGCCTTATGTGTAAGTTTGATTTTGACATTATTAATTGCAAAATTTAATGTTAAAGGGTCTAAGTTAGCATTGATAGGTTTAGCGATAGGAGCAATTTGTACAGCGGTAGTGCAATATTTATTAATACGTAATCCACAAGATGCCAATACAGCATTAGTGTGGTTAACAGGTAGTTTGTATGGCCATAGTATGTCTAATGTTTTGGTTATTTTACCTTGGTTTATCGTTGCGTTACCGATTATCTTTTATTACTGTCATCAGCTCGATATTTTAACTTTAGGTGATGATATTGCAATTGCATTAGGTACAAAGGTGAAGAAAATTAAAATGATATTGTTACTATTAGCTGTCATTTTAGCAGGTGCATCTATTTCAGTAGTGGGTGGATTAAGCTTTCTAGGACTTATCTCTCCACATATAGCCAGAAGAATTGTTGGACATAAACACATACATATTACTATTATGTCAGGATTGATAGGAGCGTTAATATTATCAATAAGTGATTGTTTAGCGCGAGGAATACATCCACCTATCGATATTCCTGTGGGTGTTGTTGTTGCAATCGTCGGCGTACCTTACTTTTTATTCTTATTGAGAAAAATTTAATAATAAATTGCAAAAGTAAACGCTTTCATTTAAAGTAGAGTTAGTTCTAAATATTAGGGTTAATTCTACTTTTTTATACCAAAAATAACAACAAATAGACACAATTTATAGATTTACATATTTATACATTATACGTTATAATTATTGGTGTTGTTTTTTTAAGTATATATCAAATAATACACCTAAGGGGTGAATGTAGTGACTCAGTATAATAAATCACAGCGCACACGTGGGCAGCTTAAATTCATTATCATGTCATTAATTGGTATCATTTTATTCTTAATACCAATTACAGTGACAGAAGATGGTGAGAAACAAACAACACTCCCTGTTGCATTTTTAGCAGGATTACTAAAAGATTTAATTGGAAATGCTATGCCGTTGGTTATTGTAATAATCATTACGATATCAGGTATTTTATCTATTTTATGTTCAACAGTATTGAAAAATAAATTTAAACCAGAAGGTCTAATGAACAATGCATTCAATGTAAAGTTTGTCTGGTTGATTTTAAGAATATTAGCAGTAGTGTTTGTTTGGATGACATATTTAAAAGTAGGTACTAGCGTTATTTATTCCGAAGACACAGGTGGACTTGTATTTGAAAGTCTATTACCTACATTAGTAACTGTCTTCTTCTTTGCAGCGTTGTTTTTACCATTACTTATGGAATACGGATTATTAGAATTATTAGGACCGGTTTTCAGACCGATAATGAGACCTTTATTTACATTACCCGGACGGTCAACTGTTGATAATCTAGCATCATTCATTGGTGATGGAACAGTAGGGGTTTTAATCACTAGTAGACAATATCAAGAAGGATTTTATTCAAGAAGAGAAGCGACAGTTATTGCTACTACGTTTAGTGTTGTTTCACTAACATTTGCCATTGTTGTCGCCGAAACTGTACATATGCAAAATCATTTCTTCTATTTTTATTTAACTGTAATCATCTCTTGTCTAGTATGTGCGTTTATATTGCCAAGAATTTGGCCGCTTAGATCTATTAAAGATGAATACTCAAAAGAAGTGTCTGAAGAAATGAGAACAGAGAAGTTACCTGACAATAAAACTGCTCTAGGCCATGGTTTTGATATGGCGACTGAAACAGGTATCAACGCACCAGGATTTAAATCATTTTTTAAATCAGGTTTCAAGACTGTGATAGATATGTGGTTTGTAATTTTACCGGTCGTGATGAGTGTAGGTACGCTTGCAACCATTATAGCAACCTATACACCATTATTTGCGATTATTGGGAAACCATTTTTACCATATTTAGAATTGCTGCAAATCCCTGAAGCAGCTCAAGCATCAGAAACAGTATTAATTGGATTTGCCGATATGTTCTTACCATCAATTTTAATTGAAGGTGTCGGTAACGATATTACATTATTTGTTGTCGGCGCATTGAGCATTACACAATTGATTTACTTATCAGAAGTTGGTGGAGTAATCTTAGGTTCTAAAATACCAGTAAGTATCTTTAAACTCTTTATCATATTCTTAATAAGAACAATTATAGCGTTACCTATTATAGCGTTAATGGCTCACTTATATTTCAATTAAAATATAGGATGCAGAAAATTAAATCTAAAAATCTAGTAAACTCTACTTAGTTGAAAGCAAAAAGAAGCGTCATAGACATTTACTTGTCCATGGCGCTTCCTTTTATTTATACGACATAACAATTATAATCAGTTGAATGATAATTATTAATTACTTAGTACTGATATTACATTTGCTTTGACAACTTTATTACCTAAGACAGGTGATTCTTCACTGCTAGATTTTGATCTTCCTTCATGAGCTTCCTTAAAAGCATCGCTTTGAAGCCATGCTTTAAAATCATTTTCAGTTTCCCACCATGTATTGATATACATTTGGTCGTAATCTTCCTCATCATCAATTAACCAAACTTCTACTTTATGAAAGCCGTCTAGTTCTTGTATTTTCCCGCCCTGAGTAAATTTTGGAGCCATTTTTTCAGCAAATCCTTTTTTTACATCAATTCTGTTCGTAACTACATACATGAAACGCACCTTCTTTCTATAATATATGAACAGTATACCATTGATAATTTATTAATATAATTGAGAACTCTTATTAGTTAGTAGTTTAGAGCATATAACTCTGATTTAGACAATAAGATTAAATTACGAGTAAAATATTGGTACCATGAAAATAGAAAAACTGGTACTTTTAAACATCCAATAATTATAGTAAAATTCAGAAAATTGAATATATTAGTTATTCATTCTAGCTAAAAATTTAATAAATGAGTAAACAAAGGGGTATGTTTATGAAGATTTCAATTGCACAAATGGAACCAATGTTAGGTAGAATTGAAATTAATACAGATTATATTTGTCGTACATTGATAGATGAAAGTCAAAAGAATGTAGATTTAGTACTATTTCCTGAATTAGCTGTATCGGGTTATATACAAAATAGTGACTTATTAAAAAAAGTAGCCATGTCAGCTAGTAGTAAATTTTTAACAAGTATTGCGAAAACATGTAAAAACTATGGAATTGATGCAGTGATTTCATTTCCAGAAATTGAGAATGACAAATACTATATAGCAACTACTTATATAGATGCTACGAAGGGGATTTTAGCAAAATATCGTAAAACACATTTATTTGCTGGTGAACAACTTATTTTTGATAAAGGTAACTATTTTCCAGTTATAAATACCAGATTTGGTAAAGTCGGTCTCATGATATGCTATGATTTGGAATTTCCAGAGGTAGCACGATTATTGAAGTTGAAAGGCTCAGAAATAATTTTGATTTCGACGGCCAACATGTCGCCTTATGAGTTTTATCAGGATATATATTTAGCAAGTAGAGCATTGGAAAATGAACTACCAATAGCAATTGCTAATCAATATGGAATAAACGGACCACACCATTTCTTTGGCCATAGCAGTATAGTGAATCATAAAGGTGAAAATTTATTATATTTAAAAGATGGCCAAACAACACAGAATGCAAATGTTACTTTAAAAAATGATTTAGATAAGGATTTGAGCTTAGACTATGTTAATCAACTCCATCCAAATATATATCAAAAACTAAATGATGCATTTAAGGAGAGAAAATAACATGGATCAGACAAAACTAAAAAAATCTCTAACTTTATATCAAGTTGTTATGTTCGGTTTAGCTTATATGGCACCAATGATTGTTTTTGGTACTTATGGCACACTATATGAAGTTACAAATGGTTATGTCCCTTATGCATATTTATTTGCAACTATTGCAATGCTATTCACAGCTTATAGTTATGGTTTAATGGCAAAAGCTTTCCCTTCTGCTGGCTCTGCTTATACTTTTGTTTCTAAAAGTCTCCATCCGTCTATGGGTTTTATGATTGGTTGGATAATATTATTAGATTATTTATTTTTACCATTAGTTATATGGCTTATTGGGGCAGAATATTTGTCTACTGCTTTTCCAATCATACCAAGTTGGGCATGGATAATTATATTTATAATAATGACGACATTAATTAATATTATAGGAATTAATTCAACTACATTTACGAGTTTATTAATTATGATTTTTCAATTATTAGTGATATCTATTTTTATTATTTTATGTATTTGGCATGTAACACATGGAATGGGGGAAGGAGAGGTTTTGAGTAGCCGTATTTTTAACATAATGGATAACCATATTTCACCAATATTGGCAGGAGCAGCCATAGCATGTTATTCATTCTTAGGGTTTGATGCTGTTACTACATTGGCTGAAGAAACCCAAAATCCTACAAAAACTATTCCTAAGGCAATTATGATTATTACTATTGTAGGTGGTTTTCTATTTGTTACCGTTGCATATATACTTTCAATCACACTTCCGAATTTTAATGTTATTAACAATACTGATTCTGCTGCTTTTGAAATAGCTAAAATTGTAGGCGGTAACTTACTATCTTCATTATTTTTAAGCGGTTTAATATTAGCGCAATTAGCTTCAGGATTATCAGCACAAACTAGCGGAGCAAGACTTCTTTATGCTATGGGGCGTGATGGCGTACTCAGCAAAAAAATATTTGGTTATATTGAAAAGAAAAGGCAAACACCAATTTTCAATTTAATGTTTATAGGCATTATAGGTGTGATTGGTATCTTTATGAATATAAGTACTTCAACTTCATTTATAAATTTTGGTGCATTTATTTCATTTGCGTTTGTTAACTTATCAGTTATTGTTTTTTATTTTGTCAAATTGAAGCAAAGACAAGGAATGAAGCGGATTACTTATTTCGCTATACCATTAATAGGAATGATTTTAGATATATGTTTATTTATAAGTCTAGATAAACATGCATTAATATTAGGTACTGTATGGACGAGTATTGGTTTTATATACCTAATTTATCTTACTAGAGGTTTTTCAAAGTTACCACCAACTTTAGCATTATGAAAATGAAAATTGAACTAAATAAAAGGAGAGTTCATTTTAACTAATGTAGCTTTTACTTAGGTTAGTAAGAATGTATAAAATAAAATGTTGCTGAGACATGGAAGTATATGTGTGCATATCAGAACTATAAATATAATATTTATATAATTAAAAAGTTGATTTGTTAAGATATAGATTTATCTAGTCAACGAAGTGAACTTTCAAACGATGTTTTCATTCGAATTTCAGTACTTATGTTTAAGGATACGAAATAAAACTGATTGTTTTATTTTAAAAGTAAGTTATAAAAATTGTCTGTATTAAATATAGACAAATCAAATACAATGATTGTATTTGATTAAACTGCTAACAAAGCCTTAGGCTTTGTTAGCAGTTTTTTTATGAACATTTTATGAGAGCACTGCCTTATTCCATAGGATTAGGTTAACTTGCTTACCGTAGGAATAGGTTCTAAGGCTAAGCATATTAAAGTAAATACAAATGAGAATTAATATATCACAGAAGTTTAAGATTCGATGGTACAATAAAAAACAAAATAAAATATGAAGTTAAACAGTAGAAAAGAGGTTTGGCGACAGGTTATGAAATCAATGAAATATAGTGAACTTGGTAAAGTTTCTATGGGTACCACGTTAATTTGCGTTGATATTTATCTTAAAAAAATAATTTGGCTAGTGAAAGGACTTATAATGGTCTGAAAGGCTAACATTATTTTGAAAAAGTGATAACGTAAATAGCAATAAAACCCCTACACAATTTAATGCGCAGGGGTTGTCTATATTTTAATGTGAAAATTGTTGTTTTGGTTATTGATGTAAGCTAGTTTATAATTAATTATTTAGTTAATTCGTTATAAACTTTTTGATCATTCTGAGTGTATATAATGTATTCATGGTCATCAGTGTCGATGATAACACGGTTTGTTTTTCCAAAAGTAGATCCAATTCTTGAAACTTTATTTCTATCAAGTTTAGGAACTTCATGAATATTTTGGTCCTGTGAAATATTTTTAATTTCATTTGTTGGAATCTTAATATCTGCAACTCTCCATTGAATTCTTACTTCACTGTTATCTTTTTTTACTGTCATTGCCATATATCGAACACATCCTTTAATTAATTTATAGCTATAGCATACAATAAACTGCAAACGTTTTCAAGTGATTGTGTGATACTTTTTTAAAATAGGTTATACTCATGTTTTTAACGAAAGTATGTTCGCATTTAACGCTTAAATGTGCTAAAATGTAATGCGATAAGGAGTAGTGAAAATGACAGGTAAAACCCACGCATCATGCGGCTTATTAGTCGGAGCTTTAACATTAGAATATTTTCATACTGATTTGTTTACATCTGTTACAGTTATAACGCTTGCAGTTATTTCGAGTTTAATACCTGATATTTGTCACGCACAAAGTAAAATTGGTAGACGATTTAAACTTATTAGTTACTTAATTAGAATACTATTTGGACACAGGACATTTACACATTCACTTTTATTTATAGGTATTATTATCTTTTTACTGTATTTGATTCAAACCCCCAACTATTATTTGAGTAGTATTGTTTTTGGTTTGCTTTCGCATGTTATACTAGATATGTTAACCCCAAGAGGTGTTAAATTATTTTATCCTGTTCCAATAAGTGTAAAATTCCCAGTGGTTTTTAAAACAGGCGGTCTAGTGGACTTGTCTTTAGCCAGTGCGTTATCGATTGGAGCAATTTATGTAATTTTTCAACCGTCTATACATAAGTTATTATTGAATTGGTTATAATTATGGTTGTACTGAGTATCATAATAATATAAAGTACATATAGTGAAATTATATATCCGTAATGCAAATAAGATATATTTTTTATTTAAATATTTGGATATTAAGGAGAGAGAGCATGCTAGATAAGAAAGCTTTAGAAAAGTTTAATCAAGACCATCTCATTGAGTTTGAAAAATTGATGAGCACAAATGAGAGAGAGCAACTATCTGAAAAACTAGATGCACTAAATTTAACGGATATTCAAGATTTATACGAGGAATTATATGTAAATAAAAAAGAAATTGATGATGTTACTTCTATCAATGAAGTAAAGTATGATATAAAAAATGAATTTACAGACGAAGAGATCGAGCAGTATGAAAAAGTTGGACTTGAAGCTATTCGTAAAGGTAAATTTGCAGTACTACTTATGGCCGGTGGGCAAGGTACTCGATTAGGATATAAGGGTCCTAAAGGTTCTTTCGAAATTGAAGGCGTAAGTTTGTTTGAGATTCAGGCTAAACAATTATTAGCATTAAAAGAGCAAACTGGCGAATTCGTTGATTGGTATATCATGACTAGTAAAGTGAATGATCAAGAAACACAGTTATTCTTCGAATCAAATAATTACTTTGGTTATGATAAATCACATGTGCATTTCTTTATGCAAGATAATATTGTAGCTTTATCTGAAGAAGGTAAATTAGTATTAGATGTAGATAATAATATTTTAGAAACACCAAATGGTAATGGTGGTGTGTTTAAAGCACTTAAAAAAGCTGGATATTTACAAGAAATGTTAGATAATGGTGTCGAATACATTTTCTTAAATAACATCGATAATGTACTAGTTAAAGTACTTGATCCATTATTTGCTGGATATACATTCCAAAATAGTATGGATATTACTACAAAATCTATACAACCTAAAGATGGCGAAAGCGTTGGCCGTTTAGTTCATACAAAACATAAAGATACAGTACTTGAATATTCAGAACTAAGTCCAGATGTAGCAAATGAATTTAATAATGCTAATATAGGAATTCATTCTTTCAAACTCTTATTTATTAATAATGTTGTTGACAATGAGTTGCCATACCATTTAGCAATCAAAAAATTAAAACAATTAGACGAGGACTTTGGTGTGATTGAGCAGTCAACTTTGAAATTTGAATTGTTTTATTTTGATATATTCCAATATGCAAATAGCTTTATTACTTTACAAGTTCCGAGGGATGAAGAATTTTCTCCTCTCAAAAATAAAGAAGGTAAAGATAGTGTTGAAACAGCTAGAGCAGATTTAAAACGTATGAATATGATATAAAAAAGGTGGTTACACTGTTGTCTCAATCAATAAAAGCTGATGATAATAAAGTAGTTAAAACATTTAAAGACATTGTACCTTTAACATTCGGTGAAGAAATAGGCAATGCAGTATCCCACGGTGTAGCAGCTTTTATAGCGTTATGTGCGCTACCTTATGCTGCCATCTTAAGTTTTTTAAACTTTGGTATAATGGGTGCTTTTAGTGTTTCCGTTTATGTTATAAGTATATTTTTAATGTTTATTTCATCAACGGTTTATCATTCGATGCCAAATAAATCATCACATAAATTCATTTTGCGCATAATTGACCATAGCATGATTTATGTCGCAATCGCTGGTACATATACTCCAATTTGTTTAGCTTTAGTTGGGGGATGGATTGGTTGGTCAGCAATGATTGTACTGTGGGGAATAACGATTTGGGGTATTTTATACAAATCACTAGCTAAAAATGTTAATCATAAATTAAGTTTAATTATGTATCTTGTAATGGGGTGGATTGGCGTATTGTTCTTACCTAAAATTATTTTTGATACATCCCTTACATTTATGCTATTTATACTGTTTGGTGGTATTGCATACACAATAGGTGCTTGGTTTTACGCACAAAAGGATAGACCATATTTTCATATGATTTGGCACTTCTTTATTGTGATTGCTTCAGTATTCCATTTTATAGCAATTATATATTTTATGTAGCTTTATATATGCCGACAATATCATTAGATATTGTCGGCATTTCTGTGTATTTAGTCATTTTAACAAATAATTAATTATGCAATTAAACAAAAATGTAATAGTAGTATTAATTGGCGTGAGGCATAAAAGTTTGTTTAAAATAAAATAAAGCAAAGATATTGAACTTAGAAATAAATAATGATTAAGTAGAAATAAATATATATTTTAAGAAGGTAAGAGAGTTGAGAATAATACATGAATATAAAATCATTAGGCGTTGTAGTTGCACTTATTTTAATAATGTTTATGTCTGCAATTGAAACATCCATAGTTTCTTTAGCTTTACCAACAATTAAAACGGATTTGAGTGTAGAATCATCCATTTCACTCATATTTGCAGTTTATTTTATTGCTATAGTCATTGCCAACCCAATTGTAGGTGAATTGTTAGAACGCACAAAAATTATTTACATAACTTTATTAGGACTTTTATTATTCACAGTAGGAAGTTTGTTATCTGGACTAAGTGACACTTTCACTCTGTTAATTGTGTCTCGTTTTATTCAAGGATTAGGTGCTGGAGTTATGATGGCATTAAGTCAAATCGTGCCAAAGTTAGCCTTTGAAATTCCATTACGTTATAAAATTATGGGTACGGTAGGAAGCGTTTGGGGGATTTCAAGTATTATTGGTCCAGTGTTAGGGGGAGGGATTTTAGAATTCGCAACTTGGCATTGGTTATTTTTTGTAAATATTCCTATTGCAATAATAGCAATGATACTTGTTATATTTACTTTTCATTTTGAAAATGAAAGCACAACAGCTAAAAATAAGTTAGATATAAAAGGCTTAACTTTATTTTATGCTTTTGTATTTTTCATAATCTTTACAGTTATGAATAAGTCAAACCTATATTTAAATATAGGTTCAATGGTTATAGCAATAGTAGTAGCAATCGTACTATTTAAAAATCAGAAGAGAGTAAAAGCGCCATTTGTACCAGTTAACGAATTTAATAAAATGATTGTTTTAATATTTTTTACTGATTTTGCTTATGCAATTATATTGATGGGATACAATTTATATATGCCAATCTATTTACAAGAAGATATTGGATTATCGCCGTTACAAAGTGGATTTGTTATTTTCCCGATTTCATTTGCGTGGCTAATTTTAAATTTCTCACTGGATAAAATAGAAGCGAAAATGTCGAGAAAAGCATTATACATCAGTGCGTTTACATCATTGATAATTTGTGGGATATTAGTATTTATTGGAACAGAATCTCCAATTTTTATCGGATTGAGCTTATTATTAGCTGGTGTTAGTTTCGGGACCGTTTATACTAAAGATAGTGTGATTACCCAAGAGGAAACATCGCCAGCAAATATGAAACGTATGATGTCGCTCTATACATTAACGAAAAGCTTAGGAAATTCTATAGGATCTACAATTATGGGATACGTGTATGCCTTATCGTTTACTTTTATTAGCGTTCACATACACAACGTCATTATTTTAAGTTTGCTAATACTTGTAACGCTCATTTTATTATGGTTATTCGCATTTAAAGAGAAAACAGTATCAACTGAGTAGCAATGTACATACATTTAGCTGATTTTGATATTATGTGAAAGTTACTACTTAAGATATGTTTTTTGTACAAGATGGGTATAATGATAATATAAATAATGAGTGGGAGTATATCATTTACACATATTGTAGATAAATCGAGAAAGGGAGGACAGTAAGCAATGAAATATATTAGATATTTATTTACAACGCTTATTGTACTTTCTGTATTTATAATATCTGGCGCCATCTTCTTAACATTTCTAGGTTTTGGTTTATTTGGATTAAGTAGGATTTTAATATATTTTCATTTGGCGTACTTTGGTTATAATAAAAGTTTTTACGATAATTTAATTTACTATGGTAGTTATATCGTATTAGGCTATTTTAATTTATTTATTATAGAAAACTTAATGGATTACTTTAGGAAAAAAATACCTGAAAATTCGTATTTTCAAGGAACAACATACCATTTGATTACTTTTACGGTAACGACCTTACTATTTTATTTTATAGTGCATATTCATTATGCATATATCAATATTGATTTCTGGGTGATTGTCCTAATCATTGGTATTTTGTTTATATGTAAGGAAATCTTTTATCCAGATAGCAAAAATCTTAATGATAAGCACAAATAGTATTTTTGTGATACACAGAAGGTAAAAACATTTGCCGAGTAAATATGAATAAAATATGTTGGTGGATATAAGCAATATTAAATTAAAGCAGCTAGTTCATTATTCTTATATGTAAGAATAATTTGAGCTAACTGCTTTTTTATTCTTTATATTAAATTTATACTAAGTATAAACAATTTAAAGCATAGTCAAAGTATATTTGTTAGAATATAAGTGATAATGAAATAAGAGGGGGACGCTTTGTGTTAACGATAGAGCAAGTTAAAGAACTTGTTGGAGAATTAAAAGATCCAATAATTGATGTACCATTAAAAGAAACAGATGGAATTATCGAAGTAAGTATTAAAGAAGAAAAAGAACATGTAAGTGTTAAAGTAGCAATGGCTCAATTAGGTGGCCAACCACAACTAGACTTACAAATGGCAATTGTAGAAGTACTTAAAGAAAATGGTGCGAATACAGTTGGCATTCGATTTGAAGAATTACCATCAGATGTTGTAGAACAATACCGTGGCTCAGGGGAAGAACAAAATCAAACAATAGAAGGTTTGCTTTCAAAAGATAATCCGGTTGAATTTATCGCTATTGCCTCAGGTAAAGGTGGCGTTGGTAAATCGACGGTAGCAGTCAACTTAGCAGTATCTTTAGCAAGAGAAGGTAAAAAAGTTGGACTTGTAGACGCTGACATTTATGGTTTTAGTGTTCCTGATATGATGGGGATTGATGAGAAACCAGGTGTTCAAGGAAAAGAAATCATACCAGTTGAACGTCATGGAGTTAAAGTAATATCTATGGCATTCTTTGTTGAAGAAAACGCACCAGTCATATGGAGAGGTCCAATGCTCGGCAAAATGCTCACAAACTTTTTCGTTGAAGTAAGATGGGGAGATTTAGATTATCTTATTCTAGATTTACCTCCTGGTACGGGAGATATCGCATTAGACGTTCATACTATGTTACCTTCAAGTAAAGAAATTATTGTGACTACACCGCATCCAACAGCAGCGTTTGTTGCTGCAAGGGCTGGAGCAATGGCAAAGCATACTGAACATTCTATTTTAGGTGTAATTGAAAATATGTCTTATTTCCAAAGTAAAGAAACTGGGAATAAAGAATATGTATTTGGTACTGGTGGAGGGGAGAAACTTGCAGAAGAACTCCAAACTGATTTATTAGGACATCTTCCACTAGAACAACCATCATGGAACCCTAAAGACTTTGCACCTTCCATATATCAAACTGATGATAGACTTGGAGAAATATACCAATCGATGGCGCAACAAATTATTAAAAAGACTAGTAAATAAGTGGTTTTTAGTAGTGGATAGAATTTAAATTAAATTCTATCCACTTTTCTATTGCTTTTTTTCTGAACGATGGTAGAATAGTTTCTTGTGACAAACATTTGATTTCACAAGCGTGAATTCAAAAAATAATTAGTTTGAAATTGTTGTTGACTTTTCTAGATAGAATTGATATTATATAAAAGTCGTCAAAAACGGCAAACAAATTATTTAAATTAATTATAAAAAGTGTAAAAAATATACTTGCATTATCAAGAATAATAATTTAATATTGTTACAGTAATGTTAATTAATTATTAAAAAATAATATTTACTTGTTGACAAAACATTAAACGAGATGTTAACATTGTAAAGCAACTATTAATTAAATGAAGAAATGAACATTGAAAACTGAATTGCAATATGTCAACGTTAATTCCGAACACAACATTGAATTGTTGGTTCAAAACAAGTGTTAGAG
>NZ_JBOIHZ010000006.1:0-169196 GCF_051408735.1 Staphylococcus sp. AS1337 | reverse complement strand
TCTTGCATAAGCGACACTATACTCGTTTACTCATCACGTTTAGTTCGCAAGACCTTTGCTCTTGCATAAGCGACACTATACTCGTTTACTCATCACGTTTAGTTCGCAAGACCTTTGCTCTTGCATAAGCGACACTATACTCGTTTACTCGTTAAGTGTCGCTAAAAGTCATAAGGTATGTCTTTATCAGCAACAACCTTATCATCAACACGAACAGTAAAACCAGCCGTCTTACCTTTTTCAATTGTCATTGGTATCTTAATAGTCTTGTTTTCTTTAATCTTATATGTCTGTGCTGCTGATGACCCTTGGTCATCTTTATCTCTAATATATACTTTCACTTCTTGACTTTCATCATCATCACCAGTATATTGCACTTGGTGTGTTTCAGTATACTCTTTCGTTGCAGCTTCACCATCTTTAGAATCGTCTTTATCTTTGTCATCTTTGTCCTTAGCGTCATCCTTAGATTCGTCTTTAGACTCTTCCTTACCTTTAGACACGACAAATGATATCGTAGAACCTTCATCTACTTCCTCACCTTTTGGTGACTGGCTAATAACATCATCTTTTTTAACTTTATCATCATTTTTTTCTTCTGAAACTTCTACCTTAAAGCCTTTAGATTCTAGCTCTTCTTTAGCAGTTTTAAAAGATTTATTTTCATAATCATCAACATAAACTTGTTTGATGCCTAGTGACTCAATTAGTTCAATATTGCTATTATTCACTTTTACTTTATCACCAGGTGAAATGTTTTGTGATTCAATTAAACCTTTAGCTACATTTTGTTTGCTATAAGACTGTTTAACTTTGGTACCTTTTATACCTAAATCTTCTAGTTTGTTGATTGCTTCAGATTTTGACATACCATATAAACTTGGCATTTCAGCTAATTGTGGTCCTTTAGACATCACAATATCAACTTTACTGTTTTGTTCTAGTCGTTCACCTTTTTCAGGCTTCGTTTTTATTATTTTATTTTCAGGATATTTATCACTATACTCTCGAGTAGTTTTACCCATTTGTAATTTATTTTCTTTTAAAATATGTTCAGCTTCTTTTTCAGTTTTTCCAGTTAAGTCTGGTGCTTCTAAATATTTATTACCAAACATCCCCATAGCCATAAAGCCAAATAGACCAAATAATAATAAAACAATAATTAAAGTATATAAAAATTTCTTTTTCTTAGAACGTTTCTTTCTAGGAACTGCATAGATATGTTCTTCGCTGGATTGAAATTGTTGTTGATTGACAATAGGAATTTGCATTGTCTCACTAATACTTTTACCTTTGTCTTCCTCGCGTGTCTGGTTTGCAATTTCTGATTTATTTATCGGTACTGTTTTAGTATTAGTGATAGAAGATTGATATCGGTCTTCTGATGCACGTTCATCTGACATAACAGTTTCTAAATCATTTTGCATTTCTCTTACTGATTGGTAACGCTCCATCTTGTCTTTTTCAGTTGCTTTTAGTACAACATTGCTCAAAGCTTGACGTATATCTGAACGTTCATCAGTTACATTTGGCATAGGATCTTGAATATGCTTTATTGCAATACTGACAGCTGTTTCTCCAGAAAATGGCGGTTTACCAATAAGCATTTCATATAATACAACACCCATTGAATAGATATCTGTGCCATTATCTGTAATATCTCCACGTGCTTGTTCTGGAGACAGATATTGGACAGTACCCAATACATGATTTGTTTCTGTCATTGTTGTTTCACTTAATGCTTTAGCTATACCAAAATCCAATATTTTTAATGTTTGATTTTTATCCACCAAAATATTTTGTGGTTTAATATCTCTATGCACAATTTTTGTATCATGAGCGTGTTTAATACCGTTGATGATTTGATTTATAAAATTTAATATTGTATCCACAACTAGCGGATGATTCTTTTGAATGTATTCAGATAATGTTAAACCTTCAATATATTCCATAACTAAATAGAAATTTTCATCATCTTCTGTAACATCAAAAACGTTAACAATATTATCATGGGATAATTGCGTTAAATTATGTACTTCTCGCTCAAATCTTTTGATTGCTTCTTCTTTTTCGCCTGCTGGAATTCTAATAGCTTTAATTGCAACACTTCGTTTGAGAATCGAGTCTTCAGCAAGATAGACTCTACTCATTCCACCGCCACCAAGCTTTTTAGTAACTTTGTAACGTTCATTAATTATTTTGCCTATCATACCTTATCACCTTCAACCTCAGCCAACACTAAACTTACATTATCATTCGTACCTTCTGTTAATGCAAGTTCAATCAAATATTGACCTTGTGTTTCTAATTCGTTGTCTTGGAGCAATGCTTCTTGAATTTTATGATTACGCACAAAATCTGTTAAACCATCAGAGTTCAACATGAGATAGTCATAAAACTTTGTCTTTTTTACAAAAATATCTGGTGTCACCAATCTATCTGTACCCATTACTTTTGTAATGATATTACGTTGTGGATGCGTATAAGCTTCTTCAGCGCTGATTTGTCCAATCATAACAAGGTGATTCACGAAAGAATGATCATTTGTAATTTGCTCGATCTCCCTACTATTTACTAAATAGGCACGTGAATCCCCAATATTGGCAACGACCACATAGTTATCAAATACTAAAGCACAAACACAAGTTGTACCCATACCTTGATATTCTGGGTTTTCTACTGATTTGTCATAAAGTTCACGGTTAATAGCTTTTAAGGTTGTCTTCAACCAAGCTTCAGCTTGATCTGCCTCGATTAAATTTTCTTCTTCAAATCTTTGTTGTAACTCTTTTGTTACGAACTGGCTAGCTACTTCACCTGCTAAATGACCACCCATGCCATCACAAAGCACTAATAATTGTTGTTCTGTACGATTGTAAAAAACGCCACCAGCATCTTCGTTTTTATCCCGATATTGTCCTGTGTCAGTAAAAAATTGTGCATTTAGCATGTCTCTACCTCGTTTCTACTTTTCGTTCCTTAGCTCTTAGTTGTCCACATGCAGCATCGATATCTGCACCTTGTTCACGTCTAATTGTTGCATTGATACCTAATCGTTTTAACTCTTTTTCAAACTTAAAGATATCTTCTTTTGGAGTCTTAACATAATTTCTTTCCGGTACGTGGTTTACTGGAATTAGGTTAACATGGCAATTTAATTTCTGTATTAAATGCGCAAGTTCTCTAGCATGTTCTACTTGGTCATTTACACCACCAAATAAACCATACTCAAAAGTAATACGTCTATTCGTTTTTTCTTGATAATAATTAATTGCTTCCATTAATTTTTCAACATTATATGCTCTATTAATTGGCATCAATCGTGAACGAACTTCATCGTTTGCACCATGCAAACTAACTGCAAAGTTAATTTGAATATCTTCATCAGCAAAATCATAAATTCGTGGAATAATACCTGATGTAGAAACTGTAATATGACGTGCACCAATATTTAAACCATTATCGTCATTAACAATTTTCAAGAAATCCATCATTTCATCATAATTTTCAAATGGTTCACCGATACCCATAATTACAATTTGAGATACACGTTCTTCTGTTTCGTCTAATGCCTTTTGTACTGTCAAAACTTGTGAAACGATTTCACCCGCTTCTAAGTTACGCTTTAAGCCACCTAATGTAGAGGCACAGAACGTACAACCAATACGACACCCAACTTGCGTCGTTACGCATACTGAATTACCATATTCATGTCTCATCAATACCGTTTCAATCGTGTAACCATCTTGTAGTTCGAAAAGGAATTTGATCGTACCATCTTTACTTTCTTGTTTAACTACTGTAGTCATTGTAGTCATAGTAAAACTGTTCTTTAAAACTTCACGTAATTCTTTTGATAAATTTGACATTTCATCAATACTATTTACACGTTTTTCGTATAACCATTCAAAAATTTGTTTTGCTCTGAATTTTTGTTGGCCATTACTAACTAACCATTCTTGCATCTCATCGTATCTCAGTGAATAAATTGATTGCTTTTCAAAATCGGGAAGAAACTTATTCTTTTTTTTCTTTTCTGTAGTTATCATTTATTACGTTTCCTTTCTTTTTATCCTAGTAATGAAAAAGCCATCAGAGTTGAAATCTTGAGGTAAAACTTGCATTGTCTTCACTTTTTCTCCAGTTATTGGGTGTTCAAAAGCATCGAATTCAAAATCATTATTTGCTTTTAAGAACGTATATATTACGTTTTCATTCTCCATTTGTTCAATCGTACATGTTGAATAAATAATCGTGCCACCTGGTTTCACACTATCTTTCACATTATTCAAAATTTCTAATTGAATTTCAACTAATGATTGAATGGAATGTTGTGATTGCTCGTATTTAATTTCAGGTTTATGTCTTAACACACCTAATCCGCTACATGGTGCATCGACTAAAATCTTATCATACACTTTATCATATTTTTCAGTTGCATCGTGTTCAAAAGCAGAAATGTTAGATAATCGTAATTTTTTGATATTGAAATCAATTAAATCAATTTTATGTTCATGGATATCTGTCGCATCAACTTGACCTGTACCATTTAATATTTCAGCCATATGACAAGCTTTACCACCTGGCGCACTACATGCGTCAAGCACTTTATCGCCCTCTTTTAATGACATAACCTCACCAACGAACATCGAACTTTTATCCTGAATTGACACGAGTCCATCTTTAAATAATCTTGATTCAATAATTGGCTTACCACTAATATGTAGGCAAGTATCAATTTCTTTATCTAGTTCTACTATATAATCATCATCTGTTAATCTTCTAATTGCTTCATCAACAGTAATTCTTGTTAGATTTACACGCACAGTTGTTGACACTTTATCTAAGAAAGATTGCGCAATCTCTTCTGTCTTTTCTAAGCCAAAATGTGTAACCCAATGATCCACTAACCATTTAGGTAAGCTATATTCAATAGCAATTCTCTTTTTATTATCTGTAATTTCCGTGAAGTCTGGTAACTCACTGCGCATCATATTTCTTAAAATACCATTAACTACGTTTCCATTATGTGGTCCGCCTTTGTATTTAGCGATTTCCACCGCTTCGTGGATGATAGCATGTTCAGGTATTTTATCTAAGTACGCATATTGGTAAATACTCATCCAAAGTAATTGTCTTACCCAGCCTTTAAGTTTTGTCTGTACAAATGGTTTTAACAAATAATCTAATGTATATTTTCTTTTCAACGTGCCATATACAAGTTCTGTAAACAAACTTTTATCTGCTCTGTTTAATTCATTATTTGATAATACTTCGTTAATAATAATATTACTGTAAGCTTTATCATTTATAATATCTTGGATTGTTTCAAAGGCTAATAACCTTACATTTGTATCTATTGTCATGATAGTACCTTCCCAACAAGCGCAGTTTGTACTCCGCTTAAATAGTTTGCAGTTAACATACGTTTTTTACCTGCAACTTGTATATCTGTTAATGCGATAGCATCGCCAGAACCTGTAGCAACAATAATTGCTTTTTTTGTTGTTTCTATAATTGTTCCAGGTTCACCTGTCTTTCCTTGTTCAATACGACTAGCATATACTTTTAAGTTACCATCATCCATTTTTGTATATGCGACTGGCCAAGGTGAAAGACCTCTTATATGGTTGTATATTGCTTCTGCTGACTGAGACCAATCTATTTTTTCTTGATCACGGCTAATGTTTGATGCGAATGTTGCCTCGTCTTCATTTTGTTCTATACGCTGATTCGTACCATTTATAATTGAAGGTAATGTCTCTTTTAATAAATCTGCACCTAAGAAACTTAATTTATCATGCATTGACCCAACATCATCTTGGTCTTCTATTGCAATTGCACGTTGAGAGATAATATCTCCTGCATCTAATTTTTTAACCATATACATAATAGAAATGCCCGTTTCTTTTTGACCATCTATAATAGCTTGATGTATCGGTGCTCCACCTCTGTATTTTGGTAATAATGACGCATGTACATTGATTGCACCTAACTTAGGAGCATTTAATAATGATTCTGGTAAAATTTGTCCGAAAGCTGCTGTGACAATTAAATCTGCATCTAAAGCAATAAGTTTCTCTAAATCTTCAGATTGAGCTAATTTTTCTGGTTGATATACTGGTAATCCATGTTTTACTGCCACTTCTTTAACTGGCGGTGGTGTTAATGTTCTCTTTCTACCTACTGGTCTGTCTGGTTGTGTTACTACAGCAATCACATTATGTTCAGCAATTAACATTTCTAATACTTTTGTTGAAAAATCAGGTGTTCCCATAAAGATAATTTTACTCATTGTCAAAATACGCCTCCATCTCAGCTTCGTCTAAAATACGCTCTGCACGCTCTGTAAATAATATGCCATCAAAATGATCAATCATATGTAAAATCATTCTAGCAATATCATCGTGTGCTGTCATTTCTACTTCATTACCATGCTTGTCGTTACTTTTAACCACAATCATTTTACTTCTAGTTACTTCAGCAAATACATTAGGCATACTAATAGAACCTTCTAAATCTGTCACTTTTTCTTCAGATTCACTTACTAATTGAGGATTAATCAGTTGTAACAAACCATCTATTTCCATATCTATAATAGCTACTTTTTGTTCAATACCTATTTGAGGTGCACAAATGGCAGATGCTTCAACATCATACATCGTGTCTTCTAAATCTAACAACAATTGCTCTAATCGTTTATCAAATTGAGTCACGCTTGATATCGTCTTTTTAAGTATTGGGTGTTTGCTTGTTACAAGCTGCTTAATTGTCATAGTTATATCTCCTCATAAAAATTCATCACATCATTATAACTTATTTTAATTGAAATTGCATCATACATTCAAATTTAGGATTTTAATATACCGCATACATTTGTATTGTTGTATCCCTTTTCAATGCGAGCATTAAGTTATTTTGTTACTATTATTTTCAATATAAAAAAAGAATGATTTTATCACAATTTGATAAAATCATCCCTTAAAAATTGATTCATTTTCATATTATCTATTTATATATTAAAGATTAATATTAGATAGACAAACGATAAATTTGATTACCAAATTCATCAAAATTCTTTTCATCTAACCATTTTTCATATTGTTGTTTAAACTTTGGCCATTCGCTATCAATGATGGACAACCAACAAGTGTCCCGATTGCGTCCTTTATAAACTTTATGATTTCGAAAGATACCTTCATATTTAAAACCTAAACGTTTTGCAGCTTTGATAGAAGGTTCGTTATGTACATCACATTTCCATTCATATCTTCTATAGCCTAACGTTTCGAAGATATAATTAGCCAATAAAAATTGAACCTCAGTCGCAATACGTGTTCGTTTTAAAATATTGGCATAATGAATATGCCCAACTTCAATAGAACCATTTGACTGATCAATTCTAAGCAAAGCAACAATACCCACTGCTTGCCCTGTTTGTCTATCAACAATCGCAAAAAAATATGGATCTTTGGTTTCAAATTTTTTATTTAAGTATACTTTAAACGCTTCTATATCTTGAGGTTGCTCATCAGGCAAATAAGTCCAATTAGGTAAATCCTCAACCGTTCCAAAATGGGTATATAAGCCTTCACTATGTTTTGGTTTCAACTTTTCTAAGCGACAATATCGACCTTCTATCGATAAGGCATTCGGCACAATAGGTACTTGAAAATCATCTAGTTGCTCGCCAATAGGTTGATTGAATTCATTATATTTCACAAGCTTTCCCCCCCTTGATTCTACATATCCTCTAATAGTTATGTATACTATATCCTATTTAGAACTATCTCATATTGTTTATCTAAAATACATCTTCTGAAGTTGTATTAAAAAATTCTGCTAATATTTGCGCATCTTGATGATTTAATTTCTCTTTTTTCTCCTCTATCAATTCAATCATTTCAGGACTAAGTGACGTATTATATAATGATGTAATACGATTTGATAACTCCACTACGCTTAAGCCAACCGCTTCTCTATTTCTAAGCAAACTCATATGCACAACTCCTTAAACATCCATTTTAAAAACCAACTTCAACACCGAATAGTAAACTTTACTTCTTTTTACTAAAAGCTTATTTCAACTTGTTAGCAATTTAAGTAGGACTCCTCACTCTTTAATATAACTTCATTTATCATTAAATGCAAAGTTAAAATTGATTATTTTTTGTAAATATTATTAAATTATATATTTCTTATGATTTTTATAAAAATTTTAATGTTAAGGAGCGAATTATTCAAAAAAACAAGTAGCATATGGATATTTTTACCCAAATTAGCTACTTGTCTAATTGATTATTCGATTCAAAAAAATCACATCATCATCTGCGGGTTTATATCTATCTTTAAGGATAATTTCTCTTTTAAGTATTGATCATGATAATAATCGTCTAAATATTTTAGCGCCTCATGTAATGCGGGTTCACTTTTATATTTTACTAAAATTTGAAAACGGTATTCATTGTTGATACGAGATAAAGCTGCCGGCGATGGACCAAGTACCAATGCTTTATCCGTTAAATGTTGTAACAAAATTTTATGAATATGTCTCGATGCTTCCATAACTTTTTTCATCTCTTTATGCGCAATCGTAAAGTTGATTAAAAAGAAATAAGGAGGATATTTACCCATTTTACGATAATTCATTTCCTTATTAAAAAAAGCCATATAATCGTTAGCTTGAACATCTTTAATAGCATAATGTTCTGGATTATATGTCTGGATGATAACTTCCCCTTCTTTTTCATGTCTACCAGCTCGACCAGAAACTTGAGTTAATAACTGATACGTTCTTTCACTAGCTCTAAAATCCGGAAGATTTAACATAGTATCAGCATTTAAAACGCCTACTAATGTAATATTGGGGAAATCTAAGCCCTTAGCAATCATTTGTGTACCAAGCAAGATATCTCCTTTACCTGCTCCAAAATCATCTAAAAGTTTTTCATGTGCGCCTTTTTTTGAAGTTGTATCCACATCCATACGTATAATACGTGCTTCCTGGAACGCTTCTTGTAATAACTCTTCAACTCGTTGTGTGCCTGTACCTACTTGTCTAATGTGCTCACTTTCACAGTTCGGGCATTTATTGGGAGGCACTTCTTGATGTCCACAATAATGACATTTGAGTTGATCTGTTGATTTATGATAAGTAAGTGATATATCACAGTTTGGACATTGTGGCACGTGACCACAATCCCTGCATAACATAAATGAAGCATATCCCCTTCGATTTAAGAATAACACGATTTGTTCGTTTTTATCTAATCTTTGTTGTATAGATTTGCGTAATTGCTCAGAAAACATCGAACGGTTACCTGAGCTAAGTTCAGTCCTCATATCGACAATTTCAATTTCTGGCAATGCTTGTTGATTGACCCTATTGGGTAATGATAACAATTCATAAACACCTTTTTCTGCTCTTGCATATGTTTCAAGACTTGGTGTTGCACTCCCTAAAATTAATGGACATTTATGGTACTGACTTCGCCATTGTGCTATGTCCCTAGCCTGGTACCTAGGATAATCTTCTTGTTTGTATGAAGACTCATGTTCTTCATCAATTATAATCATCCCTAAGTTTTTAAAGGGAGCGAAAACACTTGACCTTGCACCTACACTTACGCTCGCTTTACCGTCTCTAATTTTTTGCCATTCATCATAACGTTCACCCTTGGACAAACCAGAATGTAATACTGCTACTTCGTCACCGAATCTTCGTTTAAATCTTAAGACCATTTGAGGTGTCAGCGCAATTTCTGGTACTAACATCATCGCTTGTCTTCCTAATTTCAATACTTCTTCAATCGTTTGTAAATAAACTTCTGTCTTTCCAGATCCAGTAACACCATGAAGTAAATAAGTACGTTGCTGGTGCTCCTGAATACTTTCAAGTATAGATTTATAAGCCTCTTGTTGATCATCTGTGAGTTGTTGTTTTTGATCTTGTTCAAAAACACGTGTTTCAAAGGGATCACGTTCAACAATGGCATCATATTTTTCTACAAAACCTTTACGCATTAAAGTATCAATACTCGATTTAGAAAAACCCATATCTTCTAAATCTTTTAATAATACCGTATGATGACGCTCATCTAACAAATAAGTATAGAGCTCGTACTGTTTTTTAGATTTTTCCAATGAATCTAAGACACTATCATAGTCGAAACCCTCAATAATGCTAACGGCACGTTGTTTCTTTTTGCTAACATTTTGAGATAAAAGTGTCATTTCAGATACTATACCTTGCTTGAGTAATGGTACTATTTGGCCTAAATCATCATTATATTGAGCTTCTTTATAAGGATATTGGCCATCCTTATCAAACTTAACTTTAAGTAATCCAGGAACAGCGTCAGCATCTACAATTGAAAAAACTTTTGTATATTTTGCTTTTATAGCGCTTGGCAACATTACTTCTAACATTGAAATTCGTTTAGTAACGAAGTAATTATTATACCATTCAGTTAATTGGATTAGTTCTTCTGTTAATTCTGGTTTGATATCTTGTATTTCTTTAATTTCCTTTAATTTTGCGATATCTATATTGCCATCAGGTTTATCAGTGACTTGCATAACATAACCTTGAATGGTTCTTGGCCCAAATGGAACAATAACTCGCATACCTACCTGAACCATTGACTGTAATCTCGTAGGAATTATATAGTCGAATGTAAAGTCAACGCTCTTGGAAGGTATATCAACAATTACCTTAGCTATCATATTATTGCCACCTTGTTTCTAAACTATTCAGTATGTGCTCCGCTAATTCGACTTTTTTATGTTTTCCTAATGTTGCGGTATCACCTGTTTTATAGTACATTGTATAATCATTATCATCTGAACTAAAACCAATGGTTCTATCGCCTACATTGTTTGCAATTACTACATCAGCATTTTTATTTTTTAGTTTCTTTTGAGCATATTCAGCTATATTTTGTGTTTCTGCTGCAAATCCCACTAAAAATTGATGTGTTTTATGCTCACCTAAATACTTTAAAATATCAGGAGTACGTTTAAATGAAACTGACAGTGTACCTTCTTGTTTTTTCAATTTATGTTCAAGTGTATCTACAGGTGCATAGTCTGATACTGCTGCTGCTTTAAACACAATGTCTTGATATTCGAAACGTGTTTTTACTGCATGGAACATGTCTTCTGCACTTTGAACTTGGACTACTTCTACATTTGCTGGCGGTGTTAAATGAGTTGGTCCTGTAACGAGTGTAACTATAGCACCGCGTTTTGTAAGTGATTCTGCTAACGCATAACCGATTTTACCTGAAGCGCGGTTAGATAAATAACGTACAGGATCTAATTCTTCGACTGTAGGGCCAGCAGTAACTAGTGCACGTTTGCCTTCAAAACGGCTATTTTTATAAATCGGATTTTGAGTCGATTCATTAAAATATTGATTTAACCGCTCTACGATTTGTAATGGTTCTTCCATTCTACCTTTTGCAACATAACCACATGCTAAAAAGCCTTCACCTGGCTCGAGGAAATAGTATCCATCTGAACTCAAAGTCGCTAAATTTTGTTGAGTTCTACGATTTTCATACATATGCACATTCATAGCAGGTGCAATAAACTTTGGTGTCTCAGTAGCTAATAATGTAGAGGTCACCATGTCATCAGCAATGCCATTAGCTAATTTTGCAATTGTATTTGCAGTAGCTGGAGCAACAATAATGGCATCGGCCCAATCACCTAGCGCAACATGTTGTATTTCCTCTGGATTCTGTTCTTTAAAAGTACTTGTATAAACTGGATTTCTACCAATTGCTTGAAACGCTAGTGGTGTAACAAACTCTTGCGCATGATCAGTAAGCATTACTCTCACATCATAATTAGCTTGTGTTAATTTACTAGTTAAATCGATAGCTTTATATGCCGCAATACCACCTGTAACAGCGAGTAATATTCGTTTCATATTATTGTCATTCTCCTTCAAATAAATTAAATATGACTTTTTAAGTCAACATTTTATGTGAAAGCCTAAATTAAATTTAATGATTTAAGCTTTTAAGAATACTTTGATTACTCATCATTATACACAAATTAATAACTAAATTAAAAAGAGTGAGACAGAAATCTTATTTTTCTAAAATGATTTCGTTGCCTCACCGGAAAAGGTGAATCATAGTTAAAAAGTTTTAATTGGAAATAGCATTTTAAACTAATATTCAAGTATAAGTACCACTAGCTCGATAAATAGATAGATGATAAGCACTAAATCTCTTACACAAGAAAGTTATCAGGGCTTTATTTAAAGTGTGGCCTTATCATTAAAAAGCCTGAGACATTTGTTAATGTCTCAGGCTCACTTTAAAACTCCACTTTCAAAACGCATATGTTCTATACTCGTATCTCAAGTTTGTTATTTTTAGAAAGATTTTAGGAATAGTTCGTCAGGAAAAACTTCACCGTCAGCAATTTCTTCTAAAGCTTTACCTACAGGTTTTTTTGAAATATATTTATTTAATAATGCAGTTTCAGGTTTTTCATCTAATTCACGTGCACGTTTTGCAGCAGTAGTTGCTACTAAGTATTTTGAGTTTATTTTATCTGTTAATTGGTTTAATGGTGGTTGTAACATTATTTTTTTGCCTCCAATATCATTTTTCTATATTTTGCTTCAATACGTTCCCTCTTCAAGTGCTCAGCTTCTACTATTGATTGAATACGTTGTTTCGCTAAGTCTACTTCATCATTTACAACAACATAGTCATACAAGTTCATCATTTCAACTTCTCGACGCGCTTCATGCACTCGGCTTTGAATCTTCTCACTGGATTCTGTTCCACGACCCACAAGTCGTTCACGCAAATGATCCAAACTTGGTGGCGCAAGAAAAATAAATAGAGCATCTGGGAATTTTTTGCGCACTTGTTTAGCACCTTCTACTTCAATTTCTAAAAACACATCATTACCTTGATCCATTGTGTCTTTAACGTATTGCACAGGTGTCCCATAATAATTCCCCACAAATTCAGCATATTCTATAAATTGATCTTGCTTAATCAATTCTTCAAATTCTGATTTTGCTTTGAAGAAATAATCAACACCATCGACTTCACCTTCACGCTTGTCACGTGTTGTCATCGAAATAGAATACTTATAAGATGTGGACGGATCATCAAATATTTTTTTTCTAACTGTACCTTTTCCAACGCCAGAAGGTCCAGATAGTACAATCAACAAACCTTTCTCATTTTCCATGACTTACTACCTCTCTAAACTGTTCTACTATTATTAGACAATGATACCACAATCTCTAATTAGTTGTATAGCATAGCAATGGACAAACTTTGACCATGAAGATTTCTTATTGCCATGTTACAATGTGATGAATGACTAAAAATAAGGTGGCTGATAGTAATGGCATATGATGGTTTATTCACTAGAAAAATAGTGGAATCTCTTCAATTTCTAGTAGATGGAAGAATTCATAAAATAAATCAACCCGAAAACGATACGATGTTAGTCGTTATTCGACAAAATCGTAAAAATCATCAGCTTCTACTTTCTATCCATCCTAGTTTTACTAGAATGCATTTAACAAATAAAAAATATGATAATCCATTTGACCCACCAATGTTTGCCCGTGTTTTTCGTAAACACATCGAAGGTGGTATTGTTAAAGCAGTAAGACAAATTGGTAATGATAGACGTGTAGAAATAGATGTTCAAAGTAAAAACGAAATCGGCGATACGATTTACCGTACAATTATTTTAGAAATTATGGGCAAACACAGTAATTTAATATTGGTAGATGACAATCGAAAAATTATTGAAGGGTTTAAGCATTTAACACCAAATACTAATCAATATCGTACAGTTATGCCTGGCTTTCAATATGAAGCACCTCCAACTCAAAATAAAATTAATCCTTTTGATATTTCTGGAGTTGAAGCGTTAAAATATATAGATTTTAATAGTGGAAAAATTGCGAGACAATTGCTCAATCATTTCGAAGGTTTTAGCCCGCTGATAACAAATGAGATTGCAAACCGTAGACAATTTATGACAACACAAACTTTACCGGAAGCTTTTGATGAAGTACTCGAGGAAATTCAAGGTGAGCCCACGCCTGTTTTCCATAAAAATCATGAATCTGGAAAAGAAGATTTCTATTTCATGAAATTAGACCAGTTCTATGATGACGTAGTACTTTACGACTCACTTCATGATTTATTAGATCGTTATTATGATGCGCGTGGTGAAAGAGAACGTGTTAAACAACGTGCCAACGACTTAGTAAAATTTGTTCAACAACAACTTCACAAGTCTCAAAACAAATTAAGTAAGTTAATAGATGAACGTGAAGGTACCAAAGAAAAAGAGCAACAACAATTATTTGGTGAACTTATAACTGCAAATATCTATCGTATTAAGCAGGGGGATGAATTACTTACTGCGCTTAATTATTATAACGGCGAAGAAGTGACAATACCACTTAATCCTACAAAATCACCTGCTGTTAACGCACAAAATTATTATAAAAAATATAATAAATTAAAAACGCGTGAACACGAATTGCAACATCAAATTAAATTAACCAAAGAAAATATTAACTACTTTGAAAGTATCGAGCAACAACTTACACATATTTCTGTTGATGAAATTGACGATATTCGTGACGAGTTAGCTGATCAAGGATTTATGAAGCAGCGTAAACAAAGCAAGAAGAAAAAGAAACAGACGATGCAAATCCAAGCATACACTTCTACAGATGGCGATACAATCTTGGTTGGTAAAAACAATAAACAAAACGATTATTTAACTAATAAACAAGCTAAAAAACATCATCTTTGGTTCCACACTAAAGATATCCCTGGTTCACACGTTGTCATTCTAAGTGATGAGCCAAGTGAAGAGACGATTAAAGAAGCTGCAATGTTATCAGCATATTTTTCAAAAGCTGGTAGTTCTGCACAAGTACCAGTTGATTATACTGAAATCAAACATGTTCATAAACCTTCAGGTGCTAAACCTGGTTTTGTAACATATGATAATCAAAAAACACTTTACGCTACCCCAGATTATGATCACATTCAAAAATTAAAAGTTAAATAGCATAATGAGGCTGGGACATAAATCCCAGAAAAATAGCACTCAGATGATTTAATTCAATTCATCTGAGTGCTTCTTTTTTGTTCAATACTTCGTATTATTGACTCGCGCTTTCTTAGAGGACAGCTTCAGCTTGTAGTCTTCTGCTTATCCTGTTGCCTCAAGAGTCTCGCAAAATATGTCGCATGCATATGTAATTTTACATTAAAACATTGAAAGGATAGGGTCCTTACGAATAATTTAATAAATACTAATAAACTAAACGAGGTGTCTTTTGTATAAAGATTATAATATGACTCAACTTACACTACCAATGGAAACTTCAGTTCTTATACCCACAAATGATATGTCACGACATGTTACTGAAACCGTTGAAATAACCCCTGAAAATGAATTCGATGAATTCAAACATTATCGTAGTGCTACATCATATCAACCTAAAATGATGTTAAAACTCATTCTATATGCCTACGCACACTCCGTATCGCCTTGTCGTAAAACAGAAAAATTGCTTAGTGGTAATATTCGAATGATGTGGCTATCACAAAATCAAAAAACTTCTTATAAAACAATTAATCGTTTTAAAGTAAATCCTGTAGTAGATGTCCTATTAAAATCATTATTCATTCAATTTCGCGATCAATGTCTGAAACAAAATCTTATAGATGATAAGACTATTTTCATAAAATAAATTATTGATCTATATTTA
Source organism: Staphylococcus sp. AS1337 (assembly GCF_051408735.1). Lineage (NCBI taxonomy): Bacteria > Bacillati > Bacillota > Bacilli > Caryophanales > Staphylococcaceae > Staphylococcus > Staphylococcus sp. AS1337. Next base: position 153,409 of record NZ_JBOIHZ010000006.1, on the reverse strand, counting down.
TAATTATTTGCTTTCTGGCAGTGCCAATTGGAAATTCACACCAAATTTGTCTTGTATCCATGCAAATTCTCTAAATGGCGGCATTTCTGTTTTAGGCATTAATATTGCACCGCTACTTTTCAATTTATTAAATAATCTTTCCATTTCAATTGGGTTATCAACAGTTACATATAAAGACATAGCTGGGTTCATTTCAATATCTACACCATTCATGTTGTCAATTGCCATAAATACTTGGTCTTTCAACCTAAAAATTGCATGTTGCACGGCCCCAGTGGGTTCATTGTCACTTTCACTATAATGGACCAATGCTAATATTTCAGCATCTTCAAAAGTATTTACATATAAATTTATCGCTTCTTCTGCGTTACCGTTAAACATTAAAAATGTCGTGATTTTTGGTATTGCCATTATTTTACCCCCTAAATTTTTCTTATCATTAGCATAAAGGATATTTCATAAAAAATCGACAAAGCAGAACAAAAATCAAAAGATTAAATGTGCTTTTATACTTATATCAATAAAATAATTCAATAGCATATCTCAAAAGAATATTATCATTTAAGATAAGTTGATAAAGCCATTTCCTAGCACATCTCGTACATCGTGAATAACTAAAAAGGCATTTTCATCTTCTTCATTCACCAATTTTTTCACTCTTGTTACTTGTGATTGAGGGACAACGACATATAACATACTCGTTTCATGTTTACCGTAACCACCTTTACCATTTAATAAAGTAGACCCTCTACCCGTAAAACTATTAATTCTGTCACTAATGACTTCATTTTTACTAGAAATAACTGTAACTGCTTTTTTAGGGTTAAATCCTTCAATTATGAATGAGGTTGCTCTTTCTGTAACAAATAGCATTATTATAGTAAATAATACATTTATAAGTGGTAACACAAAAAGAAAAGATAGTACGACTAAACCATCTAATATGAAGATAGCTTGAGCTGTTTTTATATCTAAATATTTATTTAACATTTTTGCAATTACAGATGTTCCACCAATGACACCACCTGCAGCAATAACTAAACCAATACCAACACCGACTAAAACACCACCAAATGTTGCATTTATAACAAAATTATCTATTCCCGTATTAAAGGTTTTAGTTAAATCTAAAAAAATCGAGATGGCTGTATTCGCTATAAATGTATAAACTGCAGTACGTGTACTTAAAAATTTCCAACCAACAATGATAACAATTGTGTTAATAATCAATGATGTTAGCGCAGGTGACCATCCAAACGCATATTTTAATGCTAACGATATACCGACTGTTCCACCATCACCTAAATTAGAGCCTAATATAAAGCAATTGACCGCTAGAGCACTTACAAACGCTCCTAATATGCAAATGATGATATTTTTTGTGTGATCTTTAAATAACTGTTCCAACATTTTCATATAAGCCCACCTCTTTTTTAAAATAACTTTTCATAAATAATAAAGTATTTTATAAATTAATTTAAAATTATTGCGCATCAATTTTCAAAAATTATCATTTATATTGTAAGGTCAAATGTACCACAACCAATAAAGCCATACTACCTTTAATAGCACACAATTTTTATAATATAATTTAAACCGTTACATCTTAATGACTATTATTGTTATACTTTATTTATGACCATGACGCTTTTACTTTTTACGTTTCACAGTTAAAATATAAATAAAATTGCTGGAGGTATTTCATGTCTTATTATATTATTCCATTACTTATAGCTGCCTTAGTAATATTGGTGGGCTATATTATTATTAAAATAATGATACGCTAGTTTTAAAATTAAAATATGAGCTTTAAATTGCTCATCTATTTTAACAACATAAATAAACACCTCCGTTTAAACTGACGGAGAGTTCAGAACACAGGTAAACTCTATGCATTAATTTGTATAGGGTTTATTTATGATATAATTTAAAAACTATACCTTAGTATATTTTGAATAACTTTTTTAAGTATTATAATAAAGTAAATAGCAATTTATCATGTTTTTATAGAATACGTTACGATAAGATTCTTCATCAAAAGTATATTCAATGAATTTAATGTCTTCGGTAGAAAAACAATGTCTATATAATGTTCAGAAAGTACAATCATTTATAATATTAGAACATAAATCACTTCATATTTTATATCCCGAAGTCGTGTAGTCAGTTATCGTTTGCAAATTAGGTTAATTTATATCAAGATAAAAATACGTTTATAAGAAAAATAAAGTAAAAATAAGGAGCCAATAAAATGACTCAACATAATGAAATTATTAAATGTGCTGAAAAACATCAATTACACATCCAATCTCGAACAATTTCATTGAATGAATCTGGCCTTGATTTCCAAGTTGCATTTGGAAAAGATGAACATGGCATAGAATGGGTTTTAAGACTACCAAGAAGACCTGACGTTTATAAACGAACAAAATCCGAAAAACAAGTGGTAGACTTTTTACAGAATAATGTTTCATTTGAAATACCGAAGTGGAAAGTACATGCAAAAGATCTTATTGCTTACCCAAAACTTACTGGCAATCCTGCAGCCACAATAGACCCAGAAATACAAGATTATGTCTGGGAAATTGAACACAAACCAGTACCAGAAAACTTTGTTAATACATTAGCCGAAGCGCTCGTAGACTTACACAATATACCAGAAGAAAACATTACCGCGCAGCATATAAAAATTAAAACTATACAAGAAATAAAAAATGACTTTCAAAGAAGAATGAATAAAGTTAAAGAAACTTATGGCGTAGCATATGAATTATGGAACAGATGGAAACAATGGTTAGAAAACGACGAACTATGGCCTCGACATGCGACCATGATACATGGTGACTTACATCCAGGACATATAATGGTTGATAACCAAGCAAACGTCACAGGTCTTATAGACTGGACTGAAGCAACTCACTCCGATCCATCAATGGACTTTATGGGACACCATCGTGTATTTGGGGAAGAAGGATTAGATCAACTTATAACTGCATACGGTAAAGCTGGTGGTGAAATATGGCCTCGAATGAAAGAGCATATAATAGAACTTAATGCAGTATTTCCAATGTTCATTGCTGAGTTTGCTATGAAATCAGGAGAATCAGCGTTTGAGAAAATGGCATTGAAAGAGTTAGGTATGGAAGAAAAGGAGTTTTAAAATAAAACATATAATTTTATTAAAGTTTCAATAATTGATTACATAAGCCGAATCAAATTTCAAAAGTAATGTAATCGACGATTATCAGAAGCTCCATTCACATAAAAACACTGACCAAAGACTAGAGGCTAAGGCATTGGCCCGAAGAAAACGTGTACAAAAAACTGTCGATAGTTTGAATCCTCCATCAAGTTAAAATGGAGGATTTTTCCCATGTAATATTTAGTTATTACTATCTAAGGTAAAACTATTATTATGGCTTGTCGTGTATAAACAAGAATGAGACAGAAATTTAATTATTAAAAATTAAATTTCTGTCTCATTCTTTTTATTCTAAATTCTCAAATATGATGTTAAACAACATTAAAGCTATATAGAAGTCACATTGAGTTCGTTATTATATGTGCCCTTTTTGTTTAATAGTTGATTTAGATTTTTTATAAATATTGTCTTCAACTGTCTGCATTGAACCGACTTTGTCATATCCTGCATTATCTTGATGTCTATAATCTTGCTCTTTTTTTAAAAATTTGTTTAAGTGTGCGAAATGATTATAAGCTTCTTTCGGGTCATTTGTCATAACATCCCCTCCGCTTAGTATATTATGATAAGTTGTCTCTCCAATCAACTAATCTACTAATATCATTGTCAGAAATTTCTCCATTTTCTTTCGCGACTTCTATAAGTTCATTATAATCGCTTAAAGTGTAAAATGGTACCCCAATGTTTTGAAATTCTTCATCAGCTTTTTTCAAACCATAAGTAAATATAGCAACCACACCGAGAACCTCTGCGCCTGCTTCTCTAAGCGCATTAACAGCTGTAATTGATGAACCACCAGTAGAAATTAAATCTTCTATAACTACAACTTTTTTACCTTGACTTAATGCACCCTCAATTTGGTTTTGCTTACCATGACTTTTACTTTTTGAACGTACATAATTCATCGGTAAATTAAGTACTTCAGATACATAGGCTGCATGAGGAATGCCTGCAGTTGCAGTACCAGAAAGAATTTCAACATCTTCAAAATTTATTTTAATCAATTCGCTTAAACCATTCCTAATGTCGCGTCGTACATCTGGATAACCAAGGGTTACTCGATTATCACAATAAATAGGAGATTTAATTCCTGAACTCCACGTAAATGGATCGTTTGGAGATAATGAAACTGCTTTAATATCTAATAATGATTTTGCAATTGCTTTTGCCATTTTATCTTAACCAACTTTCTTTAATTTTATGGTAACTTTCTACTGGATTACTACTTTTAGTAATTGGACGACCTACGACAATATGAGTCGCTCCCATTTCTTTAGCATCTTCAGGTGTTGTTACTCTTTGTTGATCATCTTTCGTCGAATCTAATGGTCTAATACCTGGCGTTACTTTTAAAAACGCTTCTCCTAGTTCACTATTAAGCAGTTGAGCTTCAAGTGGTGAACATACTACACCATCCAATCCAGATAATTGTGCCAACTGAGCATAATTAAGTACAGCGTCTTCAATCGAGCTTTGAATATTTTGTTCATCTCTCAATATTCTTTCTGTTGTAGATGTCAGCTGTGTTACTGCTATCAGTTTAATGTTAGGGTTATGCTTTTTAAGTCCTACTAAAGCACTTTTCATCATTTCAGTTCCACCGGCAGCATGCACATTTACTAAATCAACGTTCAATTTACTTAATCCTTCCATCGCTTTTCCAACAGTGTTTGGAATATCATGCAATTTTAAATCTAGAAAAATATCATGACCGCGATCTTTAATCGATGATATCAATTGTGGGCCAGTTTGATAAAAAAGTTCCATTCCAACTTTTACAAATAATGGTTCTTCAAATCGGTCTAAGAATGTATCTACCGCTTCCACAGAATCAAAGTCTAATGCAATAATAGGTAAGTTTCTCATTTTATTTACACCCCAACACTTTAAATTTCTTTATTTACTTAATTAAAAGGTAAAATAGTAATTTATTCAAACACTATTTTACCTTAGATTATTTTGTTGCCGTATTACATGTTTTTCATTGTGAAAGTCATACTTTCAAGGACACTTGTTAGTGCGTCTACTGTATCTAACGATGTTAGACAAGGTACACCATTTTCAACAGATGCACGCCTGATTTGGAAGCCATCACGTTCAACTTCTTTTCCTTTTGTCATCGTATTAACGACGATTTGAACTTCACCATTTTGAATGCGAGTTAATAAATCATCTTCACCACCGATTTTGCCAACGACTTCTGAAGGAATTTGATTTTCAGCTAATTTCTGGGCAGTACCTTCTGTCGCTAAAATTTTATAGCCTACTTCGTTTAAACGATGTGCAATAGATATAATTTCATCTTTATCTTTATCACTTACTGTCATCAAGACTGTCCCGTGGTCACTGACTTCCATACCACTTGCAGTTAACCCTTTGTAAAGCGCCTTTTCCATTGTAGAATCTTTCCCCATAACTTCACCTGTTGATTTCATTTCAGGTCCAAGCGTAATATCTACATTTTTCAATTTATTAAAACTGAAGACCGGTGCTTTGACAAACACACCATTTGCGTACGGTTGGATTCCAGCTTCATAACCTAAATCGACAAGTTTTTCGCCCATAATGGAACGCATTGCCAATTGTGCCATTTGAATATCAGTAATCTTACTTAAGAATGGCACCGTACGACTGGCACGTGGATTCACTTCTAAAACATATACGCCGTCGTGTGCGATAACAAATTGAATATTAATTAGTCCGACTATATTTAACCCTTTTGCCAATTTAATAGTGAAATCTTCTAGCGTATCCATTTCTACTTGAGTTAATGTTTGTGGTGGATAAACTGCAATAGAATCACCTGAGTGAACACCCGCTCTTTCGATATGCTCCATGATACCCGGAATAATTACAGTCTCTCCATCACATATAGCATCAACTTCAATTTCTTTACCTGTTAAGTATCTGTCTACTAATACAGGATGATCTGGGCTAGCTTTAACAGCTTGATTCATGTAGTCTTCTAATTCTGCGTCACTATTAACAATCTCCATCGCGCGTCCGCCTAATACGTAAGATGGTCTTACAACGACTGGATAACCAATGTTCCTTGCATTTTGTAGTGCTTCTTGAGGTGATGTAGCCGTCTTACCATTTGGTTGTGGCACACCAATTTTATGCAATAACGCTTCAAATTCTTTACGGTCTTCTGCTCTATTTAAATCTTCTAATGATGTTCCTAGAATTTGAACGTCGTGTTTTGCTAGTTTATCAGCTAAGTTAATTGCTGTTTGGCCACCAAATTGAACGACTACCCCTTTAGGTTGTTCTAAATCAATAATATTCATGACATCTTCTTCAGTTAGTGGTTCAAAGTATAATTTATCTGATATTGAAAAATCAGTTGATACAGTTTCTGGATTATTGTTTACAATAATTGCTTCATAACCAGCTTGTTGAATTGCCCATACAGCGTGCACCGTTGCATAGTCAAATTCAACACCTTGACCAATACGTATTGGACCTGACCCTAGCACTAGAATTTTCTCTTTATCCGTAACGATAGATTCATTTTCGTATTCGTATGTTCCATAATAATAAGGTGTTGCTGACTCAAATTCTGCAGCGCATGTATCTACCATTTTATACACTGGTGTAATACCATTTACTACTCTTAAATCGTGAACTTCAGTTTCTGTCATGTCGAAACGATGAGCAATGACACGGTCGCTAAAGCCATAATTTTTAGCAAATTTCAAGTAATTAATATCCCCTTTATTAGCCTTTAAATCATGCTCTATATTAATAATATGTTGGAATTTATTTAAGAAGAAATAATCTATTTTTGTCATTTCATGAATTTCTTCTAATGTCGTACCTCTGCGGATTGCTTCTCCTATAAAGAATAGACGTTCATCATCTTGGTCTTTGATACGCGATTTAATATAATCTAAATCGAACGTTTCACCATTTGGTAAGCCTAAATGATGTACACCATATTCTAAAGAACGAATCGCTTTAAGTAGGGACTCTTCATATGTTCTTCCGATTGCCATTACTTCGCCTGTCGCCTTCATTTGTGTACCTAGAACACGTTCACCTTTTTCAAATTTATCAAATGGGAAGCGTGGAATCTTAGAAATCACGTAATCTAATGTGGGCTCAAAGGCAGCATATGATGTTTCAGTAATCGGATTCAACATTTCATCCAACGTCAATCCTACTGCAATTTTGGCAGCTAATTTGGCAATTGGATAACCTGTTGCTTTTGACGCCAATGCAGATGAACGAGATACACGAGGATTCACCTCGATGATATAGTAATCCATAGAATGTGGATCCAGCGCAAGCTGTACATTACAACCGCCTTCAATGCCTAATGCACGTATCACTTTTAATGATACATCACGTAACATTTGATATTCTACATCTGACAACGTTTGACTAGGTGCTACTACGATTGAGTCACCTGTATGTATACCCACAGGGTCAATATTTTCCATATTACAGACAACAATAGCATTGTCATTTTTATCACGCATAACTTCATATTCAATTTCTTTATAGCCAGCAATTGATTTTTCAATTAAACACTGTGTAGCCGGACTATAATGTAAACCGTTACCTACGATTTCTTTAAATTCTTCATCGTTATAACAAATGCCGCCGCCAGTACCGCCCATTGTAAATGCCGGTCTTACGATTAACGGATAACCAACTTCCTCTTTAAATGCAAATGCTTGCTCAACTGTATTGACGATATCACTTTCAGGAACCGGTACATTTAGTTCGTTCATCAATGTTCTAAATAATTCTCTATCTTCAGCTTGTTGAATCGACTGCAATTCTGTTCCTAATAGCTGTACATTATTAGCTTCTAATTCTCCACTATCATGTAATTGAATTGCCATATTTAATCCTGTTTGACCTCCTAATGTAGGTAGGAGTGCATCTGGTTGCTCTTTACGAATAATACGTGCAATAAAATCATGCGTTAATGGTTCAATATACACTTTATCGGCAATTTCAGTATCCGTCATTATTGTAGCTGGGTTTGAGTTAACTAATATTACACGGTAGCCCTCTTCTTTTAATGCCAAACATGCTTGAGTACCTGCATAATCGAACTCTGCAGCTTGACCGATGATAATTGGTCCTGATCCTATAACTAAAATCGTTTCTATATCTTGACGTTTAGGCATTGATTGTACACTCCTTTGTTTTATATTCGTTCATCATGTCGATAAATTCATCAAATAAATAATTAGAATCTGACGGTCCCGGACATGCTTCAGGGTGATATTGTACTGAAAAAGCTGGTGATGATTTATGTTTCAAACCTTCAACTGTGCCATCATTAATAGCAATATGTGTAATTTCTAAATCTGTATTTATTAAAGAATCTTTATCAATTGCATAACCGTGATTTTGACTCGTTAATGCAATTTTTCCAGTTTTTAAGTCTTTGACTGGATGATTAGCGCCTCTATGACCAAACTTCATTTTGAAAGAAGTCGCTCCTTGAGCTAGTGCAAATAATTGGTGACCTAGACAAATACCGAAAAATGGAACCTGTCCTAAGATGCCTTGAATCATTTCTAATGCTGTTTCAACCGCTTCAGGGTCACCAGGTCCATTAGACAACATCACACCATCAGGTGACATTCTAATAATTTCTTCTGCAGTCGTGTCGTATGGTACTACCGTTACATTACAACCACGTGCATTAAGTTCTCTTACAATATTTTGTTTTTTACCAAAATCAACCAAGACAACACTTAATCCATAGCCAGTAGATACATAAGGAGATTTTGTAGATACAGTTGTCACTTCATTACGTGGTAATATTTTTGTTTTTAATTGTGTAACTATTTGCTCAATCTCGGCTTTATTATCTGTAAACGCAGCTTTTAGCACGCCGTATTTTCGAATTTTCCTTGTAATACTTCGTGTATCGACACCTGAAATGCCTGGTATATCATACTCTACAAGTACTTCGTCAAATGTTTTTTGTTTTCTAAAATTACTTGGTTGGCTGCTGGTTTCTTTTACTACAACACCGTTTAAAGTAGGAACAAGTGATTCAAAATCATCTCTATTTATACCGTAATTCCCTATTAAAGGGTAAGTAAATGTAATAATTTGACCGGTATATGAAGGATCTGAAATCGTTTCTTGATAACCTGTCATTGCCGTATTAAAGACAATTTCACCTAGTGTTAAATTATCGGAGCCTATTGGGTAACCTTCATAGTATGAACCATCTTCTAAAACAAGATAACGTTGCTTTAACATTATTTTTCCTCCTTAAATTTAACTTCACCTTCAACCATTGTTAATACTGGTGTTCCATAAACGTTATACCCTATAAATGGTGTGTTACGTCCTTTAGACGCAAAGTCATCTGCGTTGATTTCAGTTTCTTTGTCTAAATTGATAACTGCTAAATCAGCTAATCCACCTTCTTCTAATCTTCCATATGGTAAATCAAATGTCTGGGCTGGTTTAATTGTTAAATAATCAACTAATTGTTGTAACGTCCACTCACCATTTTTAACAAAGCGCGTATAAAGCAATGGGAATGCTGTTTCACTACCTACGATACCAAATGGTGCTTTAGTCATTGGTTGATCCTTTTCTTCAGCTTCGTGTGGAGCATGATCTGTTGCGATACAATCAATAGTTCCATCTAGCAATCCTTCAAGCAATGCCTCTCTATCCTCTTTACTTCTTAAAGGAGGATTCATTTTATAAATCGCATCATCTCCAGGAACATCGTCTTCAGTCAATAATAAGTGATGTGGGGTAACTTCAGCAGTTACATGTATGCCTGCTTTTTTAGCATCGCGTATCGCTCTAACACTTTCTTTAGTTGATACATGGCAAACGTGATAATGAGCGCCTGCTGCTTCTGCTAATAACACATCTCTGGCTATTTGTACTGCTTCGCAAATATTTGGAATACCTGGTATTCCTAAAGCTTTGCTACGTTCTCCTTCGTGCATGGCACCACCATAAATCAAGCTGTTATCTTCACAATGTGCTACGACAGCTTTATTAACTTTTGCAGCTTCTTGCATAGCTTCGTACATCATATTCGCTTGCTGTACCCCTACGCCATCATCGGTAAAAGCAAATGCACCATTTTTTGCAAGCGTAGAGAAATCAACATGTTCCTTACCTGCTTGTCTCACTGTTATAGCAGCGTATGGCAAGACTCTAACCTGCGCATTTTCTGCTATCAATTGATTTAAATGATTAAGATTTTCTTCAGAATCTGGTACTGGACGAGTATTTGGCATAGGACAAACTGTAGTGAAACCACCTCGAGCTGCCGCTTTTGTTCCTGTCTCAATTGTTTCTTTATGTTCTCCACCTGGTTCACGTAAATGAACATGAACATCGACTAACCCTGGTGAAACAAATTGTCCTTTGAGGTCGATTTCTTCTGTGCCTGCATCAACATCTATTTGAGGTGCGATTTTCTTAATATATTTCCCATCTATTAAGATTGATACCTTTGTTAGTTCACCGTCTTGTAATATTTGCGCATTTGTTAATAATTTCATTTTGCTGTTGCCCCTTCCATTTGTAAGATATAGTCAATAATTGCCATGCGGATATACATACCATTTTCCATTTGTTTAAAAATACGAGACTTAGGTGCTTCTACAAGCGTATCTTCTATTTCTACGCCTCGATTGACCGGAGCTGGATGCATAATAATCGCTCGATCATTTAGCTTGTTATATCGTTGTTGTGTAAGTCCAAACTGTTCATGGTATTGCGTTGTTTCAAAACTAGCTATTTCACTATCGCCATGTCTCTCGTGTTGTACCCTAAGTAGCATCACGATGTCTATTGAATCAATCACTTCATCTATTTCTACATACGGTGCTTCTAATGTTTCATCTTTCCATGACTCTGGACTTGAAAACATCACATTTGCACCTAAAGCACTTAAACTTTGAAAGTTACTTTTGGCTACACGTGAATTTTTAATATCTCCACAAATTAAAATATTTAAGTTCTCAAATGTTTTGTATTCTTCATAGATTGTCATAATATCTAATAAACTTTGAGTGGGATGTTGTCCACTTCCGTCACCAGCGTTGATAATTGGGATGTTTAACTTTTCTAACTCATCATAATAATTTGTTTGAGGATGTCGAATTACTAACACATCTGCACCTACTTGTTCTAATGTCTTACAAGTATCATATAGCGATTCACCTTTTTGAACAGAAGATGTATCTGTTTCAAAATCAATTAATTTTAATCCTAATTTTTGTTCGGCTACTAAAAAACTACTTTTTGTGCGTGTGGAATTTTCAAAGAATAAATTTGCTACGAATTTATCATCAAAACAACATGGTTTCACGTCACCATTTTTAAAAGCGCTCGCGCGTTGTATCAATTCATAAATTTCAGTCGTATTTAAGTGTTCCATTGTTAGTAAATTATCCATATTTTTCAGCTCCTTATTATGACAATTTTTATTAATCTGCTGGTGTTTCTTTCGGTAAAATCAAATTCAGTGTTATACCTGCTAAAGCAGCTAATGCCATGCCTTCAATTTCTAAATTAATACCTAAGCCGTTTAAATTAAATACAAGGTTCCCTATTCCTATGACTAAAATGACAGAAGCAATGACCAAATTTCTGTTACTTGCAAAATCCACTTCACTTTCGACTAGCATCCTCAATCCACTAGCAGCGATAATACCGAAGAGTAAAATGGATACCCCACCCATTACTGGTGTTGGTATAGATGAAACCAATGCGGTGAATTTCCCAACAAATCCTAGAATAATTGCAATTGTTGCAGCGCCACCAATAACATATACACTATATATTTTAGTTATTGCTAGCACACCAATATTTTCTCCATAAGTTGTACTTGGGGGCCCACCAATGATACTCGCAAACATCGTTGATACACCATCACCAATGATAGACTTATCTAAACCTGGATCTTTAAAGAAGTTACGCCCTACTATTTTGTTAATTACCATTTGATGTCCAATATGTTCACTAACAGTCACAAACACAATGGGTATTAATACTAATACTAACCCCAAGTGAAATGAAGGTGTGTAATCTTTAAATGGTATATATACTTCTGGAAATTGTAACCATTTGGCCTCAGCGATGGGCGCAAAGTTTACTAACCCCATAGCAATTGAAACAATATAGCCAGTTACTATGCCGATGAGTACTGGAATTAAAGATAAGAAACCTTTAAAGTAACCTTGTACTATAATCGTTACAAGTAATGTAATCATTGCTACTGCTAAATAACTTAAGTTATAGCCTTTCATATCTCCCGAGTTCTCAAACATTGCCATATTTACAGCGGTTGGTGCTAAACTCAAGCCGATAACCATAATAACCGGACCAACAACTACTGGTGGTAATAGGTTCATTAACCAATTTGTTCCACTAATTTTAATTGCTATACCAATCAGAACATACATGACACCACTCATAAAAAGCGCCACAAGCATGTCGCCTAAGCTATGTGAGTTTAACCCTGTAATGATCGGTGTTATAAAGGCGAAGCTTGATCCAAGATAAGCAGGTATTTTTGCTTTAGTAATTAAGATATATAACAATGTCCCGATTCCTGATGCTAAAAGTGCCGATGATATTGGTAATCCTGTTAAAAACGGCACAAGTACTGTGGAGCCAAACATTGCAAATAAATGTTGCGTACTCAAGAATGCCCATTGTCCAATTTTAGGTCTATCATCTACATCTAATACTGGTTTAACTGTTCGTTCAAACATTGTTTCATTTTCCATGTTTATGCTTCCTCTCATAAAAAAATCTCTTTACATTGAATTCATGTAAAGAGACTAAAAAGTATATATTATCTGTTTTGATTATAGAAAACTAAGCGTTATTCGTAAGTTAAAACGATAGCTCAATATAATTTAATCAAGATAATATGAAGAGGTGTTTGTTTTAAGCAAGTAGCTTATCTTTCTAAAAGTCTATAAAAATCCTGTTCAAACAGTAATTTTTATAGTAGCTTTTACCTCTTCCCTTTTTCAGTCTCTCGTACTGAATTAAAAGGTGTTATTCAATTACAACTGCATTTCTATCATCTATTTCTTGAAGAAATACTGATACATCTTCTTCTTTTGCTGTAGGAATATTTTTTCCTACGAAGTCTGCGCGAATCGGTAATTCTCTATGACCTCTGTCTACTAAAGTAGCTAAGCCAATTTTTTTGGGCCTCGCGTACTGTAGAACAGCGTCTAATGAAGCTCGCACTGTTCTTCCTGTGTATAAAACATCATCGATAATAACAACAACTTGATTTGTAATATTTACATCTATTTCATACGCTTTATCATCAACTTGATTTATTGTTTGCTCTAAATCATCCCTGAATTGTGTAATATCTATTGTTCCAGTTGGTACAGCTACCTCTTCTATTTGTTCGATCTTTTGTTGTATACGTCTCGCTAAAAATGCACCACGTGTCTTAATGCCTAATAAGATTAAATTATTAGTACCTTTGTTATATTCTAAAATTTCATGTGCAATACGTGTAACTGTTCTTTGTATTGCTGCCTCATCCATAATAACGCGTTCTGACATTTTAAACACCTGCCTTTAATTAAGTGATGATATAAAGAAGACCCCATGTCTTTATTAGACATGAGGTTTAGTTAAAAAAGTCTACAAACTTCAAGAGACATCACTCAATAACATGAGATGCTTTCTCTTCCATAGTTAAAAAATTATACTATGGCTCCTATTGCGTTAAGAAACTATAACTACAATAGCGTTTCTTCATTCTTATGAACAAACAGTAAGTTTATAATCTTTTTTATTAAATACATGTCTTCGGAGCCTCTCTGGACTCACAATTAAAGACTTTCGCTCTTTATTAAACTGTCATAATAATACCATGAATCATATTACCTTGCAAGTCGATAAACATGAAAATAACAAGCACATTATAGTAATCGTTAATTCAATTCATGATAAAAGAACAATAAGGCGCTTGAGACATAAACTTAATATTCAACATAAAGGACTAACATTTATTATGACATGCTCACTTCAAAATGGACACTTAAACATGTAAACTTCAATAAATAAAGAAAACGTCAATTTCTATATAATCTAAATAGAAATTAACGTTTATTCTTTAATTAGAGATATTTATATCCAAACTCTTATAATTATTTTTCGCTTCTACGTAACTCAGTTAATAATTGCTCAAAATCATCTGGTAATGCGGCTGATTTTTCAATATTTTCATGTGTAATTGGATGTTCAAACCCTATTAAACCAGCATGTAATGCTTGGCCACCTATATCCATCGTTTTTTTCGGTCCATATTTTGGATCACCAACTAATGGGAAACCAATATATTTCATATGCACACGAATTTGGTGTGTACGACCAGTTTCTAGTATACACTCAATTAATGTATATTTATCAAAATGCTCTAATACATTAAAATGCGTAATTGCATCTTTGCCATCATCTACAACATCCATAGACTGACGATCATTCTTGTTTCTGCCAATTGGTGCATCAATTGTGCCATAATCATGTGGAATATTACCATGAACCAATGCGACATATTTACGAGTAACTGTCTTATTAACTAATTGGTCTACTAAACTACGATGTGCTATATCATTTTTAGCGACCATTAATAATCCAGATGTATCTTTATCGATACGGTGTACAATACCTGGACGAATTTCACCATTAATTCCTGATAAATTCTTCATTTGATACATAAGACCATTAACTAAAGTACCTGTGTAATGACCAGCTGATGGGTGAACTACCATTCCTTTAGGTTTATATACTATAGCTACATCATCATCTTCATAAAAAATATCTAAATTTAAATTTTCTGGTTGAATATCCGCTTCTACAATTTCTTTTTCAGTCACAACTATATAGTCATTCAATTTTGTCTTGTAGTTAGACTTAATGATTTTATCATTAACTTTTACAAGATTCTCTTTTATCCAATCTTGGATTTGAGTGCGTGACCAATCTGAATTATATTCAGGTAATAACTTATCAATACGTTGACCTGTATCGTTCTGGTCTTCTATCTTAAACTCATGTATTTCCATACGATATCTCTCCTATTCTTCTTTCTTCATATCTGTTAACAAAGCGATTACTATTAACAATACGCCTATGGTCAAACTAGAATCTGCTACATTAAATATCGGGAAATTATAACCGAAAATATTTGTATCAACAAAATCTACAACTTCTCCATGTAACACACGATCAATAAAATTACCTAATGCTCCTGCAAATAATAAACTAATAGCTACTTGCATTAATAAATGCTGTTTCGCTTCTTTAATGTAAAATATAATTAATACAACCAGAATTATAATTGTAATAATATAGAAAAAGCTCATTTTCCCACTCAATATACCCCATGCTGCACCATTATTTCGGTGAGAAGTTATATTTAAAAAATTAGGAATTACGTTAAAAGAATCTCCAACTCTCATAGAACTGGCAACAATAAATTTTGTGATTTGATCTAATAATAATATAACGATTGTTATGAATAAAGAAATACTAATGTAGTACTGACGTTTCATGCCTGTACCTCCTATTCTGCGCTCAGTCGCTTTTACAACATCTTTCATTATATCCTAATCAAACTTATAAAAAAAGTTACAGTTTGATTATATATATAAAACTTAATAATTCATAATCAACCATTGGTATAATACTATATTCTTTCATAATACTCATTTAATAAAATTTCCTAGTATCATAATAAAATAATTTTGTCTTTGCTTCACATTAGCTACATTACTTTATAAAAATTAAAACGAAACAGTATTCCATCTGGTCCTGTAATATTCTTGTGAGTAGTCTCAGGATAGTGATAATCTACACACGCCAACCCATATGTTTTTTGGTTTTCAATGCGCTTAATTCGCGAAAACCAATTATTAACTACTATATGTTGGTGATAACCATTAGAAGATAAATACAATGCTGTGTTTGTTTCTAAGGAGGAGGCTTCTAGACCAAAGAAATTTTTATAATATGAAGTTACGCGCTTTAATTCTATTGTTTTAAGATTAACATATCCAATTAAAGTTTCATCAGGTATACCTTGCCATTTTTCATTTGAAACATAGGTTAATAAATTAGGAACATTGATTGGTTGTGTTTCTAAAACAACCTTGTCATCTTCAAATACCCAATCTTCAATAGGATGATCCACATAAAATTCTAAGCCATTGCCTTCCGGGTCCTCTAAAAATAATGATGTTGTAATATCATGCTCTCCACCATTAATAGGCAATCCATACTCACTCAATTGTACGAGCAAATCCGCTAAATCTGTTTTCGATGGTAATCTAATTGCTAAATGAAATAACCCTGCTTCCGAAGTTAATGGTTCTCTACCATAGTTGATTTGCTTTAAGGTTAGAAAATGATTTGAATTGCCAATTTCATAATGGACAATCGAATATGATTCATTCACTACATTAAGCCCTAAGATATATTCATAAAATTGTTTCATAGCTTCTTTATCTCTTACATTTAATGTTATGCCGTTTACAAAATGTGCACTTTGGTTATGAAACATAAAAAACACCCTTCTAAAATCAAGTTTTACTTAAGCTCTTCTAAATTACTTTATCTTTGTTTTATTATCGATGTACACCATCGAAAATAAATAAAAGGAATCGGAAATATTGAGTGATAATGACTTTATATTTTATAACATAAGTTTTATTATCATTCCACTCCAGCAAAGATGAGGCTAAGACACTTAATTATGTCCCAGCCTCATCCAAATCAATATATTCAATTAATAACAACTAGTGTCTCAATTATACTAGCGTTTTGACAACTTCTTGACAACGCGGGCACAAGTTATTTAGTTCACCTACAGAACCTAATGATTCACTGTAATTCCAGCAACGCTCACATTTTTCACCATGTGCATGCTCAATACGAATATCTCCATATTGATATGGAATTCCATCTTCTACATGATCTACTACTTCTGCTTGAGAAGTAATAAATAATTGTTGTAAATCAGCAAATTGTTGTAAGAATGATGTCGCGTCAAAGTTATCATTGCTTCCAATCACAACTTTAGCTTCTAATGATTTACCGATTACTTTTTCGTTACGTGCAACTTCTAATGCACGGTTGACATCATCACGTAATTTCATAAATGTATTCCATCTATCTACAAATTCACGGTCTACTTCAACACGCTCTGGCATGTTCGTTAAGTGTACACTTTCTTCCTCTACATGAGGAATATGCGACCAAACCTCTTCAGATGTATGCACTAAGATAGGAGCTAATAATTTCGTCATATCAACTACGATTTGGTATAAAACTGTTTGCATACTACGACGTTTATGAGAATCACGCTCTTCAATATAAAGAATATCTTTACCATAGTCTAAGTAGAAGTTACTTAGTTCTACATTAATAAAGTTTTGAACTTCTTGGAAGATATCTAAATAGTCATAGTTATCATAGTGGTCTAAAGTATTCGCAGTAAACTCACGTAATCTGTTCAATAAATATTTATCCACTTCTAATAAATTATCTTCAGCTATTGCATCTGTCGCAGGGTTATAATCATTTACGTTACCTAACATAAATCTTAAAGTATTTCTAATTTTTCTGTAAACGTCAGAAGTTTGTTTTAATATTTCATCTGAAATACGTACGTCTGCTAGGTAATCAACACTACTCACCCATAGACGTGCAATGTCTGCACCTTTTTGTTTCACAATTTGATCCGGCACAATCACATTGCCTAATGATTTACTCATTTTCTTACCTTCTCCATCCATAACAAAACCATGTGATAATAACATTTTATATGGAGATTGGCCTCTTGTAGCCACTGAAGTTGTAATTGATGAGTTGAACCAGCCACGGTATTGGTCACTACCTTCAAGGTATAAATCAGCTGGGTATGATAATTCCGAACGTGCCTCTAACACACCACGGTGTGATGAACCTGAGTCAAACCAAACATCCATGATATCAGTTTCTTTTGTAAATTCACCGTTAGGGCTACCTGGATGCGTAAAGCCTTCAGGTAGTAAATCTTTCGCATCACGTTCAAACCAGATGTTTGATCCATTTGTTTCAAATAAATCAGCAATATGGTTAACTGTTTCTGATGTCATGATAATGTCGCCGTTTTCAGCATAAAATACTGGTAATGGCACTCCCCATACGCGTTGACGTGAAATTACCCATTCGCCACGGTCACGAATCATGTTATAGATACGTGTTTTACCCCAATCCACTTTGAATTGTGTCTCATCGATAGCATCTAAAATATCTTGACGTACTTTATCTATAGATGCAAACCATTGTGGTGTTGCTCTAAAGATAACTGGTTTTTTCGTACGCCAGTCATGAGGGTAACTATGTGTAATAAATTCTAAATGTAGTAATGCATCTTTTTCTTTTAGTAAGTCTGTGATTTCTTTATTCGCTTTATCATAAAACATGCCTTCAAATTGACCAGCTTCATCAGTGAATACACCTTTATCATCTACTGGGCTAATCACAGGTAAATTATATTTTTGACCGACAATATAGTCATCTTCACCATGTCCAGGTGCAGTGTGTACACATCCAGTACCTGCATCAGTAGTGACATGTAAACCATTAATTACTAATGACTCACGCTCAAAGAATGGATGTTGTGCTTCAACATATTCTAAATCTTTACCTTTAAATTCATTTTCTAATACTAAAGTATCTTCGTCCCATCCTAACGCTTCTACAACATCACTCGCTAAATCTTTTCCAATGATATATTTTTGACCATTTACATTGTATTGACCGTAAGTTAAATCAGGATGCACCGTAATCGCCACATTTGACGGCAACGTCCATGGTGTTGTAGTCCAGATAATAAATTTTGCATCTGGATCGACAATGCCTTTACCATCTTTAACATCAAATGCTACATAAATAGATGGTGATCGTTTATCTTGATATTCAATTTCCGCTTCTGCTAATGAAGATTCACTTGATGGTGACCAATATACTGGTTTTTTACCTTTATAGATTAAACCTTTTTCTGCCATTTCTCCAAATAAACGAATTTGAGCTGCTTCATATTCTGGTTTTAAAGTAATATAAGGGTCGTTAAAATCACCTTTAACACCTAAGCGCTTGAAATCTTTTTTCTGATTTTCAATTTGCTCTAATGCAAATGCTTCACATTTTTTTCTGAATTCTGCTACTGACAATTCTTTGCGTTTAACACCTTTTTTAGTTAATGCTTGTTCGATTGGCAGACCATGTGTATCCCAACCTGGCACGTACGGTGCATAATAACCACGCATTGATTTATAACGTGTGATAATATCTTTTAAAATTTTGTTTAACGCATGACCCATGTGTAAGTTTCCATTCGCATATGGTGGGCCATCATGTAGAATATATGAAGGATTCCCTTCATTTTTATCTAATACTTTTTGATAGATGTTTTTTTCATCCCATTCTTCTTGTATCTTAGGCTCTTTATTTGGCAAACCGCCACGCATTGGGAAATCTGTTTTTGGCATTAATAATGTATCTTTATAGTCCATTTCTATACACTCCTCGTTCCGATTTTCATACTTTATTCATTTTAAATAATAAAAAGAACTCTAAGTTCAATTAACAGGGACGATGTATACCGCGTTACCACCCTGATTAACTCAACTTAGAGTTCTCTCATTATCTTTATTACTTTGTGATGACATAACAGTGATATAAGAAACTAACATATGAAAGGCTCCCACTATCCCTAACTCGCTGCGATATGTTTAATGTTTCAAACGCGTCTGTTATCTAATATTATTTATTTTCTGAATCAGTAGCTGATGTTTGGTCGCTAGCAGTGGCATTATTATCTGCTTCTGCTCTAGCTTTCATAGCTTTTTCTTCTTCAGTCAATTCATTATCGTTTAAATGATTAATGTTTTCTTCAGTGACTTGTTCAGAATCAAGATCATAATTTAATAAATAATCCCAATCTTCATTTTTAAGTAAATCTAATTGTGCTTCAACCAACATACGGAAACGTGATCTGAAAATTTTGGATTGACGTTTCATATCTTCAGTTTGGAAAGAAAGTCTACGTGCTTTTTCAACTGCATCGTTAACAATTCTATCTGCTTCTGCTTTCGCTTTAGAAACTGTTGCTTCAGCATCTTTTGTCGCAGCTGCTTTAGTTTCTTCCCCTGCTTGTTTAGCTTGTATTAACGCGTCACTAACAGATTGATGTACCTCTTTATATGATTGAATATTACTTTCTTTGTCTTCAATCACTTTTTCTAATTGTACTTTATCTTCTTTCAAACGTTCTATTTCATTACTAAGTTGTTCTAAATAACTTTCAACTTCAGTAGGTTCAAAACCATTTCTTGCATTTGTAAAAGTTTTATTCTTAATTTCATTTGGTGTAAAAGGCATAAATATCCTCCTTCTATAATACACTATTTTCTCCATTGGTTAAATAACGGAAATAGTGTTTTATCTACAATATGTTTTTATAATATATCATTTACTAAATTGTACAAAGCGTTAAAGACGTAGTCTCAAATTATATGATAGCTTATTATACCACTATTTGAATAACGTTTTGTAAGAAATTCTAATTTTATCTTTTTTAGTTTTACCGCCTATGTCAGTAATCATAGCTCTGCCAAATCCTTGTATTGACAATAAGTCACCACTATCAAGTTGAAAGTCTGCGGCATCAATCACTGTATGATTTACTTTAACACGTTTTTTGTCTATTAATTGTTTTGAAATAGTTCGAGATTTACGTATCATGTCTTTTAATACAACATCTAACCTTAAGCCACTTACTGTTGTATCAAATGATTGCCAATTCTCTTTTGATTGTATCATATCTTTTATAGGAATAGAATTAAGTTTAACTGTTGCACCTTTGATTCTATTTAATTCTAATATAAGATAAGATTCAAGTTGCTTTGTCAAAGTAAATTGAATCTTATCTGATACAACAATGTCGCCTAACTGCTCTCTTTCAATTCCGAGCGACATAATTGTACCTAAAATGTGTTGATGTTGTAGTGTTACAAATTTTTGTGGGTAATCAACTTCAATCAATACAATTTCGAATTCTTCTTTAGTTGGTTCAAAGTAACTTGGCGCAATAAAAGCCCTTTTTCTTTCTGAGTATGGCCCACCATAAAATGTAACGTTCAAATCATCAAAGCTGCCTACAACAACCTCCATTATATACTGACCACGTGGGTCAAGAAATGTTGTCAATACAGGAGCGTATTGGTCATTTGCACGATTACATTTATCAATAAGTTGATCTATTAAATCATGTTCTTCTTTTCTGAAATGTTGATAAATATCGATGTGTATCACTCCAAATACAATACAAAGCACCTCTCGTTATTCAACGTTAGGTGCTTATCATTTATTTTATGTTAGTTCGTTAAGTTTTATACAATACCTTAAATTAGATTCCTTAAAATCAAGTCAAATATATTTGCTAAACCTCTTTGGAATAGTACAAGTACTACTATTGCAACGATTGATGAAATATCAATCATTCCAATTGGTGGTATAACTTTACGGAATTGTTCTAAAAACGGCTCATATAACTTCGCTAAAAATTGACCGAATTTATTTTCACGTGCATTGGGAATCCATGACATAACAAAGTATACAATCATCCCGTAATAATAAATCTGAACCAAGAATAAAATAAAATTAAATATGTTTGCTAATAAACCAATATCCATCTATTTTTACCTCTATTCACCTTGGTATTCCATATTTTCTATTTGATCAGTGATACTCCCAGCAACTTCAACATTGTCAGGTGTGCATAAGAATATATCTGATCCAACTCGTTGAATATCTCCACCAATTGCATAAACAGTACCACTTAAAAAGTCGATAATGCGTTTAGCAGAAACTTTATCAATGCGTTGTAAATTAACTAATGTAGCACGACGATTCTTAAGTTCGTCTGCAATATCTTGTGTATCTGAAAAAACACGGGGTTCAAATAAACACATCTTAGAACTTTCTTGTGCAAAATCAAATTGATCTTGTTCTTGATTATTCATATTCACAACGTTCCTTGTATTATTTTTAGATGAACTGTTATTCATTTGATACTTCCTTTCTCCCGATGATTGCTGTAATCTTGTTGACTGTTTCTTGGGAACGGACTGTATTGATCTTGGTTTTTCTGTATAACCATTGTTTGATTGTTCATTAAAGTTGCTTTGAGACTGTGCTTGTTGTTTGTTTTGGTTTCTATTTTGTTCTTCTTCGTGCGGCGCTTCTAATTCGTCATCTTCCTCTTCTACAACGAAAAATCCATTAAATAAATCTTTTAAAGCCACGGGGCTCACTCCTCTTTTCCTACAAGTTTAGTCCCAATTCTCACAAACGATGCACCTGCTTCAACGGCTAAATGATAATCATTACTCATTCCCATAGATAGCTCAGTACAAGGTGCATAATTTAAATTGAGCGCTTTAATTTCATCTCTTTTTGTTTTTAATAATTGAAACAAGCTTTTTATATATGGCTCATCTTCAGTCAAAGGAGCCATCGTCATAAGACCAACGATTTCTATATTTTCATATTGCTTTAACTCTTCAATAAAAGTGTTAACCTCTGATAATGAAACACCTTGTTTAGATGATTCACCAGATACATTCACTTGTACAAAACATTTAATTTTATGTTCAGCTCTTTTATCAATTTCTTTTGCTAATTTCAAACGATCTAATGCGTGGAAATAATCAACTTCATTGATAACTTCTTTAACTTTTCTAGTTTGTAAAGAACCTATAAAATGCATTACGGCGTCCTTGGGTAAGGCTGCTTTCTTTTGTTGAAACCCTTCCAAACGATTTTCACCGAAATGTCTAATTCCTGCATTATATGCATCATTAGCTCGGTCTATTGTAACATACTTTGTCACTGCAATCACGTTTGGCATTGTTGAAATATTACCCTTTTCACAATGTGTTTGTATTTGTTCACTTATACACTTTAAATTATATTGTACGTCCAATTCTATACACCTCTTCGTTATTGACCAATAAATGCTAACATTCGACCCGTATTTCCTTTTTCTACTCTGTAAGAAAAGAATAATGATAAATCTTCAGATGTCGCATAGTCTGTTATATAAATATTATCTTTAGGAATGCCTGCATTTTCCAGCAATAATGCATTCGCAAGTTTTAAATCAATACCATGTCTGTCTGCACCTCTAGTTTTTATATATTGATTAATATCTATCGGTAATTCCTCAAATTTAGACTTTATATCATCGTTAATTTCATAAGAATTGGAAGTGGCTGGTCCAATGACAACACTTAGATCACATAACTCAAAATCTATATGTGAAATCATTTCGATGACGATTTGACCAACAGTTCCTCTCCAACCAGCATGTGCAAGACCTATAAAATGATGCTTTTCACTATAAAAGTAAATAGGTACGCAGTCAGCATAACACATTGTAAGCAGAATATTTTCATCATATGTGTATAAACCATCTACACCATGCAAGCGGTCTGTCAGTGAATCAATATTAGTACCTCTATCTTGTTCAGTTACTTCTACAACTTTATTTTCATGAGTTTGAATTGGAAAAACCCATTGCTCTCTAGGAAAGTCAATTGTAGTAGCAAGCATTTCTTGATGTTGAGTGATACTCTGTTGATTATCATCAATATATCTTGCCATATTAAAAGCGTTACGAGGGAAAGGACTAAAACCGTCTTCTCTTGTTGTTATACCCAATTTTACTTTTTTTAAATAATCGTGCTCATAATCTAATATATGATGCTTTTTAATAAATTTTTCTTGCATGACCACAAACCTCCATAGGATATATAAAAGCAACATTTTATTATTACTTAAATTTAAAAAAGTCATCAGATCTACTGACCTGATGACACTTTATTATTTAATTTAGTCTACAAAAATTGTTGCGACTAACGTCTAGTTCTTCTTGAACGTCTTTCTTCTCTATTTCTGATGAAACTTGGAATATCATCTTCGTTAGTTGTGTGGGCTCTACTTTCACTAGCACTATCTGACGATGCTTGTGAAGCACTTACTGAACTTGAAGAAATTGTGTCTTCTTTAGTAGTACTTCCGCTTGTTGCACTATTACCAAAACCAGTGTTCGAAGCTTTACGACCTTGTGATGAAGGTTTATCTTCAAAACCAGTTGCAATAACTGTTACAACGATTTCATCTTGTAATTCTGGGTTAATTACTGTACCAAAAATCATATTTACATCTTCGTCTGCTGCATCTTGCACAATATCTGCTGCTTCTTGCGCTTCGAAAAGTGATAATGATTCTCCACCTGTAATATTCATAAGTACACCTTGTGCACCTACAATAGAAGTTTCTAATAAAGGTGAAGAAATTGCTTTTTTAGCTGCTTCTACTGCACGATTTTCACCTGAAGAAACACCAATACCCATTAAAGCTGAACCTTGGTTAGACATAATTGTTTTAACGTCTGCAAAGTCTAGGTTAACTTCACCAGATACAGCGATTAAGTCAGAGATACCTTGAACACCTTGACGTAACACGTTATCTGCTTCTTTGAACGCTTCCATCATTGGAGTTGATTTATCAACGATGTCTAATAAACGATCATTAGGAATAACGATTAATGTATCAACAGCAGCTTTCATAGCTTCAACACCAGCTGCAGCTTGTGTTTGACGTTTACGGCCTTCAAAACCAAACGGACGTGTTACAACGCCTACTGTTAATGCGCCCATTTCTTTAGCAATTTTTGCTACAACTGGAGCAGCACCTGTACCAGTACCGCCACCCATACCAGCAGTTACGAATACCATATCGGCACCTTGGATAGCATCTTCAATTTGTTCACGTGACTCTTCAGCAGCTTTTTTACCAATTTCAGGGTTGGCACCAGCACCTAAACCACGTGTTAATTTTTCACCAATTTGGATTTTAGACTCAGCTTTTGATAAATTTAAAGCTTGTCCATCCGTATTAATTGAAATAAATTCAACATTATTCATACCATGGTCAATCATACGGTTTACAGCGTTATTACCGCCGCCCCCTACACCGATGACTTTTAACGTCGCTAAATGATTAAATCCTTGTTCAAATTCTAACATTTATATTTCCTCCTAGTTTTAATGGCCAATCAATCGAATAGAGATTTCATAAGTTTTTTGAATTTACCTTCTTCTTTGTCTTGAGGTTTACGTTCTTCATCATGATCGATGTTTACTTCGTTATCGTACACCTCTGGCTCTTCTTCTGTTTCAACAGCATTAGTTGCTTCTCTTGACTCAGTTGATGACGTTTGAGGCTCTTCATGTTTGTTCGATTTTTTCTTAAACCAATCAAATCCACTTGATTTTGTACTATGTTCTCTTTCATCAGATTCGATGACTTCTTCCTCGAATTCTTCACTGTCATGATTACTAATTGTAACATAATCTAGTAATTCGTCGAAAGTAATGCTACTAGAAATTGTTGAAATTGCTGATGAGAACTCAGGTTTTCTAATACCCATTTGTGATGGTGTGTGAATTCTCACTTTCTCACTCACCATATCTTGAAGCAATTCCTTAACTCCTAATAAGTTTGCAGAACCACCTGTGATAACAAAACCACCATTTACTTTTGTAAGTCCTAATTCTTGTAACACTTCAAACACATTAAAGAAAATATCTTCGACGCGTGCTTCAATTATGTCTGCTAAATCTTTTTGGGTGAATTCCGCTTCTTCGTCACTATTGACTTGTTCAACGGTAAACACATCATGATCAGAAGCAGAGTCAAAGAAAGCGTGTCCATATTGATGTTTAATTTTTTCAGCAGTCTCATATGAAGTATTTAAGCCTGTAGCTATATCTTCAGTAATATCTCGACCTGCCATTTCTAATGCATCTGCATCAACTAATTCACCACGCTCGTAAAATGCAAGTTGCGTGATATCTTCACCAATGTCGATTACACATGCGCCTAATTCTTTTTCAGTAACTGAAAGTACTGAGCCATAGTTATATGCGTCTGAATATACATCAAGTACATCCACACCACATGATTCAACACATTTAATCATATTAATTAATATTGATTTTTGTATTGCAATAACACCAGCTTCAACTTTCAGACTATGTCTAGCAATCAGTTCTTTTGGATCAGAAACTTCATTCTCGCCATCAACAATAAATTTAATTGGGAATGCGTTAATGATTTCAGTTTCTGGTACATCATTTTTATCGCGAATACTTTCAAGTACACTTTCAATATGTGTACCATCTAATTCAGTATCTTCATAAAATTCTATTTCATTAGATTCATCAAATACCTCTGTTCCGATAATAGGCAGTTTTAAAAATACTTCCTTAATATCTACTCCTGAAGCAATAGAGGCTTTCTTGATTGTATCTTTAATTGCTTGTTTAGCAATATCGAAATCATCAATAAGACCATTTTTAATCCCACTTGTGTAGGTCTGTCCTGTACCTATCACATTTATACCGTTGTGAAATTTCTCGCCTACTATCGTTTTAACGCTCGATGAACCGATATCTATACTTACGTAATAATGCTCTTCCATAGATAGGCACCTCCTGACAATAACTTATTCAAATTCACACTATTAATAGTTTACAATAGGTTTTGACGCTTGTGAACTATAAAGATAAGTATTTGTCGAAATTTTTTAATTATTTTTGTCCGTTTTCTTATTAATCTTATTTAATGCACTTTGAAGCTCATCTTTTGCCTTATCTTCTTCTGTTGTACCCTTATCCACATTTTGATCACTTGAAGATTTTGCAGTGCTACCACCACTATATGGAATAAACGATGCACCTACTGATAAATCAATATACCCTGCTTTTTTTAATTCTCCAGATTCATCACGTTCTAATGATTGTGACATTTGTGGATAGTATTTCATTTTTTTGCCAATTGTATTTAAATTACCAAGAATTTGAATATCATCTGTTGTGAATAATTTGATTTGATTTTGTGCATTTTCTTGAGGATCAAATTTAATTTCTGCTATCATCCCTCTAACCTTTGCAGGCATTTCAGAAAGCGCTTGTATAATCTTTTCTTTTTTATCTTTTTCAAATCCTTCAAGAATTGGTCCATTATCAGTAGCGTTACCATCATAGTCTTCTAACTCTGTACCGTCTTCTAAAACAGGTACATATTTATCTTTCTTTTTAGTTAGAGCCACAATTTTCTTTTCTGACATTTTCACAGTTAACTTATTCGGAAAATGTTTTTTTACTTCTGCACTTTTAATAAGTGTACTTTCTTCAAGTTTGTTTTGAGCATTAGTCGTGCTATAAGTGTACATTCTCGAATTGTCTTTTACGTTTATAGCTCTATTAATTGCATTCTTAGATGTATTATCATTCCCGCTAATCTCTACACTACTAATCTTACTCAAAGGTGTAAACATATAAATCAATATTAAAATAATTATAAATAATAAAACACCAAATACTGAATATTGAATTTGCTTTTGTCTTTTCCGTCTTTTTGCTCGTTTCTCTTTTAAGTAATCAGAGTCAAATTCACTAACTTTGTCAGACATTTAATATCACACCCTTTAAAAAGAAGGTAAATTAGCTTGGAAACTCTTAATAAATTTATTCCCACGCTCTTCAAAAGTATTGTACTGATCCCAACTTGCACATGCTGGCGATAATAATACCACGTCATTTGGTTCTATGACAGACTGTATCTTATCTACGGCATCTTGAACATCGGAAGCTGTAATGACGTACTTACCTTGACTTTCACCTAACTTCACGAATTTTTCTTTTGTCTCACCAAAAGTTACCATAACTCTTACATTTTTCATATGTGGAATAAGTTCATCAAAGTCATTGCCACGATCTAACCCACCACATAACCAAATGATTGGTTGTTTAAATGAATTTAATGCAAATTGTGTAGCCAATGTATTCGTAGCTTTTGAATCATTGTAGTACTTATTTGTTTTATTCGTTCCAATATATTGTAAGCGGTGTTCAATACCTGAGAATGATGTCAAACTATCAATAATTGCTTTAACAGAAACTCCAGAAAGTAATGCTGCTAACACTGCAGCAAGAATATTTTCCAAGTTATGTTCACCAGGAAGCACAAGATCATCTATATGAATTATTCTAAATCCTTTGAATACAATGTAGCCACTCTCAACATAAATTCCGTCTACTTCTTGATGTGTTGAAAAATAATACGTTTTTGCTTTCAGTGACTCAGATTCGATTAAGTGACGTTGATGATAATTACAAATTAAATAATCATTTTCAGTTTGATTAATATATATTTTTTTCTTAGCATTTTGATAATTTTCTAGTGATTCATGATAATCAAGATGTGCTGAATATATATTCGTAATTATAGCTATATGCGGTTTATACTTATCGATACCAAGTAATTGGAAAGACGATAACTCCGTAATCAAATAGTCATTAGCTGTGACTTCTTGTGCTATTTTTGAAGCCACATAGCCAATATTACCTGATAGCTTACCTGTTACTCTGCTTTTTTGAAACATATCTCCAATTAATGAAGTAACTGTAGTTTTACCATTTGTACCAGTCACACCGATAATTGGTGCTTCTGATATTAAATAACTGAGTTCTACTTCAGTTAATATTTTTAATCCTTTTTCAGTTGCTGCTTCTATCAGTGGAACATTATATGGAATGCCCGGATTTTTAAAAATAATAGGATTACTATCTAACAAGGAAAGTGGGTGTTCTCCACCAATTACAGTAATTCCCATATTTTCTAAATCTATTGCATGTGCATCTTGACTCAAATCTTTACCGTCATTGACGATTACATTTGCACCAAGTTTTTTTAATAATTTCGCAGCTTCATAACCACTTTTCGCTAATCCAATAACTAATACATTTTTATTTTCTAATTCTGTATATTTCAGCAATTTAGTTCACTCCAATCCATAAACCGATGAGTCCTGTAATCAAGCCTACTGTCCAGAATACTGTCGTTACTTTCTTCTCATTCCAACCAATTAATTCGAAATGATGATGTAGTGGTGACATTTTGAAAATACGTTTTCCAGTCAATTTGAATGAAGTTACCTGTATCATAACTGATAAGGTTTCTGCCACAAATACAAAACCAATGAAAATCAGTGACAATTCTTGGTTTAGCATAATAGAAATAGTAGCAAATATCCCACCTAATGCTAGACTGCCCGTGTCTCCCATAAAGACTCTAGCCGGATTTAAATTGAATGGTAAGAAACCAATCAATGCAAAAATCATAATCACACAGAACAATCCGATAGATGTTGCACCTTGTATGTAAGCCATAATTGCATACATTACAAAGCCAATGATAGATAATCCTGTCGCTAGTCCATCTAATCCATCTGTTAAATTAACTGCATTTGAAAACCCTACTTGCCAAAAGACTATGAAAATTACATACGCAATTGAAAGTGGTACTTCAATATTTGTAAAAGGCAAATGAATTCCAGTAGAAAAATCAGTTAAGTTAAATACTTGGCTTAAAATAAAAAAGATAACTGCGATACCTATTTGAGCTAAGAATTTTTGTTTACTTGTTAAACCTTCATTGTTTTTCTTTACAACGATGATGTAATCATCAATAAATCCAATCAAACCAAAACCTACTGTTACAAATAATAACAAGATAACAGGATTAGAATTATCCATAAAAATGATTGCTAAAATTGAAGTTACAATAATACTAATGAGAAAAGTTAATCCACCCATAGTAGGTGTACCTGTTTTCTTCATGTGGCTCTGTGGGCCTTCTTCTCTAATACTTTGTCCAAATTTCATTCGTTTCAATGTTGGTATTAGCACTGGAACTAATATAAACGTGATTAACAGTGCGATAATTGCGAGTAAATAAACCATATTGTGCTCCTTTATTTATTTAATTGGATTAAGTCGTTATGCTCTTCAGTTAGCCATATATATGTATTGAGATTAGTAGCTAATCAATTGAAACTGTTGCTACTTTATTACAACGTTCAATGATTAGTCTACTTCTATTTCCACCTCAAAATTGATTACATAATAAGTTTTAAATTCTAATGAAATGTTCACATTAAGAATAATCAACTTAGCTCAGGTTATGATTCATTGTCTTTTGAATCTTTATTGTCACCTGAGTCTTTGTTTTCTTCTTTATCTTTTGAATCCTTGTTGTCTTTTGAATCTTTATTGTCATCTGAGTCTTTTTTCGAATCAGATTCAGCTTTTGAAGTTTGACCGTTTACATCTTCCGATGATAACGTTACTTCAATTTTATCTTTGCTACTTATTTTTTGTCCTTTAGTTACTGATTGGTTCGATACAAATCCGCTACCTTTTGTTGTTACTTTAGTCTTAGTAAGTAACTCAAATGCGACAACCTCTTCTTTCGACCAACCTGTCATATCAGGCATTGTAACATCACTATCTGTCAGTAATAATACTTTAGTGTTAGGCAACACTTCTTTATTAGCGCTCACAGATTGCTTAGTAACTTTTTCTCCATTACCAATAACTATTGGTTTTAGAGACTTACCGTTTAGTTTATCTTGCGCTTTTTGAATTTCTTGTCCTTCAACGTTAGGAACTTCACTATATTTCACATCTGACTTGTCTTTAGAATTTTTATCTCCAACATTTAGGTATTTGAGTGTATTTTCCATAATAGGTTTAAATGCTTTACTTACACCCATTTCATAGGCTTCTTGATCATTTTTTTGGGCTAAACTCATGCCAGCATAAACGATTACCTCAGGATCATCTTTTGGTGCATCACCTATAAAGCTAACAAAATATGGGTTTTCACCTTCTGCATAACCACCATTGTCCGGGTCCGCAACTTGTGCTGTACCTGTTTTACCTGCAACATCATAACCATCAATTTTATAGTTCTTAGCATGGCTATCTTCACTATTTATAACTTTATCTAGCTCAGTACGCACTTTTTTAGCAGTATCTTTCGTTATAGGTTTACCATCATATTCTTTCTTGCCTTTATAAAAAGTATCTTTGCTAACAGGGTTCGTTATGTTATCAACGTACCAAGGTTTAATCATATTACCACCGTTAAAGAAGGCAGATTGTGCTTTAAGCATTTGCACAGGTGTTACCGTGGTAGATTGCCCGAATGAAGAAGTTTTCTGTTGCGCTTCATTATCCCAAGCGATACCGCCAGTTGCTTCACCATCAAACATACCATTTGTAGATTGGCCGAAACCGAATTTCTCATACCAGTCTTTCATTTTATCTGCACCAACTAAATCTTGCAGATGCATCATTAGTGTATTAGATGAATACGTGAATCCTAGTGACATTGGAATTTCTCCCCAACCCACTTTGTTCCAGTCAGAAATTTTTGATCCCATGACTTCTCTAGGTTCAGCTGTATATTTTTTATCTGGGTCAAATTTCCCTTCTTGAATAGCAGCTGCTAAGCCGTAAGACTTAAAGGTTGAACCAGGCTCATACGTGTTTTGATATAAATCATTCGCCCATTTCTTACCAAAGTCTTTTCCTGTTTCTGGATTAAAAGTAGGTCGCTGACTAAACGCTAGTATTTCACCAGTATGTGCATCCATTACCACAGCGAATAAATCTTTCGGTTTATAATGTTCGACCATGCCATCTAAAGCCTCTTCAACAAATACTTGAATATTAGAATCTAGAGTTAAATGTACATCATCACCACGTTGAGGTGTTTTTTCTTTTTTAGTATTAGGTGCAATATAGCCCCAAATATCATGGATATAAGATAATGCACCTTTTTGTCCAGATAAATAACTATCAAAAATTTTCTCAACGCCCATAGCACCTTTTAAATCACCGCTATCCGGATCTTTCTGAGCCATTCCAATTAAATGTGATGCAAAATTTCCATTAGGGTAAAAACGTTCAGTCTCTGGATAAAGCGTTACGCCAGGTAACTTCATTTTTTCAATTTTTTCTTTTTCTTGATATGTTAAATCAGTTCCTTTTTGTCCAAATTCAACTTGGAACGCTTTTTTATTATCTAATTTGTCTTCAATCTCTTTAGCTGACATATCAATGACCGTTGCTAATTTCTTAGCAGTTTCCTTCTTATCTGTAACGTGTTTCGGCTTATCGCTACCTTCACTTGCTTTTTTATCAATGATAGCAACGACTTTATACCGTTCTACATCTTCTGCCAAAATTTTTCCATTTCGGTCATAGATTTTTCCACGTTCAGGTTGTTGCTGGCTATTAACTAAATACTTTTCGTTTGCCTTCATAATTAAATCTTCGCCTGAAGAATGTCCAGTTAACATTATATATGAGTATCTTAAAACCAACGTAAAAAAGAGCAGTCCGAATCCAAGAATGAGTAGGACTGCCCCTATTTTACTTTGTTTAATAAGAAACTTTGGTTTTTTTAATCTAATTTTTCGCTTCGCCATTATTACGCACTACCTTTACATTGTCGTTCTTAAGGCTCATTCCTTCGTTTTTGGCCTTATCGTAAATGCGTTCATATGAAGAGTTCTTTTTAATTTCAGATTCTATTGCGCTATTTTCACTTGATTGTTTTTCGATTTTTGTATCTAAATCTGCAATTTTTCCTCGAGTATCATACGCATCCATTTTTAAAGATAGCATATAAATACTTATTAATGCAATTACTGTTATAAGTCCTATGTATAACATTTTCTCAAATTTTGTAAGTTTAACTACGACTTTGCGTTTTACGGTTTTGGGCTGGGTCGACGGTTGCGACTCAGGAATTTGTGTTTCTGGTTCATTATAAGGTTGATATATCTTTTCTACTGCCACTCAACATTCACTCCTTATTTTAATATTTCTGCAACACGTAACTTCGCACTACGCGCTCTATTATTATTTTCTAAATCTTCATCAGTAGCGGTAATAGGTTTACGGTTAACGCGTTTCAATTTAGGTGTGTATGCTTCGGGTATGACTGGCAATCCCCTTGGTACATCTGGCCCCTTTTCGTACTCTTGAAACATTTGCTTGCATAAACGATCTTCCAATGAATGGAAGGTTATGACTGAAATTCTACCATCTACTTTTACTAAATCTATCGCTTGTTCTAATGAGTCTTCAAATGATGATAATTCATCATTTACCGCTATTCTAATTGCTTGGAAAATTCTTTTTGCTGGATGCCCACCTTTTCGCCTTGCTTTGGCAGGTATACCTTCTTTTATGACATCAACAAGTTCTAATGTCGTTTCGATTGGCTGTTGTTCCCTGTTTTGTTCAATGCGTCGGGCAATTTGTTTAGCAAATTTCTCTTCGCCATAGCGATGGAAAATTTTCACTAATTTTTCAAACTCCCAATCATTAACGACTTCATAGGCTGATAGTGATTGGGATTGATCCATACGCATATCCAACTTCGCATCGTGATGATAACTAAAACCGCGCTCAGGTACGTCTAGCTGTGGGCTAGAGACACCTAAGTCGTAATAAATACCATCAACTTTTTCAATATTCAAATCATTTAAAATTTCAGTTAATTTTCTAAAGTTGTTATGGACAAAGGTTACTTTATGCAAATGATCTTTTAAAACTTCTTTTGCATTTTCAATAGCTGTAGTATCTTGATCTATTGCTATCAGTCTTCCTTTGTCACCTAGTTGATTTATTAAATATAGTGCATGACCTGCTCCACCTAATGTACAGTCGACATACACGCCATCTTCTTTTATATTCAAATAATCAATGGTCTCTTTGAGCATTACGCTGACATGATGAAACAAAATAACGCCTCCATATTAAAAATCAAAGTCAATTAAGTCTTCAGCAATATCTTCAAAACTATCTTCAGATTCATCATAGAAGCTGTTCCAAGTTTCTCTATCCCAAATTTCTATTCTATTTGAGACACCTATTACTGTACATTCCTTACTTAAGTTTGCATATTGGCGTAAGTTCTGCGGAATGTTAATACGCCCTTGTTTATCAAGTTCCACTTCAACAGCACCAGAAAAGAACATACGCATAAATTTACGTGCATCTTTTTTAGTCATTGGTAAGGTTTTCATTTTTTCTTCAATAACTTGCCATTCTTCCAAAGTATAACCAAATAAACATTTATCAAGGCCTCGAGTGATTATAAAACGTTCATTTAAGTCATAACGAAATTTTGATGGAACAATCATGCGTCCTTTTGTATCCAACTGATGTTCGTATTCTCCCATGAACATTTATAATCACCTCACCTTCTCATATATATAATTTACCACATCTCACCACTATCCTCCACTAATTATACAATATTCGCCAAAATTTATCGTTTTACATAAAAAAATGCCCGATTCATCTTTTTGATGAATCGAGCTAAAGCTTGTGGCTCTAAGGTTTAATGATGATATGGTCAAAAGTGTAAGAAAGTGGTGGATAGGTGGAGGGACTGAACACATCCATCCCAAAATCATTCATAATTTGTAGCGGATTCCAGATTCTTTCTTGTAATCCTCCCATTGGATGGAGAACTTCACTTAATTCTTTAAAATGTTTAATGCTAATTTTATTTTCTCGTTCTATATTTAATAAATATCTGTTAATTAAATAATCATATTGTTTCTGGTGTATTTCATTATTTTTATCCAATAATTGTTTATTATCATTGCTATTAGCTACTTCAGCTTGCAATGTTTGATATAACTGATATTGTTGTTCTTTCAACTGCTCTATTTGATTTATAAACTCTTGTGAAGCTTGAGCACGCACGAACTGCGCTTTATCATCTTCAATACCTTTTTCGATAATTGAATTTCTATCTAATTGATATTGTTGAATTAGTTTTTCAGTTCTCTCATATAAATAGCTAATACGCAAACGTGGCAATACAATCGGCATTGTTACATCTAACGTTTTAAATACATCACTTAATTCAGTCCAATATTTAATTTCACTTGGTCCACCCACAAAAGCAACTGTATTAAACAACCATTCTTCCATAACTGGTCTAGTAACAACATTATTTGAAAAGAGCTGCGGATCAGAATCTACTATTTTTAATAATTCCTCTTTCGAAAAATATTTATCTGATTTATTCAAATAAAATTTATCATCTTTAAAAGTTAATAATTGCCTCATATTGCCATCATTCATAAATATATGGACATTCGTATCTGTTTGAATCATTTGTTCTAATCCACTTGCTAAGGTTTGCTTTTGTGTATTTCTAAACGCTTCATCTACTTCACTATGATGTTCAATAATATGCTTTATAAATGGTTGTTCCAAACTTCTTAAATTAGCATCATTTGCATCTATAATTAGCAAGCCATAAAACTTAAATACTTCGTGTAACAAAGCTTTAAACATATCTGTCCAGCTATCATTCTCTTCAATAATGTCATTACACATTTTTAATAATGGTTTAGAGTGTGCTGTTTCGGTCATTTGTTTAAAAAACTGTTGTAAAGTTTCTTTTAATTGTTCTTTATCAGGATAATACCTAGAAACACTAGTTTCAGGAGGTGTCATTGTATGATATTTTATTTTTTGCAATTTAGCATATTGTGTATTATAAGCATAAGTATGATTAACTTCATCAAAATCATGGTCTTCCCCAGCAATCCAAAATACAGGGACCACGTTTTTATCATGTTCTTTCGATAATTTCTCACTTAACGTAATAATAGAAAAGATTTTATGGAAAGTATATAATGGCCCACCGAACAAGCCGGCTTGTTGCCCTCCAATAATCACCTTCGCACCGTCACTTAATAATGCAATGTTTCTTTCTTGTTGTTCTGTTAAAGATAAATCACTCATATATTCTTTTATGATATTAGCTAATTCAACTTCTCTGCCATTATTAGAAGCTGTTAAGCGTTCATAATAACTCTTTCCATCCATGGCATCTAAGTTGTAAAACTGTCCTAGCGTTGAATCACTTTTTTTTAGTTTTGATATAAATTGATCTTTTTCATTGAGTTTTGTCGTCATACAATCCATGCGTAATTCTCCTTATGTTACTCTATTCCTAATCAGTATAAAGTTTATATCCAATATTGACAATTATACGGCTTACAAATATCAAATTTTCAAATAGAAGCCATACAATACGCTTAAACATTAATGTTGCAACTGTTCAATTTTTTTATGTTTAGATAGTTTTAAAAAAGATAATAAATTAACAAAATAGAGTTTCAAGCAGTCATTTTTGTGAAAAAAGTCATAAAATAAGGTATAATAATCTTTAATAATACAAAGGGGGAAGATGCAATGACTAGCGTAAAGCGTCTTTATATTAATTACAGAACTGACGAATTATTCGAAGATTTTAGGAACTTTGGAAATGGAGATTTATATTTAGTCGATGAGCTTCGCGGTGAGATGATTGATGCAAGTTCAGATTCACCATTTTATGGCATTTATGTCGGCGATCGATTAGGTGCAAGGATGGCACTATATCGTAAAGGTGATGTAGAAGAGAAACACTTCCCTAATTTCGACGATTATAATGTATTGTGGAAATTAGAGGTTTTACGTGATTTCCAAAATCGAGGTTACGGTAAAGCGTTGTTAGATTTCGCTAAGGATCAGGGATTACCAATTAAAGTAATTGCACGTAATCAATCAAAACAATTTTTCATCAAACATGGTTTCACTGATTTAGAAGAAGCCAACAAAGAAGGCCATGATGTTTTAGTATGGTCACCAGATCAATAATTTAAATTTATTATAATAAGCATTTACTCTATTATCAATTGTGAACTCATTATAATTCTTTAAGAACACAGAGCAATATAAAAGCGGGTCTTTGAAATCAATTTTTAAACTTATGATTTCTGTCCCGCCTTTTTTATTGAATATGAACCACTATTTCATCTAATGAAGAAATTGTATAATCAGGTCTTATTGTTGTCTCATTCACATTTTTTCTAGGGTTAAACCAACAAGTTGCTATTTCAGCATTTTTGCCTCCTAATATATCAGAAGTCACTGAATCACCAATAATCATTGATTCTTTACGTTTCTCTTCGCCAATTTTATCAAATACATAATCAAAAAACTCTGGCATTGGCTTTTGATATCCTGTTTGTTCTGATACAAACACACCTTTAAACCAATGACCGATGTTAGTTTTCTCAATTCTACGTTCTTGTGTTTCTAAAACACCATTAGTTACTATATACAAATCATAATTATCTTTTAAAATATCTAGTGTTTCAACCGTATTTGTAAAATGTTTAATAGGTGCATTGGCTAACTCATCTCTAAATATAAAATCTGCTTCCACACCATCTATTACTAAATCATGTAATTTAAAGTACGCTTCAAACCTTTTACTTAACACTTCATCTTTAGTAAGCTCATTTTTTTGAAATGCATCCCAATGCGCTTGGTTAACTTTCATAAAGACGTCTAAGTCTTCTTTATTTGTTTTTAAGTTATAATTTTTTGTCAATTTATCAAATGCGAAAGTTTCAGCATCATGAAAATCTACTAATGTATCATCAAAATCTATAAGTAAGTTTTTGATTGTCATTTAAACCTTCCTCCGTTCATCACTAATAATCTTTAACCATTTCAGTATACACATTTTTTACACATAAAAAAATGGCCAAGGTTATCACCCTGACCATTGGATATATTATTGAAAAACTAGAATCCTAATAATTTTGATACTAAACCTACACCATTTTCCACGATGCTTACGATACTTGTTCCTAATTTAGCGCCGTCTCCTGCGATACCTGCTTGTACTGTTTCTTTGATTGCTTCAAATAATCCTGCCATAATTAATTACCCCTTTAATTTGTATTTTTTTATTTATAAAAGACTTATAGTCCGAATAGTTTTCCTACTAAGCTTGCACCACTTGATACGATATCTACAATACTTGAACCTAAATCTGCACCATTACCTGATTTCGCTGCTTCTACTGTGTTTGCAATTGCTTCTGCTAATTTAGTCATTTGAATATCTCCTTTATTAGTTAATTAATTTATATTAAATTAAAACCTAGAATCCGAATAATTTTGATACTAAACCTACACCATTTTCCACGATACTTACAATGCTTGTCCCTAATTTAGCGCCATCTCCTGCGATGCCTGCTTGTACTGTTTCTTTGATTGCTTCAAATAATCCTGCCATAATTAATTACCCCTTTAATTTGTATTTTTTTATTTATAAAAGACTTATAGTCCGAATAGTTTTCCTACTAAGCTTGCACCACTTGATACGATATCTACAATACTTGAACCTAAATCTGTACCATTACCTGATTTCGCTGCTTCTACTGTGTTTGCAATTGCTTCTGCTAATTTAGTCATTTGAATATCTCCTTTATTAGTTAATTAATTTATATTAAATTAAAACCTAGAATCCGAATAATTTTGATACTAAACCTACACCATTTTCCACGATACTTACAATGCTTGTCCCTAATTTAGCGCCATCTCCTGCGACACCAGCTTGAACTGTACTTTTAATTGCTTCGAATAAACCTTCCATTGTAAACACTCCTCGTTAAATTTTAATTATTATGACTGTTTTTATATTGAAAACGATGCTTTTAATTAATTATTTTGTTTAGCTATCGTTCCTTACGTTCACTATAAAATAATACGTAATTAAATTGTCTGTTTTTTCTTACTTAACTATAAATTTTCTTTATCTGTTAATTTATTTAATTTACGAAACAGTTTTGAATCCCTAAGTGTATTACGCACAATTAAATAAACCACAACTATGTAAATTTAATATTAAAACAGTATTTCGAATTCATTAATATTGTTAGACAATTCAAAACACTGCTTATATTGCATTTTTATTTTTAAATAAAAAGTAATCATTTAACGAGAATATGAATTAAAATTTAACATCACACCTTAAATGATTATGTTATGTAATAGAAAAAAGCTATAAAGACATCTATACAGATATCTTCATAGCTTAAATTCCATTATTTATTATATGTTAAATATCTTTGAAAATTCATGTTTCCGTTACAAATCCAAGATTTGCCGTAATAAAGGTGCCACGGTTAGTTTTGAGTCTCGGTGTACCTTTAGAGGATAAAACTATTTTTTGAATTTCTAAATTATCACCTGAATTTAAAATATTAACTGGTTCGCCCTCAAAATTTCTATTTTTGTACTCTTTACATTTCTTCAATACAGTAACATCATTAGGTTTACGATATATATACTTATCTTCCTTGTCTTTATCAACAGGGTACACATTCTTTTTATTAGCAGTTAAGTAATAACCATCAGATGTAATAAACCTTGGCGTACCTTTAGCAGTTTTCACAACATCCGTAATATCTACCAATTCTCCAATTTCTAAACTTTTTTCAGCAAGTTGTTTAAATTCAACATCTTTATATAAATTCGCTTTTTTAACAAGTGATACCGAATTCGGTTTATATGTTAAATATTCGTTTAAACTATTGGCTTTATTTCTAGACTTTGTTGCTGATACAAACTCGGCTTTAAAATTTTGTCTGTTTAAACTTGCCCTTTGACTTGCATTAGGTAAATTCATATTCACATAAATTGATTTATATCCATCATAAATTAAGAATATATTGAATGCAAAATCACATTGGTTCAAATCTTCCGTATCGATATAAATATAATTATTATTTATTTCAAAATTGATAGTCACATCA
This sequence comes from Staphylococcus sp. AS1337, assembly GCF_051408735.1. Lineage (NCBI taxonomy): Bacteria > Bacillati > Bacillota > Bacilli > Caryophanales > Staphylococcaceae > Staphylococcus > Staphylococcus sp. AS1337. Next base: position 113,556 of record NZ_JBOIHZ010000006.1, on the reverse strand, counting down.
TGTATTTCATTATTTATTTCATTCAGCATTACTTTATCAATAATTGTTTGATCATCTTTATATACACGAATTACATCTTTAAAAGCTCCCTCTATTAAATGTGTACCTTCATATACAGCAAATACTGGATCTTTAATTGGTAAAGCATCACTTAAAGTTTCTGGCATTAAGAAATGGACTCGGTTATTTTTAACAAATTTATTTGCTTTACCACCTTGTTGTAGCATAGTTATAAATTCTATTAATTTTTGATATTCTTTATTCTTCAAAAATTGATAAATATTTTTAAATGTATCAGTCAATAAATAATCTTCAATATTTTTACCATATGATGCTAACATTAATACCATTTCATCAAATAATTCATAAAATACGGGTTTATTTTCAGCTTTTAAAAACCTGGTATTTTTAAATAATCGCGACATATAATCAACTTCCACAATTCGACTAATCGCTTCAAACTCTGCGTTACTTGGAAGTTCAAGTTTCAGAACTTCATCTAAAACTGTTAAATTTAATTTAGTTTTTTCAATTATATCCGTTTGACCGACTAATGATTGATTATAAGTATAACGATTCACGTGATAAGTCGGCTTAGGATTCATTGAAGCTGTCTTACATTTAGATATTGCTTCTATGAAAAATAATTTATCTTCGCCGTATTTCATATGTTTAAAATAAATTTCATTATCAATGATAATATCACGCTTAATTATTTTGCCCGGTGGACCAACTGCTCTAAATATTTTTTCAATTTCGTATGGAACCAAATGATTATCATTTTTATAAGAACTAAATCTCCCAATTTTCTTTATAGCTTTTTCTGAATGTTTAACACTTTGGCCAAACGCTACATCAGAATGATGAACTTTTGCTTGATTTAATAATATTGGGAGCCCTTCCGGATCTAACCAATCATCAGCATCTAAGAAAGTTATATATTCACCTGTAGCATTCTTCATACCTACATTTCTAGGCTCAGATGGGCTACCTGTATTTTCAGCTAATTGTATTACCTTTATAAAATCATATTTAGTAGCAAATGATTCAACAATTTCTAATGAATTATCACTTGAACGATCATCAACAAAAATTGCTTCTATTTTATCTTTATTGATATTAAGTTTATTGATAGATTCTATACACGTTTCTAGAAAATACGCTTTGTTGTAAACAGGTACTATGATAGATAGTAATTTTTCCAATTCAATAATCTCCTTCTAATTCGCTTTTTGTATTAAAACTATTTATATTGATTATCAAAATGTGTATTTCCTTTCGCAATTGAACTACTCAATATGGAGATATGTTTTATACAAACCCTTAATTATTTTTTTAAATAAAGAACATTAATAAGATAACATAATTTAATAACTTACAACACAAATAACCTATTTGATATAAATTTAAAATCAAAGTTCTTACTATTAAATTTATTTACACTTTTCAATTTATTTTCAAACAATCATTTTAAAAAAACACATAAAAAATAACCACCTTCCAAGGGAGAAGGTGGCTCAAAAAGAATGAAGTAATGGAGTACTTCATAATACTATTTTATTACGTACAACAAAATTGTTCAATGCTTTTTACAGTAACTTAACATTTCTCTTTTTAAAACCTTCAAAATTGATGGTATACAGTGTCAAAGAATATTTAATTTGCTAGATAAAAATTGATACATATTCATAATTACTTATATCTTTATTTTCAAATATTCCATGAACTTCCCTCAATATATTTAAATGCCTCGATTAAACACCTATTATAATCTTCAACTTTATGATTGCTTTTTTATAGTTATAAAATTTTAGTACATTCCTCATGTTTGAAGTAATGTATGATGATTACGAGTTGAATTATTTGACTTCATTAAGTACGATAATCTCATTAGTATTTTTAATCGTTCCTATCCTATGTGCGATAGTCATTAAAGTTTTACCTTTACTTAACTCATCAATTGCTTGTTGTATGAGGTGTTCATTTTCTGGATCAATACTTGTAGTCGCTTCATCTAAAATAATAATAGGTGCGCCTTTCAAAATAACTCTAACAATGGCAATTCTTTGCTTTTCTCATCGTGGAAGTGATAATGGATGATCATATTTTTTATCCAGTAAAGTTCATATTTTCTAAAATATCTTCGGCTTGTGCTTCATCTACTTGAATATTTAGTAATTGCAGTTCTTGTTCTAAGTTTTCTATTGTACTTCATTGTAGACAAAATAAAAGAAACCCCGTCGTTATGAGGTTTCTAAGTTTGGAATGTGCGCTATTTAACGCTATTAGTGTCCTGGGAAGGCTACTATATTCCCCGTATCATCAGTGTTTTTGATGTTTCAGTGCCATGCCAGTGCTATAAAAATACTGATTGTATTTTTCTTTCATTTTAATGGTAGAAACTAGATTTTACTATTTATCTTTACTAAATATATTATTATTAAAATTCAAGCATTCCACCGGATACTATATAGTGGTTTTACAACTGTTCTTCATTGTCTATAAAGGCTGTTATATCAAGGTTTTTTAACTTTATTTAGAAAAAAAATATGTTTCTAAGTGTTTGCCCTTTTTTTGCCCTTAAAAATACCCATCCAAATTGATTGTTTCCACTTCAATAGTTTTATATTTTGTTTCTATTGAATAAGACATTATTTTCACAGAAAAAACACCTCCGTATGATTCATTTTAAATAAATTCAACGAAAGTGTTTTTATTTTATTCCCGTTATTTGGGGTCAGTTCATCATTTAGGTGGGTTTAAATAATTTACTAATCTTGTTCATTACTTAGTATTTCACCATTTTTTGCATCAACACTGATTTCATGTTTAGTCTTACCTTTTTTCAAGTCCATATCATATACAAGTTTACCGTTATCTTCTGATAGAGACCATTCTTTAACATCTCCATCAAATTCTTTTTGTCCTTTTTTGATTGCTTCTTTATAACCGATAGCATCTTTATATTTAAACTCATCGTTTTTATTAACAGAATCTTCTTTTTCAGTTTCTTTATTTAACACTTTTTTATTTTTATCTGAAATTATTACTTCAGATTCTTCTCCTGATTTTTGTTGTTCAATTTTATAAGACCATTCTCCATTACTTTTTTCATAGGAAATCCCTTTTAAATTTTGCCCACTATATACATCTTGAGCTTTCTTCACTGCATCTTCAGGATTTGTTTTTATTTTATTTAGCGCAATCACATTATTATTATTACCTTTATTATTTGAACTGTCTGCTTTAGTATCACTTCCTGATGATCCATTGCCACAAGCCGTTAACAATAATGCTGATACAGTTATAGTAGCTAAACTTTTTATTTTCATAAATATTACCTCCTAAAATGTTTACAAATTTATATTCCCTTTACTACATTCAGCAAAACAAAAAATCATTTTATATCCACATTATCTTTTTTATTGTTTGTAATATCTAAAATAAAAATTAGTTTCAAAAAACAAATTTATGGAGTGGATATAATTGAAAAGTTTATATGAAATAAGGAATGATTATAATTTAAGTATTTCTAAATTAACGCTTGAATTAAATAATATTTATAATACTAATATTAGAAACTCTAAAATATGGGAATGGGGAAAATGAACAAAGCGAAATTTCTGAAAGCGATGCTGAAATGTTATCGGATTATTTTAATGTTCCAATTAAAACGTTTATCTAATATCTAAATTTAAATCAACATGCACAAATTTGTTATAACTAATAAATTTGTGCATGTTGATTTATTACTTTCATACAATTACCTCATGAATAAAATGGAACACTTGTTCGTATTAATCAACAAAAAAATCCCCCCTCTATATAAGGAGGTACTCACATAATCTATAATTTGTTTTTAACTATAAATATACAATTAATAACCTAGAGCTTTCAAAAATGCATTAAGTGTATCTATAGCCGTAGGGGCAATCCAATTTAATATTTTCATGGCATTATTAAGTATGTATGTTATTGTATTAAAATCTTGTTCAAACATAGTATAACCTCCTTATTTTATATAATAATTATAACATTTTTATTATAGTTTACTTTTATATAGAAGTCTACTTATTTCTTAAATTAATTTTTATGTATTCATATATCTTTTTATTAATGTGAAAAATAGCCACCCAGTGACATGCTTGGATGAATTTGTATATAAAGGTAATATAAATATGAAAAAATGCATTTAAGCGTATTCTACCTCGTTTAAATTGTAATTAAACACAAAAAAGACAGCCGAATTAACGGCTGCCTTTAACTTATGGAATACAATAACTAAGTTATCAAAATGGCTATAAATATAAAATTCTTCACAATTTAATTAAACAATTTATAACTATGAAAAATTGATATAAATTGTTCTTTTGATATTTCATTTATATCCTGTATATTGGCGTGTTTTAGTGCCTTATTAAACTGATTCTTGGTAAACAGTTGTTTATAGTCTTTGTTCGTCCATTTATACACAAAAAAGTGATATAAATTTTTGTCTTTTTTTGAAATTAAAGATTTGTGCTGCTTGAGTAAGATTAGCGCCGAATCTACTTTAGGTTTAGGATGAAAATAAGAGTTGGGAATTACTTTTAATATTTCAATATCCATTTCAGATAAAAGTAACAGACTTAGTGCTCTTTTTTTATCCATAATTCGTTTAGCAAACCCTAATTCTACAATCAGGTAATTATATTTAGCATTGCTTTCATAAAATATTTTTTTAACTATTTCCGTACTTATATTATATGGAATATTGCCAAAAATCTTATATTGTCTATTTTCAGGGAATTGATAATCCAAGATATCTTTATTTACTAATTTAATGTTTGCTGAACAATCAATGTCATTTTTCAAATTACTATATAAAGTCTTATCAATTTCTATACCCGTCACAAACATAGCGATATTGGATATTTGTTTTGTAAAATGTCCTTTTCCAGTTCCTATTTCAATTATATTATCATCGGTACATATGCTTGTTTCATTTAATATCTCATAAATATGTTTTTGAGATGTCATAAAATTTTGTGAATTTTTAGGATTTTTGTTATTCATTATATTCTGCTCCTTATTTATCATAACGAACAGATTTCAAAGTTCATTATGATCAGTGTTTTAGGTTTGATATATAATGAACTTTGTTAATAACAAAAATTGAAAATATTCCCATTTTTATCTCCTTTCACTCATATTCATTATGAACGAAAAGAAATTTTATCTACAACAGCTATACTCGTACACATAGAAAATCCTCCTTTTATTTTTTAAATATTATAACATAAAAAAATAGGGCGAGCACATAAGTGCATACCCTAAAGATAGTTTTGATCTCGTGGTGCCATTACGAGTTATCAGTAATTAAATTTTACCACAATTCATTTGCGTGTCATATATTATTTATTTAATTTTATATAAAGTAATCGCTATAAACACATTCATTATTTAACTTCTAATTTACCCCATAATGTTTTTTCTTTTAATAACTTCTCTTCTTTGTCTGTAATTTCACCAATAGGCATAAAGAAGTTATCTTTTTTGTTTGCTCCATCTGCTTGATATTTAAATCTAATCCACCACAAACAATTTTTCTTATCTTTGATAACTTGGTCAAATTTCACATATTCGCCAAGATAAATCCATGAACCTTTATCTACTCCCGCTTTATATAATCCCATTACTCGTCTTACTACAATTGGTTCCGTATTACTTTTACTTGCTGTGAATATACCATTCCAACCCCAAACTGTACGTGGTGGTTTTGCTTTGATAGGTTCTTTTACATCTTTTGCTACTTCTTGTACTGGTGAATCACCCTTCATATGTTTGAGTACTAAGTTATCAAGAACACTTATCTCATTTCTACCGTATCCTGCGGCTGCTAATAAATTCCCTGGGTCTTGTTTATCATATTGTATTTGATGAAAGTACCGAAACCTAACATTAAGTGTAGCACTTCTACAATTGAAACCACACAAGGCGTCTCCTTTCTAAAGATTTTGTCGGTACTTTCATAAGCACCACCTCACTTTATACTGAGATTAGCCACCATAAATACCTTTAGCAGGTGTCGTCCAACCTCTATTTTTAGCATAACCAATGGCTAAATTTGGATTGTTATCATGGGCATTAATACCGAAGAAATTGTATATGCCATACCGACCACTAGCAAAATTAGACGTACCATACGCACTTTCTAAAAAGGCATGTGCAATTAAGTATATTTCGTTTACATTATACTTTTTACATGCATCTGCAAATGCTTTTCCTTGTCCATGTAGCTTGCCTTTACCTTTTAAAATTTGATTAAGTTTATCTACAGATACACCTTGGTATTTACCTAAATCCAACATTTGATATTTTTGTTTACTATCACTCCATATTTTATTTGGATCCATAGCAGCACTTACTTTTGCACGACTAGCATTAAACCATCCACCACCAGTATTAACTACTGGAAGTCCCTTTGCCATTTGAGCATTTAAGGCTTGTGTAAATGTGTATTTACTAATTTCAATATCTACCTTACCTTTCTCTTTGTTTTGAGTGGGTGAATTATTAGTTTTTTTGATAAGTACATTATTAGTAGCTGGTTTAAGTTTAATTCTCTTTTTAGATTTTTTGGGTGTAATTACTTGTTTAAGCAAATCTTCTTTTTTACGATGTATCTCTATTAACTTTTCTATAGTCTCTTTATATTTTTCTATTTCTGGATAACCTTTTGATATCAAATCATAGTTAGTAGTATCTTTCATGATTCTCCAAACGTTTTTATCCAGTTTCAAAGAATTTTCACTTAACTTTAAGTCATTCCATTCCAACATTTTCAACCCGTGAATCATTGCATAAATTAACGTCCCCATATATTCTTCTTTCGTTTCAGACTCAGAACCGCATACTTCTAATACAATCCAATCAGAATAAACTTTCAACTTGAAATTTAGTATGTCGACAATGCCACGTCATTTGTTTATCTACGAAACTGTGAGGAAAATCAAAATGATTATCATATTTATTTCGTTGCTTATAAATGTCTCCCACACTTCTAAACATGGTACTTTCTTTAATATACAATCCCTTAATAGGTGAAGTTTTCTTATTACCACCGACAATATAATGTGTGACGTTTACTCTCTCTTTATCATCTCTAAAACTTGTATAGGTAATATTAATAATATTTTTGAACATTGGCGTATTATCTTTTTTAGTTTCTGTTGGTGTATTATTCTTAATTGGCTCTTTTCCTTTACTAGGCTTTTCTTTCTTCGGTTCAGGGTGATATGGCGGCCTTACAAAATGTGTAACTCCACCTGGAGCATCAGTGTACCTATGTTTTATTTTATAAGGAGGGCTTCCAGACCAATTACCAGTATAATAATTTTGATCTACTGACCAGAAATAATCTTTAGTGGCTTTACCCACAACGATAGATACCTGTCCTGGATCACGATTAGTCCATACTGCCCAGTCTCCTTTTCGAGGTACAAAGTTTTTTGTGTTTTTATAAATTTTAAAATTGCGTCCTCGATAATTTGATTTTTGAGCCATCGCATTAGCATTTCCCCACGTAAAGAATCCCCAATATTTTTTAATATATAATTAGCTAAGTCCCAACATTGCGTATATATTTAATTTAATGCCTTTTCCTGTAATAATTTCTTATTACGCTTGTATAACATTAAATTGCTCTATAAAAAGATCCTCATGCTTTCACATGAGACTATACTATATCTTAATATTCATTTTTAGCTTTTAGGTATGCTTCATATGCTTTTTCAGCAGTTTCATACTTATATTCATCTGGTGCGTTTGGATTTATTACTTTTATGTTAGCACCTCATGAATATAATAGAGCACTTGTTCGTATAAGTAAAGATGAAAATTACATATAAATAGGCATAAAAATAACCACCCAGTGACATATTTGGGTGGTATAAAGTAGTTTTATAATTTTTATTAAGTTCTCTTTCTTCGGAAATAATATGCAAGCAACATGCCTACAGTAGCAGATGCTACCCCTCCAATAAATCTAGCAATCCAAATATTAATAGGAGCACTTTCTAAAATCATTAATACCATATTACCAATGAAAATTGAAAAACAAATTAATAAAAACAATTTTAATGAAGACATATTATACTCCTTTTTATACTTTTTTAATCGCTCAAATCACAAAACTTAATTTTAACATAAAAAAATAGGGTAAGCACATAAGTGCCTACCCTATCATCGAACAACGACAAGTACATAGATTTATTATCTAATACTATTACATTTAAAAAATGGGCACCCTTTGAAAGGAAGGATGCCCAATGTATAGTAAACAATGGTACGTTTGATAAACTTATCAAACATATAGATTAATCAAAATAGAATTCCACTTCCCAAAGCGGATTGAAAGAATAGAGATTCAGGGTCTCTTGTAAATAGAAGAAGTAGATTGGGTTTCTACCTCTTATTCAAGAGTAACACTAATCTCATTTAAAGCAAGTTAATGCATTCATTAATTTAATAACCACTCCGAAGAGTGGCTGTGAAAAGTAAGATATTTTAGACGATTAATTACCGTCTACTTTATTATAACAAATTTAAATTGTGTGTAAATAACAAAACCACCCTCTATAAAGAGAGTGGCTCAAAAAGGATGAAGCTCTGGAGGAACTTCATAAATACTACAATATATCACCCAATCTAATTGTGCAACACTTTTTTACATAAAGTTACTATTTTTTATTTCCACTTAATCGTACCAATTCCATTTTAATTTACCACAATATTTCTCTAATTTAATACGTTCCTTTTTATCAGTGATTTTACAAATAGCACTGTAATAAGTCTTACCTTTAAATGTGTAGCTTATCCACCAATACCCATCGGCTTTAACGATGAAATTAAACTTAATAGTTTTCACTTTTGTAAACGTTGAAACATTATTACTTACTACCTTACCTTTTACTTTAGGTTTCGGAACAGTTGCTACTTTATCTTTAACTTTTTCAACCACAGTAGCTTTCGCTTTGTATAATGGTCTAATGAAGTACATATTCATGTCGTATGTGTGAATTACAAGTTGAGCTACCTCTGTTTTATACCTTCCGCCTCCGTACCAATTTTGTTCTAATCCTACAAAGGTGTTTAGGTTAACACTCCACACCACGCCAGTGTGACCAGCACCTTCACCATACTTTTCATCCATTACAAATATATCTCCAACTTCTGGTAAAAATGATGGTGTATTTTTGTATACAGTAGCTAAACCGTTAAAATTATTTTTGAAAGATATATCTTTAGCATAGTAACCATATAGCTTACCACCTGTTAAATATTTCCATTGCATGTTACTTAGATCAAAGTATTGCCCGTTGTATTATACTTAACGCCTTTCCCTATATTGATTTCTCAATACACTTGTATAACATTAAATAGCTCTTAAAAAAGAGCCTTACGCCTTCACGTAAGACTAGACTATATCATATATAGAATCATTTTACATATTCTCATTTTAATGGTTCACCTGTTATATGGTGTTTTCCTGCAGTTTTTTGTTTATCTGAACATACCGCGCATATATTAATGTTGTTTTTTATTCCAGCATAGGTAGTTGCATCTCTTACTGTAGCAAAAACTTCTTGAGTGTTAATACATCTAACTTTTTTATATGATCTACCACTATTTCTAAAAGTTACACCTTGTCTTTGTAGGATATAGTTGATTTTGGTTTTGCTACAGTTGTACTCTTTAGCTAATTTATCTGTCGAAAACCCCTTATTATACAGCTTCAAAACATCTTTATACGTATCATTAACACATCTAGTACCTAAAAGTTCCTTTATAATTTTTATATCAAAATTTTCATTTTCTAGTTCTTTTATATTAGATATTTGCAGGATGATGTTATTAATATGAACGAACATCAGAAACAGTTAGAAAAGTACACTTGTATATATCTAGTTGTATAAAAGACGCTACTTATAAAGTGAATTATAAAGGGCTAAATTGCCTAAAAGGAAAGTGTGAAGTTTCTTACGATATTAGAGTATGAGCAATTAAGAAAACACTTCAAACGAAAAACTGATAAAAGTACACTCATGTTATATATTCTTTTAATTACTGGCGCAAGATTTTCAGAGGTAAATAGAATGACATATAAGGATTTATATTACAAACCTGGTTTGATTCATTTACCTGGAACCAAAACAGAAAATGCAGACAGAGAAATAGAAGTATCTGATAGTGTCTTAAATTATATTAAAAAAGCAATTTCAAAACATCCGCAAAAAATAAATGGCGATTTATTCGGACTTTCACACAACGCTATATCAACAGTGTTTAATAAGGCGAAAATGGAATTTAACATAAACGATGAAATAACACCTTACTCTTTAAGACATACACATGCTAGTTATGTTATTAGCAAAGGAATATCTGTTGAATATATTAGTAAAAGATTAGGACACGCAAACATATCCATAACACTTGAAGTTTATACTCATTTACTTGATGAACACAAAAAAGAGCAAGGTCAACGTGTCAGAGAATTATTCTCTTGACACATATTTGACACTCGCTCTCTCGAAACGTTGATATATCAACTGGTTATAGTGTCCTGGGAGGGATTCGAACCCCCGACCGATGGCTTAGAAGGCCATTGCTCTATCCAGCTGAGCTACCAGGACATATTCTTTTTGAACACAAGAATTATTATATCTAACTTATCGCTATAAAGCAATACTCCAAGCATTAAAAATAAATATGATTTTTCACTTTAATAGACTTTTTATCATCTTTTTTTAATTTCATTAAAAAATTAACTGATTTTAGCATTTTACTAGGATAAAATAGCTTACTAATTTAATGATTTTAGGAGCGAAACTGAAATCAAACTACATTAATCGCCCCTAAAAAAGATCTATACTCACCAATATTACTTTATTATTCCAATAACTACACATTATTTAACATAATTTATGTATTTTCCAGCTATATAGTTTTAATCATTATAGATTGAATGTTTCACTATCAATGATTTGATGAGTACGATTATAAAAATTTAATTTTACATATTTTTCAGTTTCATCAATCAACAATTCAGCATAGGTCTCTTCTATGTTACTTCTCGATTGTGAAATGCTCCCAGGGTTTATGACATGGACATCACCAATGTGCTCATGTTTAGCCACGTGTGTATGACCATAGAAAGCAAATTGACATCCTGATGCTTTGGCTTGTTCGGCAAGTTGCATACGTGTACGATTCACATTGTATAAATGGCCGTGAGTATAAAATGCCTTAATACCATTTACTGCTATAATTTCTTCATTTGGAAATTCAGGATAAAAATCCGTGTTCCCTTTAACTCTATAAAAATGGCTTAATTCACTGTCATGATACTCAAATTCGGAATCACCTAGGTGAATCGCAACATCAATATCATCATGGTGGCTTATTACGTCAAAAAGAATACCTTGTTCCGTGTGATTATCACTTACTATAATCCATTTCAACATTATTGTTCACCTTCTATGTATTGTTGTAACTTTTCAATTGCTTTACCTCTATGACTTACCTCGCTTTTTTCTTCAGCTGTAAGTTGAGCCATCGTTTTATTTTTGCCATCTAAATAAAATATAGGATCGTAACCAAAGCCTTGTTCTCCTATTTTACTTAAAGTAATTTCACCTTCAACTGTACCTTTAAATTGAACGGTTTCTTCTCCAGGTGCACTCATACTAATGACACACACAAATTGTGCAGCGCGGTTTGTTTCATCACCTAAGTTGGTTAGCAATTTTTCTATGTTGGCATTATCATCTTTTTCAGTTCCAGCGTAACGTGCAGAAAATATACCAGGTTCTCCACCTAAGGCAAATACTTCTAGACCACTGTCATCGGCAATTACTCGTTTATTTAATGCCTTTGCAGCAGCTTCTGATTTCAACTTCGCATTTGCTTCAAATGTATTTCCTGTTTCTTCTACATCAAAGTCCTCAATTAATTCTGTGATGCCTATTACATTATAGTCAGGGAATATGACTTTAAAATCATTTATTTTGCCTTTATTGTTTGATGCAATTACTATATCTTCCATCGTTTCGTCTCCTATTCTTGTATTTCAATTTTTTCAACTTTCACTTTCATTTTTAACCATTCTTCAATAATTAATTCTATATGTTCAGTTTCTCCAGTAGCAAAGAATTTATGTTCGGGTTGTCGTTTATATCCTGCATGTTCATTACTAAAAGTTAATAATGCACTTACCTCACGTGCAGTTTCTAACCCTGAAGAAATCACTACTTTTTCCCCACCAAAATAATCATTTATTGGCTGATATAATAGTGGATAGTGCGTACAGCCTAAAATTACTGTATCAGCGTTACTATTTCTCCAATGCTTTAGTGTTTGATGAATAATAATACTTGTGATTGTAGGGTCTTGGTAACGCATCTGTTCAACTAAAGGTACAAAACCAGGGCATGCTATCCCAGATACTTCTACATTTGGATTTATATTTTTAATCTGATGCCTATAGGCTTCAGATTTAATTGTACCTTCTGTGCCTAAAATTAAAACATCATTGTTTTTGGTAGTCATAATTGCTGTTCTTGCACCAGGTTCTATTACACCAATTACTGGTATTGGTAATATGTTTTGCAAATGTTTTAATGCTACTGCTGTAGCCGTATTACAAGCAATCACTAACATTTTAATATCAAATGCCATTAATTTCTGTGCTAATTCTGTAGTGAATTCCCTAACCTGTGAACCCTCTCTCGGGCCATAAGGGCAACGCTTAATATCACCTAAATAATATATTGTTTCGTTTGGAAGTTGGCGCATAATTTCTTTGGCAACTGTTAAACCACCAACTCCTGAGTCGATTACACCTATCGGTTTGTCCATATTCAATTACATCCTTATTTATTATCTTGTACTTTATTGTAGCATAGTCTTGTTTTCAAAATCATTAATCATGCTAATAGTTAAGTCTTCATTCATAATATATACAATATGTATTTACCCTATTCGACTATAAAATAATTATCTAATTTTATAAAAAAAGACTTAACATTTGTTATTTAAATGTTAAGTCTTTAATAATATTTTTCAATTAATGTACTTGGTGATCTGAACCAAAGAATGATTTGAACATGTGGAATGATGTTTCTCTATTTAAAGCGGCAATAGATGTAGTCAACGGTATCCCTTTAGGACATGCATTTACACAGTTTTGTGAATTACCACATTCTTGTAAGCCTCCACCGCCCATTAATGCTTCCAAACGCTCGTCTTTTGTCATTGAACCTGTTGGATGTAGGTTAAATAGTCTAACTTGTGAAATTGCTTGAGCACCAACAAAGTCGTTTTTACTAGTTACGTTTGGACAAACTTCTAAACAAACACCACAAGTCATACATTTGGAAAGTTCATAAGCAGTTTGACGTTTTTTCTCAGGCATACGTGGACCTGGACCTAAATCATACGTGCCATCTATTGGAACCCATGCTTTCATTCGTTTCAAGTTATCGAACATTCTAGTACGGTCAACTTGTAAATCACGAATAACTGGGAATGTGCTCATTGGTTCTAATTTGATAGGTTGTTCTAATTGATCAACAATTGCAGAACATGATTGTCTTGCTTGTCCATTAATTACCATTGAACATGCGCCACAAACTTCTTCTAAACAGTTCATATCCCAAATAACAGGTGTTGTTTTTTCGCCTTTACTATTAACTGGGTTACGTCTAATTTCCATTAAACATGCTATAACGTTTAGGTTCTCTCTATAAGGAATTTCAAATTCTTCATTATATGGTGTTGATTTGTCGTTGTCTTGACGTTTTATAATTAATTTAATTGTTTTTTGGCTAGGTTGCTCGTTTTGTGCAGGAGTTTCATTAACTTCTTTTGTTTCTACCATAATTATTTACCTCCCTTTGACGCCTTAGAGTAATCACGTTTACGTGGTGGTATTAAACTAATATCAACTGGTTCATAAGTAAACTTAGGTGCTTCTGTTTTGCCTTGATACGTAGCTAATGTTGTTTTCAACCATTCTTCATCGTTTCTTTCTGGGAATTCTGGTTTATAATGCGCGCCACGTGATTCATTTCTATTATAAGCACCAATAGTGATTACTCGTGCAAGTACTAACATATTCCATAATTGACGTGTAAAGAATACGGCTTGGTTACTCCAGGTTTGAGTATCTTCAATATCAATATTTTGATAACGTTCCATCAATTCTACAATCTTCTTATCAGTTTCTAATAGCGATTTATTTTCACGCACAACTGTAACATTTGCAGTCATGATTTCTCCTAATTCTCTATGAAGTTTATAAGCATTTTCAGTGCCTTTCATATTTAATAAGTGATCAAATTTTTCTTGTTGATCTTTAACGTGTTTTTCGTAAATACTCTCATCTAAATCTGTGTATGAATCTTCAATATTTGAAATATAATCTACAGCATTTGGACCAGCAACAGTACCACCGTAAATTGCAGATAGTAATGAGTTAGCACCTAAGCGATTACCGCCATGTTGTGAAAAGTCACATTCACCTGCTGCAAATAAACCTTTAATATTTGTCATTTGATCATAATCTACGTATAAACCACCCATTGAGTAATGTACTGCTGGGAAAATTTTCATTGGTACTTTACGAGGATCATCACCAGTGAATTTTTCATAAATCTCAATAATTCCACCTAATTTAATATCTAATTCATGTGGATCTTTATGAGATAAATCTAGATATACCATGTTTTCACCGTTGATACCTAATTTTTGATTCACACACACATCAAAAATTTCACGTGTCGCGATATCACGAGGAACTAAGTTACCATAATCTGGATATTTTTCTTCTAGGAAATACCATGGTTTACCATCTTTATATGTCCAAATACGGCCACCTTCACCACGGGCTGATTCACTCATTAATCTAAGTTTATCATCGCCAGGGATAGCAGTTGGGTGAATCTGAATAAATTCACCGTTAGCATACATCGCACCTTGTTGGTATACAATTGAAGCAGCTGAGCCAGTATTAATCATTGAATTTGTTGTTTTACCAAAGATAATACCAGGACCGCCAGTTGCCATAATCACAGCGTCTGAACCAAATGATTGAATTTCAGCAGTTGTCATATCTTGAGCAACAATACCTCTTGCCATATTATCATCATCTTTAACTATACCTAAGAATTCCCAGCCTTCATATTTTGTAACTAATCCGTCAACCTCATAGCTACGCACTTGTTCGTCTAATGCATAGAGTAATTGTTGACCTGTAGTAGCACCGGCATATGCAGTTCTGTGATACATCGTACCACCGAAACGTCTAAAGTCTAATAGACCTTCTTTAGTTCTATTAAACATTACGCCCATACGGTCAAGTAAATGAATAATTTTAGGTGCTGCATCAGTCATTGCTTTTACAGGTGGTTGGTTTGCTAAGAAGTCTCCACCATAAACAGTATCATCTAAATGCACTGACGGAGAATCTCCTTCACCTTTCGTATTTACCGCTCCGTTAATGCCACCTTGTGCACAAACAGAGTGTGAACGTTTAACAGGAACAAGTGAGAACAGGTCTACATGCGCACCCTGCTCTGCTGCTTTAATTGTTGACATTAGACCAGCTAGTCCACCACCGACAACAATAATTTTCTTCTCTGCCATAAATTGTCACTCCCTCAAATATATGTGAAACTTTATTTTGTAATTTTATAAAAATGCTAATATTGCGCTAATACCGATGTATGAAACAACTAGGAATACAACAAGTGAAACCCATGTAAAGATTTGTTGTGATTTTTTAGATTGTAATACACCCCAAGTAACTAGGAATGACCATAAACCATTCGCAAAGTGGAATGTTACGGCTAATAAACATACAATGTAAAAAATCAACCATCCTGGATGAGTTACAATGTCATGTACCATATCAAAGTTCACTTCATGCCCTAATGCACGTTGTATTCTTGTTTGCCATAAATGAATCGCTATAAATATGAAAGTTATGATACCTGTGACACGTTGTAACAAGAACATCCAGTTTCTAAACGCTGAATAGTGCCCCACGTTCTCTTTTGCCGTAAAGGCAATATGTACGCCGTATACTGCGTGATACAGAATTGGAATATAAATAACAGCAAATTCCAACACAATTAAAAAAGGTAATGATTCCATAAATCCAGCTGCCTTGTTGAACGCTTCAGCGCCTTTAGTTGCCTGATGGTTAACAAGTAAATGGACTAATAAGAATCCACCTATTGGTATTACACCTAGTAAAGAATGTAATCGTCTTAAATAGAATTGATTTTTCGAGTATGCCAAAAGGAAGTCCCCCCTGTGAAACAATTAATTTTTTAGATTTCTTTTTTTGATGTGAAAGTAATTAGAATTTCTATATAACCCCTGCGTACAATAACTCTTTATGCATTGTATGTTTGTTACAACACAATATTATTGCACAATTTTAAACATAGAAGTATTATACAAAGTCTATTTTTATACATAATTTAAAATACAGTGTTAATGAGAATATTCTCAATTAGAAAACGCTTCCACATACATGTAAAAAAAGAATTCCTGTTATTTGCTATTGTAACACTAATTAAATAGAAAATGGGCATGAGAATGATTCTCATGCCACAAAGTTTTCACTACTTTTTATCGTATAACGCTTGATGAAGATTCTCAGCAACATTTTGTGGGAGTCCTGATTTTTTTAATTCTTCTACGCTTGCTGCTTTCATTTTCTTAATAGAACCAAATGTACGTAATAATTTTGTTTTTCTTTTAGCGCCAATACCATCTACAGTATCCAACACAGATTGTAATCCAGTCTTCTGTCTTGTTTGTCTATGGAATGTAATCGCAAATCTATGCACTTCGTCTTGTATCCTTTGAAGTAAATAAAATGGCTGACTATTTTTCTTCATGGGAACAACCTCTGCATTTTCACCGTAAAGAATTTCTGATGTTTGGTGCTTATCATTTTTACGTAGCCCTGCTACAGGTATATCAAGGCCTAGTTCATTTTCAAGGACATCAAGTACACCACTCATATGTCCTTTACCGCCATCTACAATAATCAAGTCTGGTAATGGACTGCCTTCATTAAGTACTCGCGTATAACGTCGACGCACAACTTCTCGCATAGATTTATAATCATCTGGGCCAACTACCGTCTTTATCTTATATTTACGGTAGCCTTTTTTATTAGGTTTGCCATCCACAAACGATACCATTGCCGAAACAGGATTAACTCCTTGAATATTTGAATTATCAAAAGCCTCTATACGAATTGGTGTTTGAATGCCCATCACATCACCAAGCTCTTCTATTGCTTTTACTGTACGTGATTCATCTTTGGCAATTAATTCAAATTTATTTTCAAGTGTTATTTCCGCATTATGATTAGCTAAGTCTACCATATCTTTTTTTTTACCTTTAAGAGGCTGAACAATTTTAGTATCTACAACTGATTGGATAATTTCTTTATCAAGATGCTTTGGGACATGTACTTCTTTAGGTAAAATATGCTGATTCAAATCATAAAACTGACCAATGAATGTATAAAATTCTTCTTCTTCTGTCTGTTGAATAGGTATCATTGTAGCATCTCGTTTAATCATATTTCCTTGTCTTATAAAGAAGACTTGAATACACATCCACCCTTTTGACACACTATAGCCAAATACATCTCTAATAGTGCTGTCAGAGGATGTAACTTTTTGTTTTTTATTTAAATTGTGTATATGTTGAATTAAATCTCGGTACTCTTTTGCACGCTCAAAATCTAAAGACTCACTAGCTTCTTGCATTTTTTGTTCTAAATTATGCAAAATTGTTTTATCTTCACCGTTTAAGAAATCTGTAATTTCTTTTGTCATCTCTGCATATTTTTCTAAATCAACTGGATAAACACAAGGGCCTAAGCATTGTCCTATATGATAATACAGACATAATTTATCAGGCATTTTATCACATTTCCTAAAAGGATAAATACGATCTAATAGTTTTTTAGTTTCTTGTGCTGAATAAGCATTAGGATATGGTCCAAAGTACTTACCGCTTCCCTTTTTAACTGTACGTGTAACAATTAGTCTTGGATATTTTTCTTTAGTTATTTTAATAAAAGGGTAGCTTTTATCATCTTTTAATAAAATATTGTATCGGGGTTGGTATTGTTTGATTAGGTTCAATTCTAACAATAAGGATTCTGTTTCACTCGATGTTACTATAAATTCAAAATTACGAATTTCACTAACTAAGCGTGTCGTTTTAGCATCATGTGCTCCTGTAAAATAAGACCTTAATCTATTTCTTAACTTTTTAGCCTTACCAACATAAATGATTTGGTTATTGCGATCTTTCATTAAATAACAACCTGGTTCAGTAGGTACCACTGTAAGTTTTTGCTTAATCTCTTTTTGATATGTTTCCATAATTCAAGCAGCCTCCTTTCTTTATCATTTACATTTCAATTTTGTGTAGTTTATAAAGTCATAACAATTACTATTAAAATTCTATATCTACACCATTATAAAATAGCTTAGCTATATTACACAATTTATTGGAATTTTTACGCTTTAACTCTATGAATGATTATATAACATAGTAGCCATTAATTAAGCTGTACTGACCTCTAAATATAAACTGTTTAAATTTATACTCTTTTGAAAGATTAAATCGTTATTATCATTCCAATAAACTATTTTCTATCTGATTAAAAAATCCAGGACATTGATATGTCCCGGACTTGGTAGTTCTTTGGATTATTATAAGTGTTTTTCGATTACTTCAGCTAAGTTTTCTTTAGGTTGGAAACCTACAACTTTATCTACTGGTTCGCCATCTTTAAATACGATTAAAGTTGGGATACTCATAACTTCAAATTTAGCAGCTGTTGATGGATTTTCATCTACATCAAGTTTTAAAATATTAGCCTTACCTTCAAAATCACCAGCTAAATCTTCTAATACTGGAGCAATCATCTTACAAGGGCCACACCAAGTTGCCCAAAAATCTACTAAATTTACCCCTGATTGAATATTTTCATCAAAGTTTGAATCCGTTACTTTTACGATTGCCATAACTGCCAATCCTCCTTAAATTTCAAATGATGAAGAAATTATAACAGACTTTATAATATTCTGCATACCTCTTGCTCACGATTATTTTAATTCTACTACGGTTACGCCAAATCCACCTTCACTTGGCATGCCGTTTCTATATGATGACACACTTTTATGTCGTTTCAAATGATTTTGCACACCTTTTTGTAAAGCACCTGTACCTTTACCATGAATAATATAAACTTGTTCGTAATTACTCAGTACAGCCTGATCTAGATATTGATCTACAGCGACCATTGCTTCGTCGTAGCGATAGCCACGTAAATCAAGTTCCATTTTGATACTTTGTCTATTTTCACGCTTGATCATTTTAGTAGGTTCTTCTTTAGTTTTCTTAGTTTTTTCCAAGTCTTCTAAAGGTAGTTTCATCTTAATGATACCCATCTGCACTACTGCTTCATTATTATCGATTAGTTCTAAGACTTCACCTTTTTGGCCATAAGTCAATACTTTAACTTCGTCACCAGTTTTAATGGTATCCCATTTTTTCTTTTCAACATTTTGCTTAATTGATTTAGCTTCATACTGATCGTCTAGTTGTTTCTTCTTATCAATCAATTCATGTTCTTTTACATCTGCACCTTTTTTATCTCTCAATTCACGTAATTCTTTTAAGATCTCATCTGCTTCATTAGTAGCTGATTTCACACGTTGATTTGCTTTTTCTTTCGCTTCATTCATGAGTTGCTTTTCATGATTTTGGTATTGTTCATACTGTTTTGCTAAAGCATCATGTGTATCTTGAGCTTCTCTAAGCAGGTGGTCTAACTCGATTCGTTGCTCATCTACACGTTTTGAATTTGTTTCAAGCGAAGCAATCATTTCATTAATTTCTTGTTCGTCTTGGCCAATCATAGATTTAGCTTTTTGAATAACTTGAATGTTTAGTCCTAGTTTTTTTGAAATGTCAAAAGCATTAGAACGTCCTGGGACGCCCATCAACAATTTGTATGTTGGACTCAATGTATTAACATCAAACTCCACACTCGCATTCATAACACCGTCTCTATTATAGCTGTATGCTTTTAATTCTGGATAGTGTGTAGTTGCCATTACTAAAGAACCAATATCATGTACGTAATCTAAAATACTCATTGCTAGTGCAGCGCCTTCACTTGGATCTGTACCTGCCCCTAATTCATCAAATAAAATCAAACTATGTTTTGTAGTTTCTTGTAAAATTTCAACGATATTTTTCATATGAGAAGAAAATGTAGAAAGAGATTGTTCAATAGATTGTTCGTCACCAATATCACAGAACACATTTTCAAATACACTCAACTTACTACCATCAAGTGTAGGTATCAACATACCTGATTGTGCCATCATAATAATTAAACCAAGTGTTTTTAACGTAACAGTCTTACCACCCGTATTAGGACCGGTAATAATAACCGTCTCAATATCTTGAGCAAATTCAATCGTATTAGCTACAACAGTATCACGGTCTAATAAAGGATGATAAGCTTTTGGTAAATATACTGTTCTTTCAGCAGTGAACTCTGGTTTAGTCCCTTTAATTGAACTTGCATAACGTGCTTTAGCCGTTAGAAAATCAATTTGACCCATTATAGATTCTGACATCAAACAAGCTTCAGCTTCTTCAGCTACATAGCCTGTGAGTTCCGATAGAATCCTTTCCTTTTCAACTGCTTCATCATTGCGCAAACGACTAATTTGATTACTCATTTCTACTATAGATGATGGCTCAATATATAACGTTTGCCCTGAAGCCGATTGATCGTGAACAATACCATTAAAATCTTGTCTATACTCCGCTTTAACCGGAATAACATTACGCTCATTACGTACAGTTACAATTGCATCGGATAGTTTTTTCTGGTTTCCTTGACTTTTAACAATTTTATCCAAGTTTTGTTTGATTCGCTGTGTCGTACTAGAAATTTTACTTCTAATACCTTGTAATTCATAACTGGCATTGTCATATAAATCATAAGCATCACATTTTTCGTGTATACTTTGATATAAATCAGTCAAAATAGGTAACTGTTCCATTCTGTCATTGAGAATTGGGTAATTAATCGTCTCTTCTTCGTTAATAAGATTGTTGTAAAATGTCTTATATTGATTTTGTATTTGTATAAGACGTTTAATCACATTTAATTCACTCACATTCAGCACACCACCAATACTGGCTCTATGGATAAATGCTGAAACTTTTGCCAATCCGCTTAAACTAGGCATACGATGCTTATTGTAAATCTGTGCAATTTCGTCGGTCTCATTCATTTGAAATTCTACAGTTTCAAAATCCGTTGCAGGTGCCATAGCGACAACTTTTTCTTTTCCTAAATCACTAATTGCTTCATTTTCAACTAACAATTTGATTTTATCGAATTCTAAGACATCTAATGATTTCTGTCTCATCTAACCCCTCTATTTCTTCAATTTAATATTATTTTCTATTAGCGATTTAAAATCTTCGCGAGACATTGTGTTAATAACTCTGTCTTTTTTCACAAATCCTTTTTGTGCAGTTGCAATACCATATTTCATAAATTCTAAATGATCTACATGGTGTGCATCTGTATTAATTGTTAATTTAACATTCGGATGTTTTTTTACAGTTTCTGCATTTAAATCTAAGCGTTTAGGATTTGCGTTAATTTCTAAAATTGTATTTGTTTCAGCTGCTATCTCACATAATCTGTCAATATTCGGTTCATAGCCAGGACGTTTTCCTATGATTCGTCCCGTCGGATGCGCAATATGTCTAACATATGGATTGCGGCATGCGTTTTCCAAACGTTGCATAATTTCATCTTGTGATTGATTAAAACTTTGGTGTATTGCAGCTATAACATAATCTAATTGTGCTAATACTTCATCATCATAATCTAAACGACCATCTGGTAATATATCCATTTCTATCCCTGAATAAATATCAATTTCATCATATTTCTCGTTTAAAGCTTTTATTTCTTCATTCTGGCGTAATAACCTTTCCACAGACAAACCATTTGCTACTTTCAAACTCTTTGAATGGTCTGTTATCACCATAAATTGATATCCTTTTGCGATATTAGCTTTAATCATTTCTTCTAAACTAAATGCACCGTCACTATATGTTGTATGCATATGAATATCTCCTTGGATATCATCTAATTTTATAATTTCTGATAAGTCTTTATCAAACTCACTGCCATCTTCTCTAATTGCAGGTTCAATCCAATTAACACCAAAATGTTCGTAAATCTCTTTTTCGCTTTGGTATTGAATGATGTTTCCGTCTGCTTGTTCAATTCCATATTCGCTCACTTTTTCATCTTGTTCTTTTGCTAATTGACGTATGCGAATATTATGATCTTTGGAACCTGTAAAGTGCTGTAATGTATGATAAAACGCTGATGGTTCTATCAGCCTAAAATCAACACCAATGGTTTCATCATCAAAACTTAGTTCTAATGATACCTTTGTTTGACCAACGGCGACATCTTTTACTTTGTTCGGAATATTTAATAATGCTTGTTGCACATTAGCTGGTTCATCTGTACTAATTATATAATCCAAATCCTTACTCATTTCTTTATACCTTCTAAAACTTCCAGCAACTTCATATTGTACAATAGCGTCAATTTGTGACAAATAAACATCTATAATTTTATTTAACCCACGCATTTGATCAATAGGATAATTATCTTTTTTAGCGCCTAATGCTTTTACAGCTTCCAATATGTTTTGTTCTGTCTTTTTGGCAAAACCACTTAATTCACTTACTAATCCTTGTTCACATGCAGCTTGTAACGCTTCTTTCCCATCAATTTCCAATTCTTTATATAGTTTAGCTATTTTTTTACTACCTAAACCTTGAATTTTCAATAATGGAATAAGACCTTCTGGTACTTCTTGCTTCAAAGATTCTAATGTAGATGAGGTGCCATTTTTACGGTATTCATCTATTACTTCACCTACGCCTTTGCCAATACCTTTTAATTGAGTCACATCTTCTATTTGTTCTATTGGACGTTCGTCAATTTCAAGGCTTTGTGCGGCTTTTCTATATGCCGATACTTTAAATGTATTTTCGCCTTTTAATTCCATATAAGTAGCTATTTTTTCTAATAATTGAATAATATCTTTTTTTGTCATTATTTTCACTCCATAGAAAAAGGTCAAGACAGATTACTGTTCAAATTCAGTAAATTGATTATGTCCTGACCTCCTATATTTTATAAAACCTTATATGTTTATATTCTAAAGCACCCTATATATTTAGTACACATGATGATATGAATGGCGCATGAATTACAAAGTATTCAGCCAAATGCCCTTCCATCAACTGTTGTTGTATGAATTCAAGCGGGTATATTGAAACCATATAAAACAAAGTAGCACAAATAATAGTTGAAGAAATCACACTCATTATTACACCTAACGCACGACTTATCAAATTAGGTTGTCTAGATGTTATTACATTATCAAATAGAACGACAATACCATAGCAAAGTATTTTCGTAACAGTTGCTATAATTAAAAATGCTACGATATGATCAAAACGCTGCTGTAGGTTATCAAATTGAAATGCATAGTTCAAATCATATGCACGCGTTTTAGGAAACGGCACAAATAACTCTAATCGTTGTGAAATTTGTGAATATAAACGATGAGCCACCCAAAGTGAGAACAGTGTTGAACCTAAATGTAATGAACTTAACCAAGTGCCCCTTCTAAATCCAATCATTCCTATGTAAAGGAAAATAATTACGATTATTAAATCAATAATCATTATTCTTCTCTATTTTTTAATTGTTTTATTTCTTGTTGTAAACGGTAATTTTCTTCTTCTAACTGTACTTTTTCATGCATTATGTTTACAGCTGTAAGAATAGCTTTTCTAGTAGTATCAAGACCTGCGCTTTTACTAGCCAGTGTTTTCAGCCTCTCATCTACTAAATGCGCTACATAACGGATATGCTCAGGGTTGTCCTCTCCGACGATTGTATAATGTTGATCATTTATAGTTACGTTAATCCGATTTTTAAACTCACCCATATAATAACTCCTGACTTTGAATGTAAATTTCCGAACTTATTCTTCCATTAAGTATGTAATCTAGTTATTTATAATATTTATCACGAACTATTATACACGACATAATATTATTTTGTAAGTGGTGAGATTTGTTATATTAAAAAATCTTGTGATTTATTTTAATTTTGTCTATATTGGTAAAAATTTTCTTCAACTAAAACATATGTAACCCGTACAATCTGTTCTCAAATTCTACACATGTGATATGATGTTAACTGTCTAAAATTTAATTCAGTTATTTATATAAAGTGAGGTCAATAACATGTCTAATGTTGTACACAAATTAACTAAACAACAGATCGATCAATTAATGTCGAAAATATCTTTTGATACTACAAATGTATCCCAAGGTATGAAAGCTAAAACTAAATATAAAGACACATCTATTTCTGTATATAATTCAAATAAAGTAATGTTTCAAGGTAAAGATGCTGAATCCATCGCATCACAATTATTACCAAATGTCGTTCCAGCTAAAAAAAATACAGCTAAATCCTCAAATTCACAACAAGCAATACAATATAACCGTTATAATTGTATTGGCAGCGATGAAGCTGGTAGTGGTGACTACTTTGGGCCACTTACGGTATGTGCAGCTTATGTTTCTAAAAAAAATGTTCAAATCTTAAAAACATTAGGTGTAGATGACTCTAAAAGATTAACTGATGCTAAGATTATTGAACTAGCAGAACAACTTGTAACTTTCATCCCTCATTCATTGTTAACAATGAACAATGATAAATATAACGAAAAACAACAAGTAGGTTGGTCTCAAGTGAAAATGAAAGCTGTTTTACACAATGAAGCTATTAAAAATGTGACACAAAAAATTAATACAGAAGAATTAGATTATATTGTCATTGACCAATTCGCTGAAGCTGGTGTATACAAGCGCTATGCGTTGAGTGAACTACCCTTTAACAGTAAAACTAAATTCGAAACTAAAGGAGAATCAAAATCCATTGCTATTGCAGCTGCAAGTATCATCTCAAGATACGCATTTGTTAAACATATGGATAATTTATCTCGTTCAGCCAAAATTGAACTCCCTAAAGGCGCAAGTAACAAAGTTGACTTAACCGCAGCTAAATTAATTGAGCGTAGAGGCATAGCTTATCTTGATAGTATTTCAAAAAAACATTTTGCAAATAGGCAAAAGGCTGAAAACTTAGTACAAAAAAAGCATAAATAAGAGTATATATCTACCTTCAATACTATTATTTATCATTATCTTCCCTTTGTACTATGACCAGCCATTGAAATGTTTTTCTATTTACACTGTAAATTCAATAAGTCTTAATTAATACATTAAATAATTCTGATATAAATGTAAAACACACCTCCAAGTTTGAAATCGTACTGTTCCCCAAAAGTTGGACTTTCAGTCTAACTTTTAAGAGTCACTTCAAATGGAGGTGTGTTTTTTATTGATTTGTTTAAATCACTTTCAACTGTATGTCATACTTTTTTTAGCATTAAAAACATCTATCACTCTTTAATTATGGCTATCTGATTGTAGCGCCTTCTGCTTGTAAAGCAGTCAATATTGCTTCATGTACCGCATTTACTTTATCATCAGTAAGCGTATCTTCAGTGTCTAAATATGATAAACGAATTGCTATAGATTTTTCATCTTCAGCGACATGTTCACCTTCATAAACATCAAATACTTCAGCTTCTTGTAATATATCGCCACCATTTTGATGAATTGTATTTACTAATTTTGCTGAAGGCATATCACGGTTAATAACTAATGCAATATCTCTTGATACGCCTGGGAATCTAGGTATTGGTTGATAATTAATATAACCTACAGATACTGCCATTAATTCATCATAATTCAACTCGAACACGTAAGTACGTTTTAAATCGTTGTCTTTTTCAATTTGTGGATGTAATTCTCCTACAAATCCAATAACTTTTCCATTTAATTTCACGTAAGCCGTTCTACCTGGGTTTAAACCGTTAATTTCACCAGCTTCATATTCAAATTGTATATCTAACTTCTCAGCCACTCGATCCACAATTCCTTTAGCTACGAAGAAGTCGATTTCTTCTTTCTTACCTTGCCAAGCGTTCACAGTGTAATCACCTGTTAAAATACCACTTAAATATTCAACCTCGTCTGGTAATTCACCTTCATCGTTACCAAAGAAGACACGACCAAATTCATATAAGCGCACGTGGTTATTTTTACGTGCTACATTGTATGCGACAGCATCAATTAAATGTGGAATCAAACTTTGACGCAACGCAGAGTGAGCTTCACTCATCGGCATTAACAACGCAACTGTATCACGGTTTTGCAATGCAAAGTGATTAGCTCGTTCTTTATCGACAAGTGAATAATTAATTGCTTGGTTTAAGCCTGCACCTTCTAAAGATGCTTTTATAATACGAGACTTAGACTGTCTATCCGTTAACGAACCATGTGTAACATGTTCAAATACTGGTAGTGTTGAAGGAATTTCATCATAACCATATATACGTGCGATTTCTTCAATTAAGTCTTCTTTAATTGTGATGTCTTTACGACGTGAAGGCACCATTACAGTTAGTACATCATCAGTGTTAGTAGTTTCAAAACCAAGTTGAACGAAGATAGCTTCAATGTCTTTTGCAGATAGTTCAAAACCAATTGTTTGATTAACTTTTGCAACTGAAATATCAATAGGTGTTACAAACTCGCCTAAATCACCTTCAGCAACACGTCCTTGTGTGACGGTACCACCTGCGTATGTCTGAAGTAAATAACAAGCACGATCAACCGCTTCATCTACAAATTCTGTAGCAATTCCTTTTTCAAAACGGCTAGAAGCTTCACTTCTTAAATTCAAACGTCTTGATGTATGGCGAATTGATACTGGATCAAAAATAGCACCTTCAATAACAACATTTGTTGTCGCTTCAGTTACCTCTGAGAAATCTCCACCCATAACGCCAGCAATAGCGATTGGTGAATTACCGTTTGTGATTACGATATCAGATGCTACTAATTTACGTTCTTGATCATCTAATGTTGTTATAATTTCATCTGCTTTTGCTTGACGAACTTCGATTTGTTTAGAACCAATTTGGTCTTTATCAAACATGTGTAATGGTTGACCATATTCGATTAAAACATAATTTGAAATATCAACCACATTATTAATTGGACGAATACCTGCTTTAATCAAGCGCATTTGCATCCATTCTGGGGAAGGTTTAATTGTCACATCTTTTACAACACGTGCACTATAATAAGGTACCTTATCGTCATTTTGAACAGTTACGCTGATTTCATCATTAGTTTGTTCATCATTTTCATTACTTTGTGTTTCTGGTTTTACCATTGGCACATTATATAATGCTGCCGTCTCATAAGCTGTACCAATCATACTCAATGCATCAGCTCTATTTGGTGTAAGATCAAATTCCATAACTTGATCGTTTAAGTATAATGCACTTAAAGCATCTGTTCCTGGAGTCACTTCTGATGAAAACACATAGATACCGTCCTCGAATTGTTTAGGAACTAAGTTAGTTGGTACACCAATTTCCTGAAGTGAACAAATCATGCCTTCTGAAAGTTCTCCACGTAACTTTGCACGTTTAATTTTCACTCCACCCGGCAATCTACCTCCTACTGTTGCAACAATAACTGTTTGGCCTGCGTCTACATTAGGTGCGCCACAAACGATTTGGACTGGTTCTTCTTCACCGATATCAACTTGACAAATATTGAGTTTATCAGCGTCAGGGTGTGCTGCTTTTGATTGTACATAGCCTACAACTAGGTTTTTAATATCTTTTGTATAATCAATGATATCGTCTACTTCTATACCAGTTCGTGTAATACGTTCTGCAAGTATGTTAACAGGTTGATCAACCTCAACATATGATTCTAACCATTCTTTTGAAATAAACATTATTTTTCACCTCTATCTTCTACTGCTTTAAATTGACTTAAGAAACGTACATCATTGGTATAGAAATGTCTTATATCTTCTATACCATATTTCAACATTGCAATACGGTCCGGCCCCATTCCAAATGCAAAACCTGAATATTTAGTTGAATCAAATCCTGCCATTTCAAGTACGTTAGGATGTACCATTCCAGCCCCTAAAATTTCAATCCAACCTGTGTGTTTACATACATTACAACCTTCTCCTTTACACTTGAAGCAAGATACATCTACTTCTACTGAAGGTTCTGTGAATGGGAAATAGCTTGGGCGTAAACGAATCTCTCTATCTTCACCGAATAATTGTTTTGCCAATAATTCTAATGTCCCTTTTAAATCACTCATTTTAATATTTTCATCTACAACTAATCCTTCAATTTGTGTAAATTGATGGCTGTGTGTAGCATCATCTGAGTCACGACGATAAACTTTCCCCGGACATAAAATTTTAACCGGTCCTTGTCCATTACGCTTTTCCATAGTTCTTGCTTGAACTGGAGATGTGTGTGTACGCATCAATATTTCATCAGTTATGTAAAAACTGTCTTGCATATCCCTAGCTGGATGAGATTTTGGTAAGTTTAATGCTTCAAAATTATAATAATCTTGCTCTACTTCAAAACCATCTACAATTTCGTAACCAAGACCTAAGAATAAATCTTCAATTTCTTCAATAGTACGTGTTAATGGATGCTTTGCGCCATTAGCAATTTTACGGCCAGGTAATGTTACATCGATTTGTTCTTCTTTAAGTTGTTGTTCTAATTGTTCATTTGCTAACAATTCACGTCGTGAGTCAATTTCACCTGCAATTGTCTGTCTCACTTCATTTACTTGTTGACCATAAGCAGGTTTTTCTTCGTTCGGTAGATCTTTCATATGCTTCATTAAACCAGTAACCGAACCTTTTTTTCCTAAATACTTAACCTTTACATCTTGTAATTCTTTTTCATTTTGAGCTTCATTGATATCGACTAATGCTTGTTGTTTTATTTCTGACATAGCTTCTGTTTGTGTCATACTTAGCCCTCCTATTTTTAAAATATGATCGAGTTATTTAAATTAAAAAACACAAAAAAGACTTTCATCCCTTGAAACTGGGACGAAAGCCTTCCGTGGTACCACCCAAATTTATGCATAAGCATACACTTGTTGTCATTGATAACGGAAATGATATCCGACTTAAATTTCTTTAAGTAACCAAAAAGGTGAAAAAAACTAAATACAGTGGATTATCTTTCAGTCTTGAATAATCTCCCTTATACATCTGTATGGTATAGTTTAAGTCTTTTTATCGGTAATTATTTAAATTTCATTGTCTTTATTATATACGATTATTCACAAAGGGGTCAACCTTTCAAGTGATACATTACGATACTTCCTGCAATAGCAACATTTAAACTTTCAGCCTTACCATAAATTGGAATTATTAAATTTTGTGTTGTTTGTTCTAATAATTTCGAATTTACACCATCGCCTTCATTACCTAGTAATAATGCAAAAGCATCTTGACTTGAAACTTGATGGTAATCTACTGCGTTTTCTAATGCTGTACCATATACTTCGCCTTCAAAGTTTTCAATAAACTCACTTAAATCTTTTGTGACGATAGGTAAGTGGAATACACTCCCTTGGCTTGCACGTAATACTTTATCCTGATAAGGATCTGCAGTACCCTTTTCAAGCACTATCAAATCTAGCCCTGCAGCGTCTGCAGTACGGATTAAAGTGCCTAAGTTGCCTGGATCTTGTATACAATCGATAAGCAACACTTGTTTAGCAGAAGTTATTTCATATTCAGGTTTTTCAATAACAGCGAAAAAACCTTGTGGTGTCACTGTACCTGATAATACTTCCGCAACTTTCAGATTAATTTCAAATACTTCTTGTGCATAATTCTTTAAGTTGTCATCCAATCTATCTGCATCGACAACGTATAATTGTTGGATTATCAAATTACTTTTATATGCTTCTTCGATTAAGTGGTAGCCTTCAATAAGTGCTAATCCAGTTTTATCTCTTTCGCGTTTCTTTTTTAATTTATTCGCGCTTTTAACTTTACTATTTTGTGCTGAAGTAATCATTTCCATAGCATAGCCTCTTTATCAATTTATTTTCAACCTTTGAATAAGTGTGTAATATTTGTATGAATATTTTTTGCGATTTTAGAAAACGGTTGTTCTTTTTCTATTAATATACTATCACCATTATACGTTATTTCATCTCCTTTAACAGGAGCAATATTATTATGGAATTGAATTTTCAATGTTTGTGTTACTTGCAAGTTTTTATCATTCATTACTTGAAAATGAATATGCGGTTCCGATGAATTGCCGGAATTACCAACGTTAGCTATATGTTGACCACGTAATAATTCGTCACCTTTTTCAATTTTAAATGAATGTGGTTTAATGTGTGCAATCAAACTATATTCTTTATGACCATGTTTTATAACTATATAATTACCTTCCGGATGAACTGTATTCATCTCACCCGGTATACTATCTGAGATTCCATCGACAATTTCTTCAACAACGCCATTTGCTGGAGCAACAATGGGCAAACCATAAATATGATAATTTTCACATTGATTTGAATCACCGTTATATGTGCATCCGTCTTCAACTTTTATAAGGTCCATTGCTAGTCTCTGATTTTTATATTGATAGTGATAATTGATTAACTCATTGTCACCGCCCCAATAGACAAAACATTTGGATTTAATTGGTATTGTGTAATATTGCTTTGATTGTTTCATACCACGTATATGTTTAATCGGTACCAACGTCATCCCAATAATTTCCTGATATTTATTCAGAAAAACACTTACACCTGTAGTCATTTTATTATCAAACCAAATGTATTCTTGATGTCGATTTATATGTAAGTGTCTATATAAATGATTCTGACCTCTAATGGCATTATAATTACTTAATATTTGTTCCAAGTCATTTATAGATGTGACATCTTGAAAATATTCACTAAAGTGATTATATAGCCATTGAACCTCATTGTTTTCTATTTTATTTATAATAATTTGCGCATTTATCGTTTCCATCATTTTTACACAACCCATCAGTTGATAATAAAAGAATTCTACCTCTAAAATAAAAAATCGTCCAAAAATTATCAAGTGAATAATTAATGAACGATTCGATTAGGTTATAACGTAACCTTTAAATTATTGAAATTATTTTGATACAACTTCTTCGCCATTGTATGAACCACAGTTCTTACATACACGGTGAGATAATTTGTATTCTCCACAATTTGGGCATTCTGTCATACCAGGTACTGAAATTTTTAAATGCGTACGACGTTTATTTTTTCTTGTTTTTGACGTTCTTCTTTTTGGTACTGCCATGATAATCCTCCTTATATTCAAACACTAAATAGATATTTTTAGATTCAATAATCCATTATACTATAGATTAGTTAAATCCGCTATTGCTCTTCGTCATATAATTGTTGTAGTTTTTGAAGCCTAGGATCGATTTGCTCTGATTCGGAAGATTCCTTCTCTTGTGCAAGTTCAATCGCTTGTTCTTCGTCAATAACTTCCCAACCTTTACCTTCTCGTAACATCTGATCGCTTTCATTTGAAAAAGCACGCATTGGCTTTTCAATAATAACTAATTCTTCAGCAATATCCTTTAGATTTATCATACCGTCTGTTGCATCATGGTAATGTTCATCTTCTTCTTCATCGTTGCTATACTGCTCATATCCCTCTAAATCAAAAATCTCTTGAGATTTAATATCTAAAGGAACTTCAACTGGAACCAATGTACGTGCACACGCCATTGTGTATGTTCCTGTTATATGCATATCTGCAATGACTTCATTTGATCTGACGGTTAATTCACCCTCAACATCAATATCAGATAGATCTATTAAATCTAATGATTTTACTAAATGATCAAAATTAACCGTTTGATGGAACTCAAATGGTTTATCTTGGAATTTTCTTAATTGTGTTATTGACCATTTCATATGGCTTCACCTCTATCAAGCACAAAATTTATTTTAACTTTATAGACATAAGTTGTCAAGATTTTTTCTTAACACAATTATATCTGTTACAATAACTATAATGAATTCTGAAAGGAAGAATTGCAAATGAAAAGTGTTGCACTAGTCACTGAATATAATCCTTTCCACAATGGTCACTTATATCATGCTCAGCAATCAAAGTCAATAACCGGCTCTGAAGTTTCTGTCGCAATAATGAGTGGAAGCTTTGTGATGAGAGGACAACCAGCAATTTATAATAAATTTAAACGCACGCGTATGGCATTAAGTGCGGTCGACTTAGTAATTGAACTTCCTATCTTTGCATCGTTATCGGCAGGACAATATTTTGCTGAATTAGCCATAAAAGTTGCTGATTATTTAAATATTGATCATTTATCTTTTGGTAGTGAGTCTGGAAACATTGATGCTTTTCTAACATTAGCAGAAGACATCTCAAATGCAGAACAATCCATACAATTTGTCGAAAAAACAAAAGAAGGTAAGAGTTATCCTAGAATCCTAAGTGAACTAATAACTAACAATGAATTACTATCTTCACCCAATAACACATTAGGTATTTCTTATATCAGAGCAATTCAAAAATGGGCGCCAACAATACAACCATGGACTATATCACGTTTACAAAGTGCACATCATGACAAAGAAATAGCGAACTTAGGTTTTGCGAGTGGTACTTCAATTCGCAAATCACTTCAAAATGCTAATACACAATGGAAGCAAGTAGTTCCTGAGTCTGTTCACCCCTACTATACTGTTCCAAATGTTTCAGTTGATGACACATTTCACTATTTAAAATACGCAATATTAAGCCAAGATACAGATTCCTTAAACCAAATCTATACCATGAGTGAAGGTTTCGAAAATCGAGTTATTCAATTTATTGACCAAGCAGAGAATTTCGAACAGTTTATGACACTATTAAAAACGAAACGATTTACCTATACGCACATCCAACGATTATTAATGAATATTTTATTGAATTTTAAACAGCAACAAAAGCCTGAAGCAATACATGCTGTTAGGGTCTTAGGCATGACTCAAAAAGGACAACAATATTTGAAAGAATTGAAACAAGTCTTCCCTGAACGCAATTATATTACTCAACTCAATAAACAAAATTCACATTTTTTCAAACATGAAATACAAGCAACAAAAATTTATAACCTCATTTCAGGTGAAACTGCCAATGATTTTAATACACATGTCATACGTGTTTAAAGCATATCTGTATAACATAAACTCATAAACTTTGTTAACCTTACTATTTGTTTATAAATCCAAAAAGAGTGGTTCAATAACCAAAATCTCTAATTAGATTATTGAACCACTCTTTTTGTTATTTCTTGAATTTTTCATTTAAAGCTTTTTCAACATGTACAGGTACAAAATCTGACACATTAGCTTTATATGCTGCTACTTCTTTTACGACACTGGAACTTATAAAAGAATAATTTGTACTTGTCATCATATACATTGTTTCTACGTTGCTGTTAAGTTTTTTATTCATAGATGTAAGTCTTAACTCATATTCAAAGTCACTCACAGCTCTTAATCCCCTGATTATTGTTTGTGCGCCGATTTCGTCACAAAAATCTACCAATAACCCATTAAAATGATGTACTGTCACATTATTTAAATGTTTTACTGATTCCTCAATTAACTCAATACGTTCTTCAATAGAAAAAGTACCTGCTTTGTTACTGTTTTTCAAAACACAAATGTGTAACTCGTCAAAGCGATCCGCGCTTCTATCTATAATATCAATATGCCCATATGTAATTGGATCAAAACTCCCTGGAATGACTGCTTTAGTTGTAGACATTTTAATCTCCTTTTTCTAATAACAAAGTGTCTGTCAATCCATAGTGATAACGTTTTATCACATGGAATGGCTCAGTTTTTATATTCTCGTGATGATGGAACTCACAAACGATAATACCATTTTCTTTTAACAAATTAAACTT
The DNA here is from genome assembly GCF_051408735.1 of Staphylococcus sp. AS1337. Classification (NCBI taxonomy): domain Bacteria; kingdom Bacillati; phylum Bacillota; class Bacilli; order Caryophanales; family Staphylococcaceae; genus Staphylococcus; species Staphylococcus sp. AS1337. Next base: position 79,411 of record NZ_JBOIHZ010000006.1, on the reverse strand, counting down.
TGCGATACCTTCAAGTGCTTCATCTATCAAACCTTTTTCATAAGGAGGATCCAAAAATATCACATCAAATTGTATATCTCGTTTAAATAATGCTTTTAAAGCGCGGTCAGCACTGTTTTTATATACTTCTGCTTGCGCTTCAATATTTAATGTTCTTAAATTTGCTTTAATCACTTTCACAGCTTTAAAATTTTGATCGACAAAAATCATTTGATCCATACCACGTGACAACGCTTCGATTCCTAAAGCACCGCTTCCAGCAAATAAATCCAAACCTATGCCTGAAACTTCATGTAAACTATTAAAAATACCTTCTTTAACTTTATCCATTGTTGGTCTCGTATTGCGCCCTTCCATACTCTCTAACGCTTTACTTTTATGTACACCAGATATTACTCTCATATAATAGACACTTCCATTCTTAAAATAAATTTTATATAATGCTTAATGCACGATTAAGGAGGAACAATACTAATGAAACAATCATTTATAAAATTAGGTGAAGGCCTAACAGATTTGTTTGAGTTTAATACATTAATCGAATACAATTTCGAAAGAATTGATCACCTTGTTTATTTCCATTCACCTAAATCTGAACATCAACGTTCATCTGTCGCTCTAATTATGAAACCAACTAGTGGGCAGCATTTTCAAGCAATGTATATTATGCTTAATGCACTTAATTATCCATATCCAAATTCAAACAAAAAATTTGAAATGATTAACGATCAAGCAGCTAAATATAATATAGACGTAAAAGCCATTGAAGTTCAACCACTCGAATTATTCCACGAAACTGAGCTATATTTCAATTATTTAACTAGTGTCTTAAGATTACAAAGATGGATACCACCTTTACAATAAAGAAAAAAATAAGCCACATTAGACATAGGTTGTACTATTGTGGCTTCCATATATTCATCCGTTGATGAAGCTATTATTTATACACTATTGATGTGTAAAAAGTTGTGACCTGTAGAAAACTTACATGATTTCATGTTGCTCTTTCTCATAAGTTTTCTTCAAATACTTATAAGGTGAACCTTCTACATGTTTAACATATTTAAGTTTCATCAATTTGTTTACAATATCATCTGCTTCTGCCTCATTAATATACATAACTACAAAACGACCTTGTCTATTTGTACTTACAATATGACCAAATTTTCTTATCTGTCGTTCGTGTTTCATGTGTTTCAAATATATAATCAAACTCGTTCTAGGTATAATATTCATATTCTTATCACTCCAATTATTAGCCATTATATAATATCATGTCTTTTTCAATTTATAAATAACAATTATTTTGAACTCTCCTGTACTTTTGCTATATTACTTTATATACACAACTTGAGGAGGAATGTTCGTGACAAAATTCAACAAACTAATTAAAGGTGGATTTTTAGGTACTGTAGGCTTAATGGGTAGTATTTTCTTTTTTACTAAATACAACACTAAACCACATAATCAAAGTATACCACCTTTCTTTTCTAAACCTGCACCATATATTTTTGCACATCGCGGTGGCATGGCGGTTAGACCTGAACAAACTAAATTAGCTTTTGATAACGCGGTTGCCCACGAAATAGATGGATTTGAAACAGACGTTAGATTAACAAAAGATCATGAACTTGTTGTTTTTTATGATAATGACGTCGATCGCACTACAAATGGTTCCGGAAAAATATCAGAACATACGTTAGCAGAACTTAAACAATTGGATGCTGGCTACCACTTTACTGATATTAATGGTGTTCAGCCTTATCGCGGTCATGAAGATGCAAAAATTTTAACGTTTGATGAATTATTAAAAACGTATCCAAATCAACTTATAAGCGTTAATTTACAAGATGATCCAAAAAGTGAACAAGGTCAGCTTGCCCCTGAAATCATCTATGAAATTATCGTTGCTAATAATGCACAACAACGCGTTTTAGTATCAAGTTTCTATAGCAAACAGATTGAGCGCTTTAATATAATAAGTAATGGAACTGTAGCTATTGGTGCAAGTCAAAATGAAGTAGCAGAAGGATTGTTAAAATTTTATATGGGCTTAGGTAATACTTTTCAACCCCGTGCTAACACTTTCCAAATGTTTGTATCATTCAAAGGTATAAAGTTAACTTCACCTAAGTTTATCAAATGGTTAAATGAACGTAATATTGTCCCAGGTTATTGTGGTGTAAATAACCTTGATTTAATGAACGATTTGGTTTTTTACGGTGCACACACATTAGTAACTGACAGACCTGATTTAGCACAACGATTTAAAAATACTTACCATTAAAATTAAAAAGCAGGGCAGCGAAATCAAAATATATTTTTGATTTCGTTGCCCTGTTTTATTTATAATGAACAGCTACATGATCCACCTGTTGCACAACCACCTGCGTCTTTTTGAAAGAATGGGTTACCTGCTTCAATTTTTACATTTTCAGAAACAGCATATGCAATTTTCACAATCACTTGATCAATCAATTCCTGCAATGCAACTTCTTTTTGTTTGTGATCCATAACGACTGGTAGCATTTCATAAGCTCTTTTACGTTTGCGCGTATCTAACATCACGTTCTGGTAATCTGGGTGGTACTTACCAAAACGCATGATTTCATCATATTTATCTTTTGACTTTAAAAAAGCTTGATACAAGAGATGTGCTTCGTCATTATCAGCAAGTGCTTGTTCTGCTTCTCTATATTCTTGATACAAACGAGATTCTAAAATTTTATCGCTTAAGGCTTCTATTTCGTCGAGTACGGTCAGCGTTTCTTCAGTTATCATAATCAACTAACTCCTATCTATTTATCTTCTACAAAAATGAGCGTATAGTAACCGTTCGTTACTTCCCCACCCATTTCATTATATTTTGAGTTCAACATTCTAGATCTATGAATATCCGAATTTAACCAATTATGAATAAGTGTTGGCACTTCATTGAAATCATAACCCACGTTTTGACTCGTAGATACAAATGGTATCTCTTGCTCATTTAATTGCTGTTTTAAAGCATCCTCAGTAAATTCAACACTATCAGTCCCAATTGCTTCATACAAGTTAAATGAAGCAATATGTGCTAAATCATTATTTATACGCAAAGGTTTAGCATCTTTTAATTTTCTCATTTCATTTGTAATTTCATATAATGTCATCAATTGATTTGCATTTTGCTCATATGGTAAGTCTTTTTGTTTACGTGCAACTTCTCCATCTTCTTCGTCACTTAACATTTGATAAGGTTTAAACGTTGCTAATGCGTCACTATCTAAATATCTTACTGCAACAATTTTATTAACTTGTTGATCAATATAGATTTGAGCATAAATGTCTTTAAATTTTATAAGTGTTTGTGTTTTCATATCTGAATCAGAAATTTCTAACTCATATTTTTTCCCATTTGCATTGATTGTTGGTTCTGGATTTATGCTAAATTTCTCAAATACATTTGAAGCATTATCAGATATTTTAACTGGATTTACTTTTGCTTCTTTTCCAGTAGCATATACAGATTTAATTATATTATTTTTAGTTGTAACTAAATAATATTGATCCTTTTCTTTGAATACATAATTTTTAAAATCACCTTTATATGAATACACTCTTTCAGCTTGTCCATATGTATCTGTAAGTTTTTTTAGATTTTGGCCAATCCAAGTTCCTATTCCTTCCTTGGGCATTGGATTTTCAACATTTTGCTCATTTTCTTGAAAGTCTTTGTTTTGAGTTGTTTTTGTCGGATTTTTATTTGGATTTTCCAAAACGTCAAACTTCAAACGTGGCGAGTAAAAAAGATATATCAAGAAAGAAATCAATAACAGTACACCAATAACTTTTATTATTAGTTTTTTCATCACTCACCCACCTATAGTTATCTTTTGTTTATTGTACATGTTTCAATATATCACAAGCAAGGTATGTCATTATATAATGACGAATTATTAAAATATATGTGTTTTCCTACTAGCATATATTTTAATAACCAATTTAAGTATTTCACAACATTTTAAAGGTAGAATGTATTATAAGAGGTGAATGACAATGTCAATGATTCGCGTACATGGCGCTAAGCAAAATAACTTAAAAAACATTTCAATCGATATACCTAAACATCAAATAACCGTATTTACAGGACGTTCTGGATCTGGAAAATCTTCTTTGGTTTTTAGCACGATTGCTGCAGAATCTGAACGTTTATTAAAAGAAACTTATTCAACATACATACAACATCAGTTAGCTCAATTTTCAAAACCTAATGTAGATTTAATTGAGCATTTGCCAGTAGCAATGATAATTAACCAAAAAAGATTAGGTGGTAATTCACGTTCTACAGTAGGCACAATTTCAGATATTTATGCATCTGTCAGATTACTATGGTCACGTATTGGCGTACCATTTGTTGGTTACTCAGACATATTTTCTTTTAATAATCCTAAGGGCATGTGTCCCGAATGTTCAGGCTTAGGTTATGTAGAAGATATCGATTTAGACGAATTGTTAGATTATGATAAATCACTCAACGAAGATGCAATTCAATTCCCATCATTCAGACCGGATAGTTGGCGTGGCAAACGCTATTTATATTCTGGGCTTTTTGATAATGATAAAAAATTAAAAGATTATTCTGAAGATGAATTCAATACTTTACTTTATACAAAACCAACTAAATTAAAAAACCCTCCAGATAATTGGCCAAAAACAGCAAAATTTGAAGGCTTAATCCATCGGTTTAGGCGTTCTTTCCTACTAAATGATAACTTTGAAAAAAATAGATTTAAAGAAGCTATCGACCGCGTAGTCACATCTAAAAAATGTCCAACATGTCTCGGTAAAAGACTAAATCCAGATGTATTACAATGTAAAATTAATAATTTAGATATTGCAGACTTTACTAATTTATCCATAGACGAAGCATTAAATTTCATAAGACGAATTAATTCACCAAAAGCAAAAGTTATCATCGAACCATTGCAGCAACAGCTATCTTCTTTAAGCTATATTGGATTAAATTATTTAACGCTTTCCAGAGAAACAACTACATTATCCGGCGGTGAATCACAGCGTATTAAATTAATAAGGCACCTTAATAGTGCACTAAGCGATCTCGTCTATATTATAGATGAACCAAGCATTGGGTTACATCCTGATGATATACAACGAATTAACGAAATCATTCAATCATTAAAAGATAAAGGCAACACAGTTTTAGTAGTTGAGCATGACCCCGATGTTATAAGTATAGCTGATTATATCATCGATTTAGGCCCTCTAGCTGGTAAAAGCGGAGGAGAAGTTACTTTTACAGGAAGTTATGAAACTTTGTTGAAATCATCTACACACACAGGTTTAGCCTTACGGAAACAACATAAGTTAAAACCAAATCCTAGAATCCCTCATGATTTTATCAACTTAGAACACATTGATAAAAATAATTTAAAAGACGTTTCTGTTAAATTGCCCAAACAGGCAATGACTGTTGTTACGGGTGTTGCTGGTTCTGGAAAAAGTTCACTAATACACGCAGGTTTAACGCAAGAACTTAATACAATTTTTATAGATCAAAAACCCGTACATGCATCAAGTCGCTCAAATTTACTCACTTATTTAAATATATTTGATGATGTGAGAACTTATTTTAGTGAAGAAACTCATTTAAAAAAAGCTATGTTCAGCTACAACTCCGAAGGTGCATGTCCTGAATGTCATGGTAAAGGTGTCATCAAAGCGGAATTAGCCTTTATGCCAGACTTCACTCAAACTTGTGATTTGTGTCATGGAAAGCGTTATAAATCCGAAGTATTAAATGCAAAAATAGGAGGATATAATATTGCAGATATTTTGGCATTAACAGTAGATGAAGCAATTTCATTTTTCCAAGAAAAGAAAAATATTGCTCAACATTTAGAAGCATTAAAATCTACTGGTCTGGACTATATGACTTTAGGTCAAACTCTCGACACATTATCTGGCGGTGAAATACAACGCGTTAAACTTAGTAAATATTTAACACAAACTGTCCACCAACATATTTTCATATTTGATGAACCAACTACAGGATTACATGAAGATGATATCCCTATTTTATTAGACTGTTTTGAAAGTCTAATCCATGATAAAAACACAGTAGTTATTATCGAACATAACTTAACAATGATGACTCATGCTGACTGGATTATTGATATCGGTCCATTTGCAGGAGAAAAAGGTGGTAGGCTGCTTTATCAAGGTATACCTCAAGGATTGTTGGCTGTGAATGATTCTGTAACGGCTAAACATTTACAAAGATATATCACAAACTAATAAAATACTATATCCACTACCAAGTGGTAACGGGACTATATAAGTAGTTATTATTAGATAGATTGAGTTATATAACAAATTCATTTAAATCAAAATTGTTTCCCACTCTACTCTTTTATTTAAATTGTACTATCTACCTCTCTTATAAATTATAATTAAAAATAGCTATGAAGCAGTCTACCTTCCTGGATAGATAGCTTCATAGCTATTTTAATGAGTTGCTTATAAGTATTATTTATCGAATTAGTAAATACATTTCAAGTTTTCTAATCGTGAATAATGGAAACGGGCTATCAAACCTGTTTATAAAACAAATTTCTGCCCGCTGCCCTTTCCATATTCCCTAGTTCAAATAAAAGACTAACATTTTTCAATGTTAATTATAAACCGAATGTCGCTTTAATTAATGACGTTGTTTCTCCGCCTGGATAAAATACATAAAGTAATAAATACACAGCTACACCTGTTATTGCTGTGAAGAACCAGATTATAGAAGCAATTGGTCCGACAAATCTATGTACTTTGAACTTATCTTTAAAAGCAGTAATAATTTGTAAAAGTCCTAAAACTCCACCAATTGTTGCTAAATTTATGTGGAAGACTAAGAAAATTGTATAATAAAGTTTAACTGAGTCTGGACCACCAAATGCTGTATTGCCAATAAAAATAGTCCTTGATGCGTAAATAATAAAGAATGCTAGTGCAAAAACAGCAGCAACTAACATTACTTTTTTATGGCTTTCAATTTTTCTCAGCCAAATTTTGCGCCAACCTATAGCGACAAGGATTGCACTAATTACAATAAAGCTTGTACTGATTGTAGGTAAGATAGGTAAATTCATATATTACATCCTTATTTATAATTATTAAAACATTTGAATTAATGAGACGACAACGACGAGTACAAAGAAAACCACTAAGTAGTTTAATGAGTATATAAACATTTTTGTTGCCCATTTTGTTTGATCTGAATCCTTTTTAAAGCTTGTTAATCCTAAATATAACCATCCTAAATTTAATAATGTAGCCAACACTATAAATGTTGTTCCTAAATTACTTAATAAAAATGGAAGCGGTAATAAGAATACTAGCCATAAAAACATACTTACTCTCGTACGTTTAAACCCTTTCACTGATGGTAACATTGGAATATTTGCTAACGAATACTCATCTTTACGTTTAATTGCTAAAGCGTAAAAATGGATAGGTTGCCAACAGAAGATCACTAAAAATAGTGCTACTGCTACCAAGCTAATATTTCCTTCAATTGCTGTCCACCCAATTAAAGGCGGTACTGCACCTGGAAAACTACCAATCACTGTATTCCATACCGTATGACGTTTAGACCAAATTGAGTAAAACGATACATAACCCACTATACCTAGCAGTCCGATTACACCTGAAGGTATGTTTAACGTAAATAGTAATGCTTCCCCTACTAGCATCATTCCAAAGCTGAGCATTAATAAATTTCTATTCGAAATTCTGTCATTAACTGTTGGTCTCTGTTGTTTACTTGGCATGATACTGTCAATATCTTGATCGTAGTAATTATTTAAAGCACATGCGCCCCCCATAATTAACGTAGAGCCCACCAACATCATTAAGATCTGTGGTATTGACGAGAGGAAGGAATGATTTGCCAACACAATCGCTAACCATGATCCAGCAAACGCAGGGATCAAATTACCTTGTACCAATCCCATCTTGATAATTTGCTGCAACTCTTTAAAAGTCACACGACTAGAATTATGCGACAAAGTTTGTTCTTTGTTCATAATTTCCCTCCTAATTTTTGCATATAATACAATGATATATTAAATTTGTATCATTGACTACATTTATGTAAACTTATTTGTGACACTTTAACGACATTACTAAAAAGTCATTTTTGTGACACAAACAAAATAGTTTTTATTGTTATAATTATATGTGAGATTTATTAAAATAGTTTTTATTGTTATAATTATATGTGAGATTTATTAAAACAACTTTAAATGTATCATTACGGAATAAAATAATTACAGTGATAATAACTATATATTTAATAACTATTTGTAATTTAGTTTCTCAACTGTTTTATTTTTATGTGGGGGGTTAATTCTTGTTTAGCAAAAAAAACCTAAAATGGTTATCCGTGTTGGCAGCTGTAATTATGGCTTTTGTTCAATTAGGTGGCGCATTAGTTACTAAAACTGGATCAGCAGATGGATGTGGATCCGATTGGCCTCTATGTCATGGCGCATTTTTACCTGAGAACTTACCAATACAAACGATTATTGAATTAAGTCATCGTGCTGTTTCCGGCTTATCTTTAATCATCGTGCTCTGGTTAGTCATCGTTGCTTGGAAACACATTGGTTACATTAAAGAAGTTAAACCATTATGTATCATCAGTGTCGGTTTCTTACTAATACAAGCACTTGTAGGTGCTGCAGCAGTATTGTGGCAACAAAATGCCTATGTTTTAGCGTTACATTTTGGAATTTCACTCATTTCATTTTCTTCAGTATTTGTATTAACTTTAATTATTTTTGAAATCGATCGCAAATATGAAGCAGATGAATTATTTATTAGAAAGCCATTAAGAATTTATACATGGATAATGGCAATTATCGTTTATTTAACAATTTATACTGGCGCATTAGTCAGACATAAAGAAGCTAGTTTAGCATATGGTCAATGGCCATTACCTTTTAATGATTTGATGCCTCACAATGTCCAAGATTGGGTAAACCTTACTCACAGAGGCATGGCATTAATCGCTTTTATATGGATAATGGTTACATTCATTCATGCAGTAAATAATTACAAAGATAACCGTACAATACGTTATGGCTACACAGCTGCATTTATATTAGTTATGCTGCAAGTAATTACTGGCGCATTATCTATTATTACAGAAGTTAATTTATTTATCGCCTTATTACACGCTTTATTTATTACATTACTCTTTGGCTTAATAGCCTACTTCATTGTGTTGATGTTACGGACGATTAGAAGCGGCGGCTAAGTAAAACATCGAATATGTTATATCAATAAAAAACTGTCAACGAACTTTTTATGTTGTTGACAGTTTTTTTGCATATTTTTCTGTACATATACTCCAAATACCCCTTTACATTAGATACTTAATGCAACCTTGTAAGTTTTCTAACAATATAATATCCATATTTTTTGTGTAAATTCCAATGTATTCTAGCTTAATTTAGCGTTATTCTACAAAAATACATAAAGACGTGATTGGGACATAAATCCCAGAAAAAAAGCACTCAGATGATTTCATTCAATTCATATGAGTGCTTTTTTTATTCAATACTTCGTATTGTTGGCTCGCTTTCTTAGGGGACTGCTTCAACCTGTAGTCTTCAGCTTGTCCTGTTCCCTCAAGAGTCTCGCCAAAATACGTCTATCCACATATAATTTGACATTATAATACTCAAAAAATTAAGGCCCTTACGTATAATTTAATAAACACTACTAAACTAAACAATAATGAAAAAGACAATTTCTACATTATTTCAGTAGAAATTGCCTTTTTTCACTTGTCCAAGAACTTTATGTCCCAGACTCGTTCCAATTAAAAAGTTTATAATTCATTTGACTATAAAATTTAATCCACAGGTTCTTTTTCAATTTCTATTAATAAATCACCTGTTTCAATTGCCTCGCCACTTTGGATAGTCACTTGCTTCACAACACCGTCGAACGGAGCTTGAATCGTTGTTTCCATCTTCATAGCTTCAGTTATCAATAATGCTTGTCCACTTGTAACTGTTTCGCCTACTGAAGTTTTAACCTCGGTAACAGAACCTGGCATTTGGGCACCGATATGGTTTGGATTTAATTTATCTGCTTTCGGTTTAACACTTTCATTTGCTTTTACATTTTCATCTTGAATGAATATACGTCTCGCTTGTCCATTCATATCATAGAAAATTGTTCGAATTCCTTTTTCATCTGGTTCCGTAATCGTCTTCAATGTAATGATTAGACGTTTACCTGTATCTATTTCTATTTCCACTGTTTCATTTGAACGCATTCCAAAGAAGAATGTAGGTGTATCTAACAGCGATACATTTCCAAACTGTTCTTGCGTAGCAATGAATTGCTCATAAACTTTAGGATATAAAACATAACTTATGATATCTTGTTCTGTTACTTCTCTCTCTTGTTTTTCTTCTAATTCTTCTCTTACCGCTTCAAAATCAACAGGCTCTAAATATTCACCAGGACGATCTGTAATTGCTTCTTGTCCCTTTAGAATTACTTTTTGTAATTCTTTATTAAAGCCATTCACTGGTTGTCCAATATCACCTTTGAAGAATGAAACAACCGATTCAGGGAAATCTAATTTATAGCCATCTTTTATCACTGTTTCTTCATCTAAATCATTTTGTACCATATATAATGCCATGTCACCAACAACTTTCGAGGACGGTGTCACTTTAACAATGTCACCAAACAAGAAGTTTACACGTTGATACATTTCTTTAACTTCATTAAATCTATTACCTAATCCTAAGCTCTTCGCTTGTTGGCTAAGATTTGAGTATTGTCCACCTGGCATTTCGTGTTTATAAATTTCAGTATTTGGTGATTTAATATCACTTTCAAAGTCATTATAATATTGACGTACAGTTCCCCAATAATGTGATAATGCTTCCATTCCATCAACATCGGCACGCATATTTCTATCAAAACCATTTAATGCATAATATAGTGAATTACCACTAGGTTGACTTGTTAAACCACTCATTGAAGCAACAGCTGTATCGATAACATCTACGCCTGCATCTATAGCTTCTTTATAAACTAATAAACCATTACCACTTGTATCATGTGTGTGTAGATGAATTGGTAGGTCGACAGCTGCTTTTAATTCACCAATCAATTCATTTGCTGCTTTAGGTTTCAACAGACCTGCCATATCTTTAATTGCTAATATATGGAAGCCTTCACGTTCAAGTGTTTTCGCCATATTTACGTAATACTCTAACGTATAAATATCAGAGCGATTCGGATTTAGAATATCACCTGTATAACAAATAGTACCTTCTGATATTTTACCAGCTTTTAGTACAGCTTCATTTGCCACTTTCATTTGATCTACCCAGTTTAATGAATCAAAAATTCTGAATACATCAATACCGGCTTCCGCACTTTCTTCCACAAATTTTTCAATGACATTATCAGGATAGTTCTTATAACCGACAGCATTAGATGCACGAAGTAACATTTGGAATAATACGTTTGGAATTGCCTTTCTAAGTCTCTCTAAGCGTTCCCAAGGATTCTCTTTTAAGAAGTTATACGCTACATCAAATGTAGCACCTCCCCACATTTCTAAGGAGAAACTATCTTTCATTACTTGTGCTGTTTTCGAAGCAATATTCATCATATCTTTCGTTCTAACACGCGTTGCTAGTAACGATTGATGCGCATCTCTAAATGTAGTATCGGTTATTAAAACGTCGTCTTGCTGTTTTAGCCATTCAGCTACGGCTCTTGGCCCTTTACTGTCTAATAGTTGTTTGGTACCTTCTAATGCTGCAACTTCTTTTTTAGAAACTTGTGGTATAGGTGATGTTTCATAAATAGGTTTTGGTCGTTTTTCTACGTTTGGAAAACCATTAATTGATACATTACCAATATATTCTAACGTTTTTGTACCTCTATCGAGTGTTGGTGCAATATCAAAAAGTTCCGGTGTTTTTTCTATAAATTTAGTTGTGTAATCACCTGTTTTGAATTGTTCGTTTCTCGTAACATTAATTAAAAATGGAACATTGGTTTTAACACCACGAATTCTCATTTCTTGTAATGAGCGGTCCATTTTTTCATTCGCTTGTTTGAATGACATTGCATGCGTTGATAATTTCACTAATAAAGAATCATAATAAGGTGATATTTCGGCACCTTGGAATCCATCACCAGCATCTAATCTAACTCCAAAACCACCACTTGAACGATAAGCAATGATTCTACCACTATCAGGCATGAAATCATTTGTCGGATCTTCAGTAGTAATACGACATTGGATTGCATAACCTAGTGTTTGAATATTTTGTTGTTGTGGCATACTGATTGCTTCATCATATAAATTCTCTCCATCAGCAACTAATATTTGTGTCTTAACGATATCTACACCTGTAATCATTTCAGTTATAGTATGTTCAACTTGTACACGTGGATTTACTTCAATGAAATAAAATTCATCGCCAGAAACTAAGAATTCTACAGTACCGGCATTCACATACTCTATGTTTTCCATTAATTGAATCGCAGCAGCACATATACGTTCTCTTAAATCATCTTCAAGCGCTACTGAAGGTGCTACTTCAACAACTTTTTGATGACGTCTTTGTACTGAACAATCACGTTCGTATAAGTGCACTATATTCCCATGTTCATCACCGATGACTTGAACCTCTATATGTTTGGGATTATCGATATATTTTTCTATATAAACTTCACTATTACCAAAAGATTTTTCAGCTTCAGATTTAGCACGATGGAATGCATCTTCTAGCTCATCTTCAGAACGGACGATACGCATACCTTTACCGCCACCACCGCTAGTCGCTTTAATCATCAATGGATAACCAGCTTCATTCGCAAATGCAATTGCATCTGGTTGATTATCTATTGGACCGTCCGTACCTGGTATAACCGTCAGGTTTGCATTAATTGCTGTCGTCCTAGCTTTTACTTTATCGCCAAACATATCTAAATGTTCAACACGAGGCCCTATAAACTTAATGCCTTCTTCCTGACATCTTTTTGCAAAAGTTTCATTCTCACTTAAAAAACCATATCCTGGATGAATTGCGTCTACATCTGCTTGTTTAGCAACATCTATGATGCGTTCAATGTCCAAATAAGATTCAGCAGGTCCTAAATCCTCACCTACTAGGTATGATTCATCCGCTTTATATCTATGTAAAGATCCTTTATCTTCATTAGAATAAATAGCAACTGTTTTAACATCTAACTCTGTTGCTGCTCTAAAAATCCTTATTGCAATTTCACCACGATTGGCTACCAAAAGCTTGTTTATTTGTTTCACATCATGGTCCCCCTTAAATTTAGAATTTTCAAAAAAGTTTGATATAAAAATCATTATAGCAAAATCCGAACAATCTAGACAGTAAAAAATATATAGCCATTATTTTAAAACAGCTCAAAATACATATGTCACTCACTGACGGATAGGTAATGACCATCACATTAAAAACTACGTAAGACCTTGATACCATAACTTTCTTACAAAATTATATCATAAGAATTACATAATAAAAAGTTATTATTTACAATAAGTTTTAGTTATCGAAATTGAACTTTGATAAAAGTTTTTCAAAATCACTTTAAAGATGCAAAAAAATAAGCAAACGTTTTCAATACATTTGTATCAAAACGTTTGCCTTTATTAAGAATGTCTGGTTGGACTAATTCTTGTTCTGTTTTTTCTTGTTTTTTTATATTTTGCTTGTTCGATTTTAATTTGTTTTGCTGTTATTAACAATAAGCCCATTGCTATACTTAAACTAATCATCGAAGAACCACCAAAACTAATGAATGGTAAAGGCACACCTGTTAATGGAATAGTTCCAGAAATACCACCTAAATTAACAAAAGTTTGACTACCTATATAACTTGCTACTCCTACACAAACTAACTTATAAAAATAAGAATTTGTTTTGCTTGCGAGTTCAAAAGCTCTATAAACAATAAAAAAGAGTAAGCATATAACGAACAAACCACCTAATAAACCTAATTCTTCACAAATAATAGAAAAAATAAAGTCTGTATGTGGTTCGGGTAAATATCCTAATTTCATGATACTATTGCCTAAACCTCTACCTAGTAATCCACCATTACCAATTGCAATCAACGAATTTGAAATATGGTATCCTGTACCAGATTCTTGACTAAATGGATTGGTTAGCGTACTAAATCTTGCTGTTAAATAATCTGGAACCAATCCAACTAGTAAGAAAAGCGAACCAATAATTACAACCCCTACTATAATCAACAGCCCGTACTTTATTGATTTTTGAACACCAATACCCGCATAGAATAATATTGCAAAGAAAATAATCATAATAAGTAACGTTTGACCAACGTCTCGTTGCAATAATACAAGGCCTATACATATGCCTGCTAAAACAATAGGATATGTTAGCAATTTAGGTTCTTTGAATACTTTAGGCCGTTTCTTTTCAATCATATAAGGTATATATAAAATTATGCCAATTTTTAATAACTCGGAAGCTTGTAAATTCATAAAGCCTAAATTAATCCAACTTTTTGAACCATTGATATTACTACCAATCAATAACGTCGCAACTAATAATATAACGATGCCAAGCATCATGCCTTTTTGAAACCTGCTTGTTTCAAGAAATTTGACATTCATAAAGAAAGCCATAAAAAATACAATAATCAAACTCATAATTACATACATTAACTGTCTAGTATAAAAGTATGTTCCAGCTACTGATATACCGCCAGTTAATGAGCCTTTAGTAGCAGCGACCATACTTGCGCTGTAAACCATTACCAAACCTATCAAACATAGTAATAAGTAGGTAATGACTAACGGATAATCAATATATTTTGCATTTCGACCTATATATCGAAAAAATTGTTTCATATTATTCATTTGACATATCATCCAATTCTCATTATTTATTATCACTAACTAAATACTTTGTATTAATTCGACTTATGTTCAATACCTTAGTTGTCTTTAAAACTTTTTCAACGTTATGTAAAATAAATTGTACTTCAAACATTATAACAAACATTCTATCGATTTTTCGAATAAATATAACAAAATATTCTTTTTTAGATACTCATATATTTAACTTTTTAAACATGACAAAAGTGACTAAGATATAATCAACAATTATTGATATCCTAGCCACCCGCAGTATACTTATGTAGTTTGATAATGAACACCATATAAGTTTTTATATTTTTTGAACATGGAAAAAGTTTCCCAGTAATAAAACTATTTTATTTAACCCAATTAAACATTTGTAAATGCATCATGCAATTTAGAAAGTTCTTTTTCTAATCGAAGCATTAAATCTTTGCCCACTTCTCTATCAACTAAACCAAGTTGTACAGCGAAATCTACTTCTTTTTGTAATCCAAACATCTGTGTATCAAGTACTTCTTCATACAATGGGCATTGAGGTAATGTAAGATTATCCATTTGTACTTTAATAAGTTGGAGAATCCTATCAGCATCTTTATTCAACTGGTCATATGCCACATTACTAATATTTTGATTTTTTACCAAGACATACTCCCCCTATCAATTGTAACTTTATATGACGAGTTTATCTTAATGCATACTAAAAAGCAAGTAAATTCAGGAATATACGTAATACTAGTATTTGTGATAAAATTGTAATTAACAATTATTTATTTTGATTGAATTTATAACGATACTAAGTGTCAGACGGGCAATGCCAATATATAAGTTGATTTTTGTCAGAATATTTTGCTTTAAAATAAAATGTATATTTAATTTTAAACATGTATTTGTTCACAAAAAAGTCAGATTCAACGTAATAATATTAATGTTGTGAGTGATGACTTAATAGCGTTTTAATTTAGAAACAAGATATGCAAATAGGAGTGGGATTATGATTCAAATTAAGGGTGAAGTTAAATTTCCAATTACTTTAGATAGTACAACTTGGATTTTTGACGACAGAAAAGTTCAAATAGAAGATTTAGAGCAAGGTATATTCGACGGTACCAAACCAATCAATTTTGATGATAATCGTGAATGGAATAGAGCAATTTTAGAAGGTCAAACTAATCCACCAACGTTAAATTCTGAAATTAAATATAAAAAAAGAGCTGTTTTAGAAAATTCATTTGTCATTAATATGTCTCCATTTTTCAAAAATGCTGAACCGTTTGATCACGCAAAAACAATTCGTTTATTTAATGATAACGAGTCAATAGAAGTACCTATTGACTTATTACCATATCTTTTTTTCCAATTTGCAAAAGACGGTAAAAAATTATATGACGATTATTCAGTAGATAGTTTTGTATATATTCCAGAAGAAGGTTATTCATACGAATTTAAGTATGTCACTCATATCGAGGTGATTTAATATGAAAAAAGTTCAATGCATAATTTGCGATACTGAAGTATTTATAGATCAAAATACTTTAGAAGCTAAAAGATTACGCAATGATCCAATGCATACTTTTATGTGTGATGAATGTAAAAGTAGACTTGATACACCAAAACAACGTAATCAAATAACTACCTATGATCATCGTTAACATAAATCAGCCCCTTCTTTTTTGCGATGGGCTGATTTTAGACTGTCGACAAAGTTTCTGACTTTGTAGGCAGTTTTTTTGTGCACGCTTTCCGCTGGCACGGCCTTGGCCTGTAGTTTTTGACTAGCGCGCTTCCCTATGTTAATAATAAGCCAGATTGTAAAAAAGATGGCTCAGAACGTAAACAAACCTTAGGTGATAGTTCGCCTAAGGTTGATTTATATATTATAATCTTTTTAGTGTAATATAGTCAGTTATTTGAGCCGACTCCATAGTATTATCACGCTATCACTTTAACAATAAATAGAGCTGAGACATTTATGTCCCAGCTCCACAATCATACTAAATTAAATTTAGTAAGTTATTCATCTTCTTGCATTAATTGTTTAATACGTTTTGCTTCTTTTTCACGAGCATTTTTTTCTAATACCGTTTTTCTAATACGGATATTTTCTGGTGTAGCTTCTACAAGTTCGTCGTCATTAATAAATTGTAACGCTTCTTCAAGAGTTAAAGTTCTAGGGCGTTTCATAGTTACTGTTTGGTCTTTGTTAGAAGAACGTACGTTAGTTTGGTTTTTCTCTTTCGTAACATTGACTGTTAAGTCATTTTCACGATTATGTTCACCAACAACCATACCTTCATAAACTTCAGTACCTGGTTCCATGAAGTTAATACCACGGTCTTCTAAGCCCATAAGTGCATATGAACTTGCTTTACCAGTGTCTAATGATACTAATGCACCATTTCTTCTACCGCCAATACGACCTTTAACACGAGGTTTAAATTCTTCAAATGTGTGGTTTATAATACCATAACCACGTGTTTGAGACATAAATTCAGTAGTATAACCAATTAATCCACGTGCTGGTACCATAAAGATAATACGTGTTAAGCCATTATCTGTAGTTACCATATCTAACATTTCACCTTTACGTTGGCCTAATGATTCAATAACAGCACCTGTATATTCTTGTGGTACTTCACATTGTACACGTTCAAATGGTTCACATTTTACGCCATCAATTTCTCTTAAAATAACTTGTGGTTTAGAAACTTGTAATTCGAAACCTTCACGTCTCATATTTTCAATTAAAATAGATAAGTGTAATTCACCACGACCGGCAACAATCCATTTATCTGGTGAATCAGTTTCTGTAACTTTTAATGACACATCTGTTTCTAATTGTTGATCTAAACGTTCTTGAATTTGGCGAGATGTTACATAATCACCTTCACGACCAGCGAATGGAGAATTATTTACTCTGAACGTCATTTCTAACGTTGGTTCGTCAATTCTTAATACAGGTAAAGCATCTCTATTATCTATTGGGGTAACAGTTTCACCAACGTTGATGTCTTCCATTCCTGATACAGCAATTAAGTCACCTGCATGTGCTTCATTAACTTCTTCACGTTTCAATCCAAAGTAACCAAAGATTTTAGTTACACGGAAATTTTTAACTGTACCATCTAATTTAATTAGTGAAACGTTATCACCTACACGCATTGTTCCTCTAAACACACGTCCAACACCAATACGACCTAAATAATCACTATAATCTAGTAACGCCGTTTGGAATTGTAATGGCTCATCTCTATTATCAACAGGAGCAGGAACATAATCAATAATCGTTTCGTATAATGATTGCATGTTTTCGTCTTGTTTCTCTGGATCTAAGCTTGCTGTACCATTAACAGCTGAAGCATAGACTACTGGGAAATCTAATTGCTCATCATTTGCTTCTAATTCAATAAACAAGTCTAATACTTCATCAACTACACCTTCAGCTCTAGCTTCAGGTTTATCGATTTTATTAACTACAACTACTGGTTTTAAGTTTTGTTCTAAAGCTTTTTTCAATACGAAACGAGTTTGTGGCATTGTGCCTTCATATGCGTCAACTACTAAGACAACACCATCAACCATTTTCATGATACGCTCAACTTCACCACCAAAATCGGCGTGACCTGGTGTATCTAAAATATTAATACGATTATCTTTATAATTTACTGCTGTATTTTTAGCAAGGATTGTAATACCACGTTCTCTTTCGATATCATTTGAATCCATTGCTCTTTCATCTACATGCTCATTCTCACGGAAAATTCCTGATTGTTTTAATAATTCATCTACAAGTGTCGTTTTACCATGGTCAACGTGAGCGATGATTGCTATATTACGCACATCTTCTCTTAATTTAGTCATTTTATACAATTTCCTTTCTCGAGTAAATTCCCACTTTTCTTTGCAACTTTTTTATTATATCATATAATTGGTTAAAGAAAACTATAAAGGTGTGGTATAATGCAACAAAAAAAATCCAAATCAATTTTCTGGGTACTCGCTATAGTAGCTATTGTCTTTTTACTATTATTCAGCTTTAGTATAGCCGCTACAAATGTTCCATTCATGATTTTAACATTTATATTATTCATTGCAACATTTGGTTACGGTTTCACATTAAAAAAGAAATATCGTGAAAATGATTGGCTGTAATTGAATGATTTTGACTATATTTAATAATTGAGTGTCCCATTCCTTCAAAACAGGATTGAGACGCTTTTTTTATAAGTTTATTTATAAAATATACACTAATTCTTAGTTTTTTAATCGCTGCTGTAATAATTCAATAATTTCGTTATTTTTTTGAAAATGATGTTCGATTAATTCAGAATGTAACTGTGCATTGGCCATAATAATTGAATTAGGTTCATAAATCGATAATGTATCGCCCATTAAATTTGTACCAAGCCCCCCTACTTCATTTAAAATAATCAAACCACCCGCGAAATCCCAAGGTTGTAATCTGGGGGTGACATAACCACCCAATTTTCCTGTTGCGACATGTATAATCTCTAAAGCTGCAGAACCATATGCTCGTGCACTCCTAGCTTCTTCTACTATAGGTTTGAACACTTCTCCTAGTCTCGGCTTTGTAAGCCAATTTGGATTAATTCCAATAATACTTGTCTTTAATGGCGTGTTCTCGATTTTAGGTAACAATGTACCATTTTCATACGCGCCTTCACCAGTTTTAGCATGATACAACACATCATTCATAACGTCATAAACAAACCCAGCATATGGGTTCCCGTTATTATAAATACCAATAGATATTGCAAAATTTTCTTTTTGATGTACAAAATTTAACGTACCATCTATTGGATCGATGACCCAAACTACACCTATTTCATCTTTTAAGTCATGTCCATGACCTTCTTCTCCAATCACTAAATGATTAGGATAAGTTTCTGTTATATTATCAAAAAGGTATTTTTCTGTAGATTTATCGACATTTGTCACTAAATCATTAGGATTAGATTTAGTTTCTACTTTTATATCTTCTTTCATTATTTTTCTAACATTAATTCCTGCTTCTAATATAAGTCCTTTGGCAAATTCATAGACAGTCATCGTATCAGCTCCTTATTCATTCTTCATTATACATTAACTAACTTTCAAAAAGATATTAACCAACCTTTATTATTTCAATAATTATACGAATTAAGAATAAGGTGAATTTAAGATTATTCAATATAGTTTACCTTACCCTGTTCAAACATAGTGTACACAATGCATAACAAATCATTTTCTAACTAAAAATAAGAAGCATGTAAAATGTCTATCAGAGTATAATGTGCTACAATACATACTAAAATAATGATTATAGGAGGCACAAATGACTCAATATACATTTAAACCTAAAGACTTCAAAGTATTTACAGTAGATGGCTTAGATGCCAGAATGGAAGCACTTAATAACCATATTAGACCACAATTGCACGCTTTAGGTGATTATTTCTCACAATATTTAGAAACTGCTACAGGTGAAGTTTTCTATCCTCACGTAGCCAAACACGCTCGTCGAAGTGTTAATCCACCTAAAGATACCTGGGTAGCATTCGCAACTAATAAGCGCGGTTATAAAATGCAGCCTCATTTTCAAATAGGACTATTTGAAAATCAATTATTTATTATGTATGGTGTTATGCATGAGGCGAAAGATAAAGCACAACAAGTTACAGCTTTCGAAAATCAATTTGAAACATTAAAAAATCTACCAAATGATTTTAGTATAAGCTTAGACCATATGAGCCAAGAAAAGACATACATACACGAAATGACCGATGAAGACTTATACAAAGCGTTTAAACGTGTTAAAGAAGTTAAAAAAGGTGAATTTTTCGTAGCTCGTACGTTAACTCCAGGCTCTGAAGTACTTAAGAATGATAAGTCATTTTTAGAATTTTTAGAAGACACATTTGAATATCTATTGAAATTTTACAAATAAGTAAATAAAAGCGGGAGTATGATGATAGTCATTTTCTCTAAAATACTTGTGTTATATTATTCCATTACAAATAGTTATTGCATAAGAAGAGCTTGGGACATATATATCCATTCTCAAAATAAAGGACTAATCCATTTTAGAATGGTTTAGTCCTTTTTATATAAAAACTTCACGATTGCGTTCGTGCATGTTTGCCTGGTTTATGGTCCAAGCTTGGATTCCCTCCACTCATACTATCCTCTGGGTCAGCACGTTACTATATCGGTACAATTTTTTTATTAATATAGAATAAACCGGACCCTTTCCTATAATAAAATTAACATCGCATAATTTTGAAACGAGACGGCTTATTTATAAAATTTATAACATGACTCAAATTACACTACCAGTAGAAACTTCAATATTTCATACAATCAAAAAACATCAATTTCTATATATTCTAGTAGAAATTGATGTTTATTCTTTAGTCAGAGATATTTATGTCCGTACCCAATCATTATAGTGGTATTAGCTTGAGGTTTCATTTTTAAGGACACTTCTAAATTTATTGAGTTAGCCGGCCTTACACAAGAGCTTAAAATCTTGTGGATTGACTTAAAATTATCTTATCTAAAGGATTTTAGTAAATATATGGATCATCTTCTTTTTTCTTTTTCATTTCATTTTCTGGGTTAATTTCTGCTTGTTTACGCTGATTATTTTGCTCGTCAAAATTCTGTTGAGGAAACTCTCTGTCATTTTGGTTTATCCCATCATGTGGACCTTTTCTTACAAACAACATGATGGCAACAACAAACCATAATATCAGTGCAATAAAGTTTCCTGCAAATATACCAGTAATTGCTGCAATAATTAAAATGCAGCCTGCTAATATACGATTTCCCTTAATAGTCAATGTACCGATAATACCTAGTATCGTTGAAATGATTAAAAAGCTACCTTGGAAAATCATGGAAGTTTTAAATGCTTCAATTGACATTTCTACACCTTGTTGCTGATTCATCTCTTTAAATGTTTCTTGAAATTCTGGCACATTTAGGAAAGAAAATACAAGGATCATAAGTAACAAAAATAATATACTTAGACCATTTGCTACCCAGGCTGTTATTCTTTCAGCTTTTCTTTTCATAATCTTCCTCCTATTTTTTATTAATTCTATCATAGCAAATTTATATTGCTTTAAAAATCATCACGTCCTAATTGCTACGTATTTTTATTATATATGTTTAAATATAATAATTAATTCAGTAAAAATAAAATAACTTTCACCGTACTGTTTAGGTTGACCTAATCTTTTTTTTGGAGTAATCTATGAAATATTAACAAATGTATATGGAGGTGAGGGTATTGAGCAAAACGATTCAATCCCATAATAAGAGTTTAGATGAAATCAATAATACAGTTTCCGTCAATACTCACGGCAATTTTAGCCAAAAACTTTTTTCTTATCTAGGCCCCGGTCTACTAGTAGCTGTAGGATATATGGATCCTGGTAACTGGATTACATCTATGCAAGGTGGTGCACAGTTCGGTTACATTTTGCTATTCGTGATTTTACTTTCAAGTCTGTCAGCCATGTTATTGCAAAGTATGACAGTGAGGTTAGGAATAGCAACAGGTATGGACTTAGCACAAGCAACAAAACACTATTTAAATAAACCTATTGCTTTTGTATTTTGGATCATTGCAGAATTAGCAATTATCGCAACAGATATAGCTGAAGTAATAGGTAGTGCAATCGCACTTGATTTACTCTTTGGCATTCCCTTATTGGTGGGGGCGTTAATCACTGTGTTAGATGTGTTTCTATTATTGTTCATTATGAAATTTGGCTTTAGAAAAATTGAAGCTATTGTAGGTACACTAATTTTTACTGTGCTTGTTATATTTATCTTTGAAGTCTTTGTAGCTTCCCCACATGTATCAGAAGTCTTAAATGGATTCTTACCTAGTAAGACAATTATCACAGATAACAGTGCACTCTTTATTTCTTTAGGTATAATTGGAGCAACAATCATGCCTCATAACTTATATCTACACTCATCCATTGTTCAATCAAGGATGTATGATCGTAAAAGTACTAAATCTAAAGCGCAAGCAATTAAATATGCAATTATAGATTCAAACATTCAATTGTCCATTGCTTTTGTGGTTAACTGCTTACTTTTAGTACTAGGTGCCGCTCTTTTCTTTGGTGTCAATTCTGAACAACTTGGTGGGTTTTATGACTTATTCAATGCCCTACAAAATCAACCTATATTAGGAGCTTCATTAGGAGCAATTATGAGTACGCTTTTTGCTATCGCATTACTAGCTTCTGGCCAAAATTCTACAATAACAGGGACAATGGCTGGTCAAATTGTGATGGAAGGTTTTATAAATTTAAAAATACCAAATTGGTTACGTAGATTAATTACTCGTTCAATTGCAATACTGCCAATCATATTATGTTTAATTATCTTTAAAGGCAATGAAGCAAAAATGGAACAATTACTAGTATTCTCACAAGTATTTTTAAGCTTAGCTCTACCATTCTCATTAATTCCATTACAACTTTCAACAAATGATTATAGTTTAATGGGACAATTCAAAAATAAATCGTGGGTTAATATCATATCTTGGATCTTAATCATTATTTTAAGTTTGTTAAATATATACTTAATTATACAGACTTTCCAAGAACTATAAACGAAATAAAAAAGGAGTGAGACATCAGTCTCGCTCCTTTTTTAAGTTTCAAATGAACTAGCATATCTCATAGCACATTTTAAAATATTTGTATCTCATTTATTGTCTTCAGAGTTGTCCGATTCAGATGTTTTCTTACTATGATGTTCAGCTGTATCATCAACAGTTTGTGAAGTCATTTTTTTACGTTCTTCAAAATTTTGTCTGCGCTGATTTACTGCACTTGGTTGTTGTTTGCGTCTTTCTTTCTCACGTTTTCTACGTTCTTTCTTCTCTTCTTTAATACGAGCTTTTTCTTCTGCTTTCTCTTGTTTCAATCTTGCCGCTTCTTCTGCTTCAGCTTGCTTACGACGTTGTTCTTCTTCGTATGCTTCTTGCTTTCTTCGTTGCTCTTCTTCATACGCTTCTTGTCTTCTCTGTGCAGCTTCTGCTTCAGCTTGTTCATCATACTCTGTAGTTGTATTATCAACTTCAGTTTGACTTTGATTTGAAACTGTTTCTCCGTTTTCATCATAAACATCGCTTACTGGACCAAATTCATCTGTTTGTTGTTGGTCATCTTCAGTTTGTTTTTTATGTTTATAATTGTATTTCGCTTGTCTCGAAAGTACTTGAGGTCCTTCATGTGCCTCTTGCGTATCAGCGTTTACTTTTTCTGCTACTTCAGAAGAATAGCCGCCTCTTCTTAGCTGGTTCTCTTTTCTCGCTTGTTGTTCAACGTCAGAAGTATGTTCTCTCTCTATATATTGCGGTGTTGGTTCAGCTTGTTGTTCATATTCTGAATAACGACCTTGGTAACCTTCACCATAATAAGTAGGCACCGTTTCCACCTTATCTTTACGTGCAAACATCATAACTGCTACGATTAAAAATAGGATTGGAATAATCAGCGGAACAAATAATAACACTAACGGCAACGTAACTATTGTAGCTAAGAGGAATAAAAACCCTGACAGCATTCTAATATTCATTGAGATAAGTGCTAAGAATGATAATAATAAACACACAATAAAGTAAACGATAATAGCCCACACACCATTTTGTAACCAAATCACAAATTGCGTCGTATTCAAACTATTATTAGCTAAAATTTGCTGAACAAAATCATTCCCATTTAATGTAGTTTCTAAATTTTGTATTGATGTCTCACTGCTAAAAGATACTAGTGCAATAAACATCGTAATAATGGTTAGTAATAATAAAAATACCCAGCTTAACCAACCTAATACTTTTTCTGCTAGTCGACTCACAGGACGTCTAACTTGAGTATATTGCTCTCCTGACATGTCTATACAACTCCTTATAATGCTTTCAAACTATTATAGCGAAAATACGCCAAAATAACTACTAACTTAGATTTATTTTAATGACATTTTAAAATTTAAAAATCTTTCGTTATATTCACTCAATGTTTCTTTACCTAAATCTCTGTATACTTCTAAGTTTTCTTGTGACTCTTGTGATGGATAAAAGCGTTCATCATTTTTCACTTCATCTGGAAGTAAATGTCTTGCTGCTTTATTTGGTGTTGCATAACCAACCCATTCTGTATTCTGCTTATTATTTGGTGCGTCCAATAAGAAATTCATAAACTTATATGCGCCTGCTTTATTTTGAGCAGTTTTAGGTATTACCATATTATCAAACCATAAATTCGAACCTTCTTTAGGCACAACATAATCAAATTCATCACTACCTTGAACCATAGGAGCAGCGACACCACTCCACACAACAGCAACATTCGCTTCATGTTGTTCTAGCATCATAGTGATTTCGTCACCTACAACACCTTTAATGTTTGGACCTAAATGTCTTAAATTCCTTTCCGCTTTTTCTAGGTGTTGTGAATTCGTATCATTTAAACTGTATCCTAATTTATTCAATGCTAAACCTATTACTTCTCTTGCACCATCTACTAATAATATATCATTGCTATACTTTTTATTATATAATTGATTCCAAGAGTCAAAATTATCATTAGGATATGCTTTTTTATTATAGATAATTCCTACAGTTCCAAAAAAATATGGCAATGAATATTGATTATTTTTATCAAAAGACATATTCATATAATCTGAATCTAAATTTTTGATATTAGGAATCTTATCATGATTTATTGGTAATAACATGTTTTGTCTTTTTAATTTTTGAACAGTATATTCACTAGGAAAAGCGACGTCATAATGTGTACCACCGTTACGTATTTTTGCTTCCATAGCTTCATTAGAATCAAAAGTTTCATAGATTACTTCAATCCCTGTTTCCTTTTGGAATTTTTTAATTAAACTAGGATCAATATATTCTCCCCAATTATAAACATAAATTTTTTCGCCATTTTTTGAATGGTCTTTTGCTGTAAACTTATGACTGATAAACAGACATATCAATCCAACAACAACTGAAACTATGATTAATTGTAAGAATCGCTTCATTGCTGTATACCTCGTTTCACTTGCTTTTTATGTTTCATCATATTTTGGATGAAATAATAACCAAAAATACCTAACATAATGACTACAAATAATATTGTAGAAATAGCATTGATTTCCATGCTAATGCCTTTTCTAGCCATAGCGTAAACTTCTACTGATAATACACTAAATCCATTACCAGTCACAAAGAAACTTACAGTAAAGTCATCTAGTGAATATGTGAGGGCCATAAAAAACCCACCAATGATTGCAGGCATCAGATGCGGTAACATTACTTTATTTAATACTTGAAATTCAGTTGCGCCTAAATCACGCGCTGCATTTAGTGTGTAATCATTCATTTCATAAAGTTTAGGTAAAACAATGATGACAACGATTGGTATACAGAATGCAATATGAGAAATTAACACAGTCGTGAATCCAAGCCCTAGACCTGTAAAATGGCCAATAGCCGTAAACATAATTAAAAATGACGCACCGATAACAACATCTGATGAAACCATCAATACATTATTTAATGTTAATAATGAAACTTTTAACTTTTTATTTCTCAAATGAAATAAAGCAATCGCACCCATCGTACCAATCACAGTTGCAAACACTGCTGCTAATAAAGCAACAGCAATTGTATTAAAAATAACTGCCATGAGACGTTCATTATTAAATAAAGATTGATAATGTTCTAATGTAAATCCTTCAAAGTGAATCATGTTACCTGCAGAATTAAAGGAATAAAGCATTAAAAATATAATCGGGATATACAATACTGCCGTTAATATGTAGATATATAACTTACCATACCATTTCACTTGTTTCACCCTCTTCCATTCGAAGATTTAGTATTAGTAATAATCAAGACTAGCGCCATAAATATAATAAGGCATAGCGCAATCGTTGAACCCATCCCATAATTTTGAATTACAAGAAATTGCTCTTCAATCGCAGTTCCTATATTAATTACTTTATTTCCTGCAATTAATCTCGTTATCATAAACAATGATAATGCAGGAATGAACGTTACTTGAATACCTGTTAATACACCTTGCTTAGTCAATGGAAGTATTACTTTTCTAAAAGTAGTAAACGGACTTGCGCCTAAGTCACTAGATGCCTGTAATATATTATTAGGAATGTCTTTCATACTATTAAAAATAGGTAAAATCATAAATGGAATATAAATATAACTTGCTACAATTAAAAACGCAGGAATAGTAAACAATAAATCAATTTCAGGTAAATGTAATAACCTTAACATTTGATTGATAATACCATCATGACTCAATAACCCAATAAATGCATAGGTCTTCAGTAGTAAATTAATCCATGTAGGTATGATTAATATCAATAACCATAAATTTTGGAATTTTGAGGACCTAATAAAATAAGCTGCTGGATAACTGACTAACAATGTAATGAGTGTGATAATAGCTGCAAAAACTACTGAGTCCCAAATCATACGAAAATATTTCCATGTCATAATTTGCTTATAATTGTCAAAACTAAAATGCCCGTGTAAATCAAATAAGGAGAAGTACACAAGCAAAAGTACTGGAACTATAATAAATAGTATCATCCATAACACATAAGGAATGAATAAGAATTTGTTTATTTTACGCATGGTTATGCTCCTCATAACTTTCGATACGTTGATCAAATTCTGCTTCAGTTTCTCCTGGCACCATAATATGGATCGCTTCAGGATCAAAATACAAGCCAACTTTACTTCCTATTTCTGCTTTTTTAGTAGAATGAATCATCCATTCATAGCCTTTTCTGTCTATACAATTAATTTCATAGTGAACGCCTCTAAATAGCATCGAATCAACAGTGACCTCAAACAAACCTTCTGCAGCTGCTATCAAACTAATATCTTCTGGTCTTATAACAACCTCAACCTTTTTCTGAGAAGCTATGCCCATATCAACACAGTCAAAATCTTGACCATAAATATTAACTAAATAGTCATCAATCATTGTACCTTCAACAATATTAGATTCTCCTATAAAGTCTGCCACGAAGCGATTGACCGGTTCATCATAAATATCAGTTGGTGTGCCGAATTGTTGAATTTTACCATCTTTCATAACAAAGATATAATCACTAAGAGCCAAGGCTTCCTCTTGGTCATGAGTTACAAAAATAAACGTTATTCCTAATCTGGATTGTATCTCTCTTAACTCATATTGCATTTGTGTACGTAACTTTAAATCCAGCGCAGACAACGATTCATCTAATAATAGTATTTCAGGCTCATTAACTATAGCTCGTGCAATTGCTATGCGTTGTTTTTGACCACCACTCATACCATCAATTGTGCGTGTCTCATAACCTGTTAATTTCACAAGCTGTAAAGCTTCTTCAACTTTCCTTTTAATTTCAGAATTACTCATTTTTTTAAGTTTTAATCCAAAAGCTATATTGTCATAAATATTAAGGTGTGGAAATAACGCATAATCCTGAAATACTGTATTAACTTTACGTTTATTTGCCGGTGTTTGATTTATTTTCTTGTTTTGATAAATAATCTCTCCATTATCTGCAGTCTCAAAGCCAGCAATGAGTTTTAATATGGTAGTTTTACCACAACCCGATGGTCCAAGTAGTGTATAAAAATAACCTGACTCTATATCAATATCAATCTTGTCTAAAATCTGTAAATCATCATAACTTTTACTTACAGATTTGAAAGATAATAAAGGTTCCATGTATATTTCCTCCTATAAATAAGAAGCAGTAGCGACTATCATCACTTGAGCTTCTTCTGATGTTAGGTTTATTAACCTATGTAACTGGTTAGCCTTAAAATAAAGCGCATCCCCTTCTACAGCATGGTGCTCATCATCACCTAATTTCAAAGTAATTTGCCCTTTTAAACAATAGATAAAAGTATCTGATTCTGAAGGTTCAAAGTTTTTGTATGAGGCATTTCCTTTCAACGTTAGTAATAATGGTTCCATTTCAAATTCATTAGACTGTGTAACCGGCCAATTTAATATATATCCTTTATCATATTCATCATAAGTAACTTGTGATGCCTTTTTATATAACACTTTTTCTGTTCGTGGTTCTTTGAAAAAATCACTGGGAGTCGTGCCCAATACCTCTAATATGCTCAAAAAGGTTTCCATACTTGGCGATGCATGTTGACTTTCTATTTGTGATATATAACCTTTTGATAAGTCAGTACGTTCTGCTAATTCTTCTTGTGTTAAATGCTTAATGATACGTAAATTCTTAATTTTTTTACCTATATCCATTAATTTCACCTTTTCAAAAAATTATAGTGAAAATTTTTAATTTTCATCATAACTATAATTTATGGTCTTAAAAAAATAAAAAAGCCATATTCTGTTTACTCTTATCAAACATTTTGTTTAATGCTTAATAAAAATATCAGAATATAGCTATTATGACAATAGTTATTTTTATTTTGCTGAAAAATATCTTTGTTCTGGTGAAGTTTGTACTGCTTTAACTACTTGATAACTGTTATAACCACTACTATTTTCAAATTCTTTAAAGATCTGTTTCTCTTCAGCTTTGCCAGGTATAATTTCTTTAAATTGCTTATAACGATCTAGTACGCGTTGCCCTTCAACTTTAGATTCATAATAAGCTTCAACAGCATTGAAAAATGACACGACTTGCATCATCTCATCATTTGTCCAATCTAAATCTATTGGATATTGATATTCCATTGTTCATTACCTCCAATTCAACTGACTTATCTTCATTATATTTTAAACCAATATTTTGTATCATCTAAATGGTATATATAGAAAAAATCCGAGACATCTATTTATGTCCCGGACTCAATTGTCATATTGGCAATAAATGATTACGATGAGCATAACTTAATTTAAGCTATGCTCAATCACAAACATTTTTACCAGAGTGTGATAACAAATACTTGTTATGTCACATTCTTTTTTTAATTCTAGTATGAAATTCTAAAGAAATTACATTGTATGGATAGGTAATCCTAATGCTTTTTCAGCAGCTTCCATAGACATTTCACCTAATGTTGGGTGAGCATGAATAGTTAAAGATAAGTCTTCAGCATTCATACCTGATTCAATTGCTAAACCTAATTCAGAAATAATATCTGAAGCGCCAGTACCAACTACTTGAGCACCTACTAATGTATTATCTTCTTTAAGTGTTAGCAATTTAACAAATCCAGTTGTATCATCTAATGATAAAGCACGACCATTAGCTGCATAAGGGAATTTAGAAGCTGTAACTGCTAAACCTTCTTCTTTAGCTTGAGCTTCAGTGTAACCTACAGTAGCAAGTTCTGGTTCAGTGAAACATACAGCAGGCATACCAATGTAGTCTACTTCAGATGCTTCACCAGCGATTACTTCAGCAGCAACTTTAGCTTCATAGCTAGCTTTATGCGCAAGTGGTAAACCAGGAACGATATCACCAATTGCAAAAATGTTTTCAGCTGAAGTACGGCTTTGTTTGTCTACTTCTAATAATCCACGATCTGCAAATTTAAGGCCTAACTCTTCTAAGCCTAATTCGTCAGTGTTAGGACGACGTCCTACAGTAACTAATACGTAATCAGCATCGATAGTTTGTTCTTCGCCTTTTACTTCATAAGTTATTTTAACACCATTTTCAGTTTCTTCAGCAGATTTAGCCATTGCTTCAGTTACAATTTCAACGCCTTTTTCTTTCATACCTTTTTTAACAGGTTGCGTCATTTGTTTTTCGAAACCGCCTAAGATGTCTTTTGCACCTTCTAAGATAGTAACTTCTGAACCAAAGTTAGCAAAAGCAGTTCCTAATTCTGAACCAATATAACCACCACCAACGACAACTAATTTACCAGGAACTTCTTGTAAATTTAGAGCGCCAGTAGAATCGATTACGCGGTTACCAAATTTGAAGTTAGGGATTTCAATTGGTCTAGAACCAGTTGCAATAATTGCGTTTTTGAAGTTATAAGTTTGAGCACTTTTATCATCCATAACACGTAGGCTATTGTTATCAACAAAGTAAGCTTCACCTTTTACGATTTCAACTTTATTACCTTTTAATAATCCTTCAACACCACCAGTTAATTTCTTAACAACTGATTGTTTGAATTCTTGAACTTTATCAAATTTTAGTGAAACACTTTCAGCGATTACACCTAAATTTTCAGAGTTCTTAGTTTCGTCATAACGATGCGAAGCGTGCAATAACGCTTTCGAAGGAATACATCCTACGTTTAGACATACACCACCAAGTTCGCCTTTTTCTACGATTGTTACTTTTTGACCTAATTGTGCTGCACGAATTGCCGCAACATATCCGCCAGGTCCTGCTCCGATTACAATAGTATCTGTTTCAATTGGGAAATCTCCAACTACCATGTTTTACCCCTCCATTAATAATAATTCTGGATTATTTAATAAACGTTTAATATGATTCATAGCATTTTGTCCAGTAGCACCATCAATTTGTCTGTGGTCAAAGCTTAATGATAATGATAATACTGGAGCTGCAACAATTTCACCATCTTTAACGATAGGTTTTTGTGCAATGCGTCCGATACCTAAGATTGCAACTTCTGGGTTATTGATAACTGGTGTGAACCATTGTCCACCAGCTGAACCGATGTTACTGATTGTACAAGTAGCACCTTTCATTTCATCAGCTGATAATTTACCGTCACGAGCTTTAACAGCAAGTTCGTTAATTTCATCTGAAATTGCAAACATAGATTTGCGATCAGCATTTTTAACTACTGGTACTAATAAACCTCTATCTGTATCAGCTGCGATACCAATATTCCAGTAATGTTTGTGCACGATTTCGCCAGCTTCTTCGTTGAATTCTGTGTTAAGTGCTGGATATTTTTTAAGTGCAGAAACAAGTGCTTTTACAACGTAAGGTAAGAAAGTTAATTTAGTACCTTGCTCAGCTGCAACTTCTTTGAATTTTTTACGGTGATCCCATAATTCTTGAACATCAATTTCATCCATTAATGTTACGTGTGGTGCAGTGTGTTTTGAGTTAACCATTGCTTTAGCAATTGCTTTACGCATTGCAGGTATTTTTTCAGTAGTTTCTGGGTATTCCCCTTCAGTCGAAACTGCTGCTGATTGTGAAGCGCTTGTGCTAGTTGTTTCTTCGCTAGCTGCTGCACTTTCGTTTGAAGCAGTTGATTGACCGCCATTTAAGTAAGCGTCAACGTCTTCTTTAGTAGTACGTCCTTTTTTACCTGAACCTGAAACAGCTTTAATATTAACGCCTTTTTCACGTGCATATTTACGAACTGAAGGCATCGCTTTAACGCGTTTGCTTTCATCTACTTCTTCATCATTTGAAGATTGTGCAGGTGCTTCTGGTGTACTTTCTTCTGCTGGCGCCTCTGTTTCTTCACTAGCAGCTTCGTCACTTTCGCTACCTTTAAATTGCATATCTTCTGCATCTGGTGCATCGATTTTAACAATTGTATCACCAACAACTGCTACAGTACCTTCGTCTACTAAAACTTCTTCAATAGTACCTGAAACAGGAGATGGAATTTCTACAACTGATTTGTCGTTTTGTACTTCAGCTAATACATCATCTTCTTCAATTGTATCTCCAGCTTTAACAAACCATTTTACAATTTCACCTTCGTGGATACCTTCACCAATGTCGGGTAATTTAAATTCAAATGCCACGTTATTATCCTCCTAAAAATTCATATTAAGTCAAAAATTAGAAAACAGGTTTATATATACTACTCATACCTTCTTTGTTGTATATATAAACTTGAATGGAGTATCGTATAAGCTACTCCATTCAATGAGTATATTAAAATTCTAATGTTTCTTTTGCTTTTTCAATGATATCGTTTTTGTTTGGTAACCAAACATTTTCAGCCTGTGTAAACGGATAGACAGTGTCAGCCGCTGCAACTCTTGCAATAGGAGCTTCTAATGAAAGAATTGAACGCTCAGCTAATTCAGATGCAACTGTTGCACCAACACCAGCTTGACGTTGAGCTTCTTGAACTACTACCGCACGACCAGTTTTTTCAACTGAAGCGACAAGTGTTTCAATATCAATTGGTTGAACAGTACGTAAATCAATTACTTCTACTGAGTAACCTTCTTTTTCTAATTCTTCTGCTGCTTTTAATGACTCTTGTACCATTGCACCGTATGCAATAAGTGTGATGTCATTACCTTCTTGTTTTACGCTAGCTTTTCCGATTTCAATTGTGTACTCTTCTTCAGGTACTTCGTCACGGAAAGAACGATATAATTTCATGTGCTCTAAATATACAACTGGGTCATTACTTCTAATTGCAGAAATTAATAATCCTTTAGCGTCGTATGGATTTGAAGGGATTACCACGTGTAAACCAGGTGATTGAGCTAAAATACCTTCTAAGTTATCAGCGTGTAATTCTGGTGTATGCACACCGCCACCAAATGGTGCACGAATTGTAACTGGAGCTTGTTTAGAGTTACCAGAACGGAAACGCGTACGCGCAATTTGTCCTGCTACAGAGTCGAATACTTCAAATACAAATCCTAAGAATTGTATTTCCATAACTGGACGGTATCCTTGTGTAGTTAAACCTAGAGCTAAACCACCAATACCAGATTCCGCTAAAGGTGTATCGAATACACGATCTTCACCGAATTCTTTTTGTAAACCTTCAGTTACACGGAAAACACCACCGTTAACACCGACGTCTTCACCGAAAAGTAAGACATTTTCATCATTTTGTAATTCGGTTTTAAGCGCATTATTAATCGCTTGAACCATTGTCATTTGTGCCATCGGTTACTTCGACT
Source organism: Staphylococcus sp. AS1337 (assembly GCF_051408735.1). NCBI lineage: Bacteria > Bacillati > Bacillota > Bacilli > Caryophanales > Staphylococcaceae > Staphylococcus > Staphylococcus sp. AS1337. The sequence goes on along the minus strand of NZ_JBOIHZ010000006.1, from coordinate 45,595 downwards.
CCTTCTCTTTATAAATTTCATATTGCTCAGCTAAATTTTGAGGCATTTCATCATACATATTTTCCATCAAGTCAACAACTGTTTGTTTTTCAGTGTTGTCTGCTTCTTTAATAGCAGCTTTGATTTCAGATTTAGCACGTTCAATAACTTCATTTTCTTTTTCTTCAGTCCATAAGCCTTTATTTTCAAGGAATTTTCTGAAGCGTACTAATGGATCCTTTTTCTCCCATTCAGAATCTTCATCAGATGTTCTGTATTTAGTTGGATCGTCACCAGCCATTGTATGAGGACCATAACGATATGTCATTGTTTCAATTAAAGTTGGACCTTCACCATTTACAGCACGATCACGCGCTTCTTTAGTTGCTTGATATACTGCTAATGCATCCATACCATCAACTTGGATACCAGGAATACCAACTGAGATTGCTTTTTGAGCTAATGTTGTAGCTGCTGTTTGTTTACTACGTGGTGTAGAAATCGCATAGTTGTTATTTTGAATAACAAAAATTGCAGGTGCTTTATAAGCAGAAGCAAAGTTAATACCTTCATAGAAATCACCTTGTGACGAACCACCATCACCAGTGTAAGTGATTGCTACAGCTTGTTTACCACGTTTTTTAATACCTAATGCAACACCAGCTGTTTGAACATACTGAGCACCGATAATAATTTGTGGACTTAGAGCGTTAACTCCTTCAGGCATTCTATTTCCTTTAAAGTGACCTCTTGAGAATAAGAAAGCTTCTGTTAAAGGTAAACCTTGCCAGATTAATTGTGGTACATCACGATAACCTGGTAAAATAAAGTCTTCTTGCTCTAAAGCGTATTGTGAAGCTAATTGTGAAGCTTCTTGTCCTGCTGTTGGAGCATAGAAACCTAGTCTCCCTTGTCTATTTAATGAAATAGAACGTTGGTCAAGGATACGTGTCCATACCATTCTTTCCATTAATTCAACTAATTGCTCGTCTGACAATTCTGGTAATAAATCTTCATTAACAACATTGCCATCTTCATTCAAAATTTGAATCATTTCAAATTTAGATTCAGTATCATTCAATACCTTCTCTGCATCGAATTGGGCTTTTAATTTCTGAGCCATTCAATTCACCAAACCTTTCCCGTATAGTAGAAATTCATTTTATCCTATCACATTGTACCACAAAACTGTTACACTGTTAAACAATTTGAAAAAGTTCTGTAATACTCAAAATGGATACAGTTTTTTAATCTGTACTAATGAAAATTATAACACTGTACCACTAAAATTTCTGTGGCTGATTCTAAAATCTTCCATTTAAATGTAAGCGCACCCAATGATTATGCTATAATCAATTAACGCAAATTTCAAATGTATTGCATTCAATTTTTAAGCAAGACTATCAACATCTTCTTTTTCTTGATTAACTTTGTTCATTGCATTTGAATATTTTTTAAATGCTTTATTCATATCTTTATATGATTTTGATACTGCTTCTGACTTTTTATCAATTTCAGATTGATCCACTTGATTACCTGATGTGTACTTGAACATATCTTTTTCTTTAGTCAAAATATTTTTATAAGCTTTAGAATAATTGTCGTGCGCTTTGTACTTATCTTTAAGCGCATTATTCAACTCTTCAACTTCTTTTTTCTTTTGTTTATCACTTATATTATCGACATGCTCTTGTGCTTTTTTAAATTCTTTTTCAGAGTCATTAAGAGCTTTTTCTTCTTTTTTAAACTCTTTTTCCCTTTCCTCTACGTTTTCCACAACTTTTTTTGAAGTTTCTTTAACTTCTTTCTGATCTTTTCCGTTTATTTCTTTTACTAATTTTTGTTTTTCTTGCTCAAGGCTATTTAATTTTTTACCCACTGATGAAACAGGTTTCTCTTCATCAAATGCTTTTTGTACTTTTTCATTGTAGTCTTTAATTTCACCTTTATCTGTTGTACAACCTGCGACTAACATTGTAGAAGCAATTACTGCACCGATGCCATATTTTAATTTCATTTTGAGAAATCCTCCTTTATTTGTATGATATATTATATAATATTTTATGATAAATCAAATCTATTACTGTATTTTTCCTATTAAGTTTTGGTATATTTTATATTAAGGAAGGTGTATGAACAAATGTTAACAATGAAAGATATTATCCGTGATGGACATCCAACACTTCGACAAAAAGCACAGGACGTGCCGTTACCGATTTCTGAGGAAAATCGCAATATATTGAAATCAATGCGAGAATTTTTAATTAATAGTCAAGATGAGGAAACTGCTAATAAATACGGATTACGTTCAGGCGTGGGACTAGCGGCCCCTCAAATCAATGTTTCTAAAAAAATGATAGCTGTATATTTACCAGATGATGGTAGTGGTAAAAGCTATGACCTTATGTTAGTTAATCCAAAAGTAGTAAGTCATAGTATTCAAGAAGCTTATTTACCTACTGGCGAGGGGTGCTTAAGCGTAGATGAAAATATTCCCGGACTTGTCCATCGTAAGAATAGAATTACAGTAAAAGCTACTGATATTGATGGTAAAGAAGTTAAATTACGTTTGAAAGGCTACCCAGCAATTGTAGTTCAACATGAAATTGACCATATCAATGGTGTTATGTTCTATGATCACATTGATCAAAACAATCCACTTCAACCACACGATGATGCAGTAGAAGTCTAGCTTATTCAGGTTTAAAAAATACCGTTAGCAATTTGATAATTTCAAGTTGCTAACGGTATTTTTACATAAAGTCATCTCTACGTTCATGATAAGGAATTTCTAATTCATTTAATTCTGATTTCAATAAATTTAACTCTTGAATATCTATAAATTCTGGATCATGATTATGTTTTACATAAATTTGATTTCCATTTACATTATCAATAATTTCATTATAATTAAAAAACATGATTACTTGTTCAGCACGCACCTCAAAAGTTACATCTTGAAATATTTTATCAGTTCGTTTTTTTTCAACTTTTACATCTTCCACAATTCTCTTCACTTGATCCATTTCTATCACCCTCAACATCACGTTCACTACGATAATCTACTGATTTTGCAATGACAATAATTTTTCCTTCTCATATTATCTTATAATAACTTTCATTTCTTACTCAAGCTTAAACTTATTTTTTTACAAATTTTCTGAAAAAACAAGAAGTTAATTTTACATTCTTTATAAAATATAAGCATAATTGTTCGTATTAATGGTATGCAACAAGATAAAACTGCTTTATTTATTCTACTACATCATGTAAAATGAGAGATAACTGAAAACATACAAGTAATTATATTTGTGTTTTTCTAATCGAACGAAATTAAGAAAATCGCCCTAGCAGCATACTGGGATAACTAGTATGTTCTATTTATATAATGGCAGCGTAAACATCACGTTTTTGAAAATAATGATGATACTTTATAATCTTCATCGTTTTCATTCCACTTATACCACTAGGGTTTTACAATAAAATAAAAAGAAAATCAATAGATGATTTTTAGGAGGAAAATAATAAAATGACAGTATTTAAAGTATTTTATCAACATAACAGTGAAGAAGTAATCGTACGTGAAAACACACAAACGATTTATGTTGAAGGACAAACAGAAGAGCAAGTTAGAAGATATCTAAAAAACCGTAATTTTAATATTGAATTTATAACTAAATTAGAGGGCGCACATTTAGAGTATGAAAAACAATCAGATCATTTCAACGTGGAGCAAGCTGAATAATGAAACAAATTCATAAAAATGAAGTTGCGGTTTATGCACTTGGTGGCTTAGGTGAAATTGGTAAAAATACTTACGCCGTTGAGTATCAAGATGAAATCGTTATTATCGATGCTGGGATTAAATTTCCTGACGACAATTTATTAGGTATCGATTACGTTATTCCTGATATTACTTACCTAGAGCAGAATCAAGATAAAATCGTTGGGCTGTTTATTACTCATGGACACGAAGACCATATAGGTGGTGTGCCCTACCTATTAAAGAAAATCAATGTCCCTATTTATGGTGGACCATTAGCTTTAGGCTTAATTAGAAATAAACTAGAAGAACATCACTTGTTAAGAACTACGGAACTTATTGAAATTGAAGAAAGTAGTGTAATTAAATCAAAACACTTTGAAGTTTCATTCTACTTAACTACACACAGTATTCCAGAATCATATGGTGTCATTGTAAATACGCCTGAAGGTAATATTGTGCACACAGGAGATTTTAAATTTGATTTAACTCCGGTTGGTGAACCTGCTAATATAGCTAAAATGGCTAGACTTGGTGAAGAAGGCGTTCTGTGCTTACTCTCTGATTCAACCAATTCACTAGTACCTGACTTCACATTAAGTGAACGCGAAGTTGGTCAAAACGTCGAAAAAATATTCAGAAATTGTAATGGTAGAATTATATTTGCTACATTTGCTTCTAATATTTACCGTGTACAACAAGCGGTAGAAGCTGCAATCAAGCATAATCGTAAGATTGTAACTTTTGGTCGTTCGATGGAAAACAATATCAAAATTGGTATGGAATTAGGTTATATCAAAGCGCCACCAGAAACATTTGTTGAACCCAATAAAATCAATACAGTTCCGAAACATGAACTCTTGATTTTATGTACCGGTTCACAGGGTGAGCCAATGGCTGCACTTTCAAGAATCGCTAATGGTACACACAAACAAATTAAAATAATTCCTGAAGATACAGTTGTCTTTAGTTCATCACCTATCCCAGGTAATACAAAGAGTATCAACCGTACGATCAACTCACTATACCGTGCTGGTGCAGAAGTTATTCATAATAAAGTATCAAACATTCATACTTCAGGACATGGTTCAAAAGGCGATCAACAGTTGATGTTACGTTTATTACGCCCTAAGTTCTTCCTACCAATTCATGGTGAATACCGCATGCTAAAAGCGCACGGTCAATCCGGAATTGAATGTGGTGTTGAACCCGATAATGTCTTTATATTTGATATAGGTGATGTGTTAGCTTTAACACGAGATACAGCGCGTAAAGCTGGTAGAATTCCTTCAGGAAACGTACTTGTCGATGGTAGTGGTATTGGAGATATTGGTAATGTAGTTATTCGAGATAGAAAACTATTGTCTGAAGAAGGCTTAGTAATCGTTGTAGTAAGTATAGACTTTAATACGAATACACTTTTATCAGGTCCAGACCTTATTTCAAGAGGTTTCGTATATATGAGAGAATCAGGACAACTGATTTACGATGCTCAACGTAGAATCAAAACAGATGTAATTGCTAAATTAAATCAAAATCCAGAGATTCAATGGCATCAAATTAAATCATCTATTATTGAAACGTTGCAACCTTATCTATTTGAGAAAACTGCACGTAAACCAATGATATTACCAGTTATTATGAAAGTTAATGAAGATGATAATCAATCATTTTCTAAAAAGCCTAATAATAATCAGCCTAAACCTAAGAAAAACAACACGAAGGCACCTGCTAAATCTAAAAAACCAACAGATAAGAATAATAAAAAGGTTAATAATAAAAAACCAAAACAAAATATTAATAAGAAGCAATCGACAGATTCAACAGATACATCATCAAACAAAGAATAGTAATACATTGTACAAAATGTTGATTTGCGATAACAAACCTAATAAAAATTAAAAGTAATTAATAACAATTCGTTTAGTAAATTCTAATAAAAAGATGAAGTTGAGACTTTAAATGACGTCCCAACTTCATCTTTTTTTATTGAATTTCAAACAACCACTTCTTAAGCAACTTTTAAAAAATGCGCTTAAAAGTAGCCATCCTATAAGTAGCTGCTTTTAAGCGCATTTTCTATTATTAACTGTTATGAAATATATAATTATTATAACTATTCATAAATTACTAACTTTAGTAGTTTAGTAATGATTACCTCACTACTTTTTTCTCGAAACGATTTAAATCGTTATCGTGTCCTATCATTATTAAAATATCGCCTATTTCTATACTCAAGTTAGGATCTGGCGATACTAAGATTTCTCTACCACGTTTAATAGCAATAATACTAATGCCAAATTGTGCACGAATATCCAATTGTATAATTGTTTGACCTGCCATTTTCTCACTTGCTTTGATTTCAACTATGGAATGTTCATCTGCCAGCTCTAAATAATCTAACACACTTGCACTAGCAACATTATGCGCAATTCTTCTACCCATATCTCGTTCTGGGTGTACAACGGTATCAGCACCAATTTTATTTAAAATTTTGGCATGATAATCGTTTTGTGCTTTTGCTGTTACCTTCTTCACACCTAACTCTTTTAAAATTAAAGTCGTTAAGGTACTAGATTGAATATTTTCTCCAATTGCAACAATAACATGATCAAAGTTTCTGATGCCTAAACTTTTCATTACAGCTTCATCCGTTGTATCTGCAACAACAGCGTGTGTTGCAATATCACTGTATTCATTTACTCGAGCTTCATTCATATCTATTGCCATAACATCCATGTCTAATGCATTTAATTCTCTTACTATACTGCCACCGAATCGGCCTAGGCCGATTACCACATATTCTTTATCCATATGCGTCCTCCAATTTAAAAATTGTGGCATATTACTTGAAAACTTTACTTTGAGAAGTATTTCTTTCAAGTAATATAACCACATTTGAAAATATTAAGTTATTTTTTGCCTTCTACATATTTTTTATCGAAGACAAATAATCTTAATAATAATATTAACGATGGAATGAGTAAAAGTAAACCTAAAATAAACGCAATAATTAAGGCTATTGCCATACTACTATTTACAACACCTTCATCTATGCGAATGTAAGGATATAATATATAAGGCAATTTACTTGCACCATATCCAAAGAATGCAAAGCCCATTTGTAAAATTACTAATGCAAAAGCATAACCATGTCCTTTTTTCATAAGTGTTAATACCATTGCACCAACAAAACATATAAAGCTTAATAGGAACATCCACCAATAATTTGTTACTGCATTTAAGAAGTGCCCTTCATTTTGTAAACGCAATGACAAGAATACAAATAACGATACCGCGATCATAGGTGCTCCCCAAATTAAGAACCAATACCTCAATAAATCATATGCTAGTTTATCTTTCGCTTTAGAAGCGTAAAATGTAAGAAAACCTGACGAGATATAAAGTACTGAAATAATCGCTAAAAATACTACCGACCATGAATATGGACTAAGTAATAGTTCTAACCAGTTTAAATCTAAATGATTCTCTGTGCCAGTAATATATCCACCTTCAGATATTGTTAACGTTGTAGCTAACGCAGCTGGAATCAATAATCCAGCAATGCCGTACATCGCTAACCACGGTAACTTAGTATCTGGACCATAGTTTTCAAACGCATAAAAGCCACCTCTAATCGAAAGCAAAATTAACGCGATTGACGCTGGCAATAGTAACACTGTACCAAAATACTTCGCTGTATCAGGGAAGAACCCAACCATTCCTACGAAGAAAAATACAAAGAACACATTTGTTACTTCCCATACTGGATTAAGATAACGAGCGATTAAATGATTAATTTTCTTATCTTGCTTCGTAATTTTTGCATGTAGTGTAAAAAAGCCTGCACCAAAATCAATTGAGGCGATAATGATGTAACAGAATAAGAAAATCCAAAGCACTGAAATACCAATGTAAGCAAATATCATTCTGCTTCACCTCTTTCTGAAGCTAATGCTTCAACGTCTTTATAAGCTGGTTTATGCCTAAACATACGAATCAGTACATAAGCAGAAGTAACCATAAGCACGATATAAAGTAACCCAAATAATATCGTTACGAGTGTCAGGCCACCTGCTTGTGTTGCAGCATCAGCTACTTTTAGGTAGCCACGAACTATCCATGGTTGACGACCTTGTTCTGTTAAGAACCAACCAAACTCAATTGCCAACATTGCCGCTGGTCCGGTCAATAATGCACCATATAACATCGGTTTAGAATGTGTAAATTTCCGTAATTTTTTAAACACAAGCGTCAACACGTATGCGCCTGATACTATAAGGCAAAATACACCCATAGAAACCATTAAGTCAAAATAATAATGTACAATCATAGGCGGATGTAATTCCTTAGGGAAATCATTTAAACCTTTTACTTCTGTATCTGTATTATTATCTGCTAAGAAACTTAAAATACCAGGAATTTTAATTGCACCTGAAACTTCTTGTGCTTTTTCATCTAACGAGCCAAATAATACTAAATCTGCATTCGATTCTGTATCAAAATGCCATTCATATGCTGCTAGTTTTTCTGGTTGCTCTTGATGTAAGAATTTTGCTGACAAGTCTCCAGCCAGCATTGATCCCAAGGTAAATACTACACCTAAAATCATAGTTAATTTAAGTGCTTTCTTATGATACTCAGTATCTTTTTTAAATTTATTTTTTAACAATTTAAATGCTGCAATAGCAGCTAATACAAATGCCATCGTCATTAATGCAGTGGCTACAACGTGAAATGAACGTATTAAAAATGAATCATTAAACATTGCTGCTAGTGGCTCTACATTTACCATTTTTCCATTTTTCATTTCAAATCCAGCAGGTGTATTCATAAATGAGTTAACTGCTGTGATAAAGAATGCGGAAAATGAGCCACCTAATATAACTGGAATACTTATAAGAAAATGTGTCCATTTCCCTTTAAAACGATCCCATGTATATAAGTAAATACTCAAGAAAATTGCTTCAAAGAAGAAAGCAAAAGTTTCCATAAATAACGGTAATGCTATAACATGACCACCCATTTGCATAAAGGTTGGCCAAAGTAGCGACAATTGTAAACCAATTATAGTACCGGTTACAACACCAACTGCCACTGTAATGGTATATCCTTTGGACCATCTTTTAGCCATAGCCGTATATGATGGATCATTTTTCTTAATCCCTAAAAATTCAGCAACAGCAAACATGACCGGTACACCTACTCCGATTGTTGCAAAAATTATATGAACTGCGAGTGTCATCGCAGTTAGAAAGCGTGCTAATTCAACTGAATCCATAATATCACCTTTTTTATTTATTTGTGACAAAAATCACAACGTCCATTCATTATAAACTGCTTTACATTTTTTTAAAATAAATTGCGCTCAAAATAAAGTGACAAATTAATGACCAATAACATATATTTTTTAAACTTGAAATATTTATTAAAGTTTCTTATATTTAAGTAAATTACAATTAAGAAAGGACAAAGTACCATGACTGGAATTATAATTTACACTCAAAACGATTGCCCGCCTTGTACGTTTATCAAAAATTACTTATCAGATAAAGCAATTGGCTATACTGAAAAAAATATTAGCAATTCAAAATTCAGAAACGAAATGATGGATTATGATGCATTTGCTACACCATTTATCTTAATAGATAACGAACCAATGTATCAAATTGATATGGATAAAATCAATCAAAGTTTGAATTTAAACTAGTTACCCTTTGCCATCCCATTAACTTATATATCAAACCTAACTCAGAAAGTTTCATTTTACAATAATTGTGCATTAAAAGACTTGAATAATCAAAAAAACTGTTCACAAAGTTATTTAACTCTGTGAACAGTTTTTAAACGTAGCGAAGCACTAAAGTAATTCAATGCTTATATGCATTCGCTTACAAAATTATTCAAAATTTTATTTCGCGTATTGTTCAACCAATTCTTGTACTTCTTCTGAAGTCGCACAATTAATTGCTCTATTTGCTAGTTCTTCCATTTCATTTTGACTTAAACCTTTGATTTGTCGACGTGCTTTCAATATAGATGTTGCACTCATTGAAAACTCATCTAAACCTAGACCTAGTAGCAATGGAATAGCAGTTTCGTCTCCAGCCATTTCTCCGCACATACCAGTCCATTTACCTTCATTATGTGAAGCTTCAATCACTTGTTTTACTAAACGTAAAATTGAAGGATTGTATGGTTGATACAAGTAAGAAACACGCTCAGACATACGATCGGCAGCCATTGTATATTGAATCAAGTCATTTGTACCAATACTAAAGAAATCAACTTCTTTAGCAAATACATCTGCTAAAGCGGCAGTTGATGGTATCTCTACCATAATACCTAATTCAATATCATCAGATACTTCAATGCCTTCGTTTATTAAATTTTCTTTTTCTTCTAATAATAATGCTTTTGCATCGCGGAACTCTTTGATTGTAGCAACCATTGGGAACATGATATTTAATTTACCGTAAGTAGATGCACGTAATAATGCTCTTAATTGCGGTCTAAAAATATCTGGTTGATCTAAGCATAAACGAATTGCACGATATCCTAAGAATGGATTCATTTCTTCAGGTAAGTTTAAATACGGCAACTCTTTGTCGCCACCGATATCTAAAGTACGTACAACAACACGCTTATCTTCCATTGTTTCCAATACTTTTTTATAAGCCTCAAATTGTTCATCTTCAGTTGGCATTTCATCTCTACCCATATATAAGAACTCAGTACGGTATAATCCAATACCTTCTGCGCCATTTTCGATAACACCTTTTAAGTCATCTGGTGTACCTATATTAGCAGCAAGCTCTACATGCATTCCATCAGCTGTTGTTGATGGTTCATCACGTAATTGTTGCAACGCTTGCTTATCTTCAAAGAAACGCTCACGTTTATTTTGATACGCTATAACTTCATCTTCAGTTGGGTCAATAATTACTTCACCAGTTAAACCATCAACGATAAGCATATCGCCTTGTTTTACTTCTTTAGTAATTGACTTAGTGCCCACGACTGCAGCAATTTCTAATGAACGACTCATAATTGCAGAATGTGATGTTCTACCACCAATATTTGTAACAAATCCTTGTACAAATTCTTTGTTTAATTGAGCAGTATCTGAAGGTGTTAAATCATTTCCGATTATAACAACGCTTTCGTCAATCATACTAGGATTTGGTAATTCTATACCTAAGATGTGTGCTAACACACGTTTTGAAACGTCTCTAATATCGGCAGCACGCTCTTTCATGTATTCATTATCCATTGATTCGAATATTGTGATAAATTGTCCAGTTACATCAGATAATGCAGTTGGTGCGTTAACTTGTTCGTTTTTAATTTTTTCTTCAATCGGTTGAATTAATTCAGGATCATCTAAAACTAATAAATGCGCATCAAAAATCGCTGCCTTATCGGCACCTAAATTCTCTTCTGCATTATTTCTAATCTTAGTTAATTCAACTTTAGATGTTTCGATAGCATGATTAAACTTTGCAATTTCAGCGTCGACATCTGTTACCTTTTCACTATCGAATGAAAGGTCAGGTTCAACTAATAAATATGCTTTAGCAATAGCTACACCATCAGATGCAGCTATGCCGTTAATATAATTAGACATAATTATTTAGTTAATCCTTCTTTAGATAAGATATCTGTTATTGCTTCAATTGCGTCAGCTTCATCGCTACCATCAGCGTAGATAGTGATTTCAGCATCTTTACCTACACCTAAACTCATAACACCCATGATTGATTTCAAGTTAACTTTTTTACCGTTATATTCTAATTGAATATCTGAGTCAAATTTTGAAGCAGTTTGAACAAGCATTGTCGCTGGACGAGCGTGAATACCTGTTTCGTCAATAATTACATATGATTTTTGTTCCATAATATGATATCTCCTTCGTATAGTTAGAATCGTTAGTTTATTATAAAACCTAGCATAGTTTTATATAATAACATTACCAAATTATACATATAAATTCAATTCGTTGCACCCATGATATGACAATATTCAACGAATTTTAATCATTTTGTGAAAACGCTACAGTTTTAAATAAGTGTTTTTACAACTTTTTCACATTTTTGAATATGTTCTTCCCCTATTTTCTTCATGAAGTAATAGCTTATTGAAGCTGAAATTGCTTGACCAAGAATAGGGAACCATTTAGTTTGTTTTGCCGCTACTCGTTTGGCAACATCTCGGATAACCACTTTCAATATTGCATTGGATACTTTCTTACCTATAAATTGGCTTCCTTGAATTGCAGCCGCTGCAAAAACACGTTCTTTCATATCGTCTCCCATATTATTAACCTGTTTATGGTCAAGACCATATATCTTGTTAACATCTTCAATAATATCTCTCATAAGCTTAATATCTACACCAAAGTCTAAACCTGGAATTGGCACAACACTTACACTTGAAGATAAAACCGATTTTTTTCTAACAAGTGCTTGTGCTCTTTCACGACGTTCCTCAATCTCAATATTTGTTGTAGGTATATTACTTTTTTGTTTAATATCCTCAATTTTCAGTACTTTATTGCCTACTTTATTTGTAAATTTATTTGTTATTTTATTTTTAAAGCTCATCTCGTTCACTCCTTAAGTAAATTCATTCACATTAAAAATAATACCCTTTTTTCAAAGTTTTACCTTATTTTCACAAAAATAGCTTTTAGATATTTAGATGGTTTGTAATGAGGATGTGTTTTAAAGTCTTTAGGCAAGCCCATTACATCAACAATTTCATAATCTACATTTTCGGCTTTTAATGTTGTATTCACTACATTTTTAAATGCTTTTAATGAAAATGCACTATTATTTGTACACAATAGTAGTGTACCATCTGGTCCAAGTATATCGAGTGCACCTAAAATTAATTTATCGTAATCTTTTTGTACAGAAAACGTTTTTTTCTTATTTCTAGAAAAACTTGGCGGATCTATAACAATCGTGTCATAAAATAAATCATGACGACGTGCATAATTATAAAAGTCAAATGTATCCATTACATAAATATATTGCGATTTAGGATCAATGCTATTTAACCCAAAATTTTCTTCTGTTAAAGGACGAGAACGGTTTGCTAAATCTACGCTTGTTGTCATTTCAGCCTTTTCTGCTGCAACTACTGAAAATGCACCTGTATAACTAAAAACATTTAACACTTCTTTATCTTCTGCGTATTGATCTTTTAATTTTTTACGTACTTCTTTCTGATCTAAAAAGATGCCAGTCATTGGTCCATCATCTAAGTGAACATTGTAGAAAGTATAGTTTTCTTCAATTACTATTGGGAATTCTGGTGCGTCACCATCAACAAAACCACCTTTAATTTCTGCATCTTTGAAACGCATTTTCTCGTATATTGAAGTGTAAGGAAATACAGCTTTTAAGGCTGATAGTACATTATAACGGAATTTATAAATCCCTTTTGAATACCATTGAATTAAGAAATGACCATCGTAGTTGTCTATTGTCAGACCTCCAACACCATCGCCTTCACCATTAAATACTCTAAAAGCGTTTGTTCCATCGATATTATAAAAATACGTTCTTTCAGATTTTGCTGTTTCAAATAATCTCTCAAAAAATTGCGTGTTAATCACTTCATTTTTATCGTAACTTAAAACCCAGCCAATTCCTTTATGTTGCTTACCGACATATGCAGTAGCAATATATTGTTCCTGGTTATTAACTAAATAAAATAAATCTCCTTCTTTTAAATGATCATGTGAGTAAATATCATCTTCATCTATAAGTGGATATTCATTTAAATACTTTGTTTCTTTACCTCTATTTAATGTGGCAGTTTTCATAAAATTATGTCAGCCTTTCTGCTTTTTATATTTATAATTTTTCTTCGCTTACTCATTCTATCATCTCAACCTTATCGTAACATCAATTATCTTTAAATCACTACATTATTGTTAGTAAAAATTAAAGGCCGAGACAACAAATATTTGTCTCAGCCTTTAAAAATTAATATTGGTAAAACCTGACTAAAATAGAAAGTGCGCTTATCATAAACTTAATTCTTTGATAGTCAACTTTAACGGAGTCAGTCGATATAACCTTATTTATTCATTAAGATCTAATCCTACGCTTTATCCGCTTCAATATTTTAGTAAATTAATATTTACTTGGTTCACGCAATTTCATTACAAAGGCTACAACAATAGCAATTAACATAATTAGTAATATTGGTGTTATGAAAATTGATAGTAATAAGCCATGAACCATAATATTCACGAATTCAGTAAGCAATTTGAAGAATAATAGACTAACCATAAATAATTGTAAATAGTAAAACCTATCTTTTAAGAAATTCGTTAATGTCGTTAATATATAAATAATGATAATAAACATTAAGATTAGCAATGTTATCCACTCAATTACATATTGCGTTTGAGAAATCTCCCAATTGCCAGAAACGAACAATGAATTTCTATTGTTAAATTCAATTAAAGTGAAAAATAATAGTACTGCGCCACAAAATAATTCTACATATGCTGATTTTACCCATTTTGGTATTTTCATCCAATTAGGAATATCATCCTCTTGAATGTCTATTTTATCTTTCCACTTTGTAATGAATTTATCTTTTTTATCTCTTGCTTTTTGAATATCTACACTTCTGCGTGTTTTTCTAGTAAATTCTGTTGTTTTATCTTGTAAGTTTTTCCAAGTTTCTTTCGTTTGATTCGTTACTGTGCCTTTACTTGTTCTTGATAATTCCGGTTCTTCTTCTCCAAGTTCTTGCTTAGTTAATGGAAGGGATCTTCTTAAAAATAAGAAGTTCCAAATTGACATTTGACCTAGTAACCACATAATTATGAAAAATGTGTTCACACTTAAAATATCAATCGGTATAATTTCATCACTATCAATTCTCCCATATAGCACAATTTGCGTAATCAAATAACTAAAACCATAACTGAAAATAATCCAAAGATAATGGTATTTTCTATGATCTGTATTTAACTCGTCCTTATAAACGATGTAACCAATGTGAATTGCAAATGGTATTACGAAAATAATAGCAAAGAAGCTATAAACTTGAGTCATTAATATTAACGTGATAATAAAGAACAATATACCAATAACTAAAAAGAATATTGAAATGTCATAGTCGTATCTTGTTGTTCTAAATAGAGTAAAACCAAGCAAAACAACACCAATACCAAATAAAATGATTATAATGGCACTAAATACTGGGAAATTACCTATATAATTGCTTATCACTCTAATTATTTCACCAAAAAATGCGTTTATAAAATCCCATACATTATGAATATGTAAGTCAATTTTACCCTTGTTATTTAATTTATCAATTAAAGGTAAATTGATTAAAATGATGAGACCTGTGAAAAGCGAAACGATGCCTATAATATAACTATATAATATCTCAGCGTGTTTCTTCAAAAAAGACATACCATTCACCTCAAAAGTTATTATATATTAACATTTAGTTCTTGTCTTTAACAATTTAATAAATAAGTCCATAGTATGATATAAATCGATGTATAGTCAACTTTCCACTTATATCATTCAATTAAACAATAAATTGATTATAACTAAGACTAAAATCTAAATCACTAGTTTTGTTTGATTTTTTTAAGTTGTGGTATATATATTTTATAGAAGTCATATACTTTAAAAGGAGTGTTTAATCTATGAGTAAAGAAGAATTAAACAAAAAAGCCGCAGAACAAGCAAAAGAAGCAGAAGATAAATTAAAAGATAAGAAAGAAACTGCTGAAGATAGTACAGAAGAAACTAAAAAGAATGTCCAAGATTCATTAGACTAAATTTTTCAATAATATAGGTTTCACATGCTTTAAAATATAAATGTAAATCCGACAAGTGAGGCTGGGTCATAATAAATGTCCCAGCCTCACCTTTATTGTAATTTTTCAATGCAATTGCATTAGATATGTATTATATGTGTGAAGACAATATCTTCAGATGTAAATACCATATGTATTGGGATGTAATGCGATTAAGATGGATAGTGGATATAAATAAAATAGCTCACCTCCTTTTTATATGAACAATTTTTAATTTGATTAAAGCGAAATAATTATTAACTTATATAGAAGTAAAGTACATATGTTATATATTAAATTTAATAGGCAGTCTTGACATTATTCCTTAAAAGTCATACATTATAGTTAAATTTAAATTAATCATTCGCACTAGGGGTGTTTTGTGACTGAGATGAGGTATACCCTCAAACCCTTTGAACCTGATCTAGATGAAACTAGCGTAGGAAAGTGTACTAATCACCTATTTTCCAGGTATTTGTATGCCTATATTTTAACGCGCAACTTTCTAGAAGGTTGTGCGTTTTTATATTAGGAGGATTTTTTATGTCAAAAGGATTAAAGCTTTCAGAAATTCTAGTGACTGTGCTAATTGCTGTTGTTTTTGCAATTATTTACAACATTTGGAATTTTGTGTATAAAGCGTTACAAGTTACAGGGTTACATTTTGAAGAATTAACATATGGTGCTTGGTTCATGGCTGCTATCGTCGCATACCTTATTATCCCTAAAGCTGGCATTGCAATATTAGCCGAATTTGCTGCTGGTGCCGGAGAAACTATTGTCATGGGTCGTTTTGATATTGCAACTATGGTCTATGCCTTATTACAAGGTTTAGCATGTGAAATTATATTTGCTATTTTCAGGTATAAATCTCGTTCAGCAATGGTCGCAATGCTCGCTGGTCTCTTAGCCTCTATTTCAACATTGCCTTTAGACTTTGCTTATGGTTATTTAGGTGAAGTTGTAGGTTGGAATCTAGCGTTATATATCGGATTCAGACTTATAAGCGGCATCGTCGTTGCCGGCCTAATTTCCTACTATATAGTAAAAGCATTGGATCAAACGGGAGTAACCAAATTGTTCAGACCTGCCACAGAAAGTGACTATGATAATTTATAAGGAGCAATTACGTTGATAGCTACAAAAAATTTACGATTAAAATATCCAAACGGTAAGAAAAAGATATTTGATCATTTAACACTCCAAATCAAAGAAAACGAAAAAGTATTATTACTAGGACCATCAGGTTCTGGCAAAAGCACTTTATTAAATGTATTAAGTGGTATTGTACCAAATCTTATTGATTTACCTATTAAATATGATGAATTAATTATCGATGATTCCAGTAGTGTTATATTTCAAGATCCAGATAGTCAATTTTGTATGCCTAAAGTTGACGAAGAATTAGCATTTGTTTTAGAAAACCAACAAATCCCTCGTCACGAAATGGATAAACGTATAGATAATGCATTAAAAGCCGTAGATTTAAAAGTTGATAAAAACCAATACATTAATCAGCTAAGTGGCGGTATGAAACAGAAATTAGCAATTGCCGAAACGATATTACAACAGTCGAAAACCTTGTTTTTAGATGAACCTACTGCAATGTTGGATGTTGAATCGACTGCAGAACTATGGGGGGAAATTAAAGCTCTTTGGCAAGATAAAACAGTAATCATTGTCGAACATAAAGTGGATCATATATGGCAACATATGGATCGTGTCATCTTATTAAATTATGAGGGTGACATTATCGCTGACAACACGCCCGATGAAATTTTGAATGAACATGAAGATTTGTTAACAGAGTATGGCGTTTGGCACCCTAATGCATGGCAATATGCTCCATCAACTATGCATTTCAATAGCAGTAGCTCAAAGTTAAACCTTGAATTTGGTAATGTAACCATAAAACGTGGTAAACATAATCTTATTAATATACCTCAATTAAGTGTAGGGACTGGAGAATGGATTACAATTACAGGCACAAATGGCTCTGGAAAAACATCATTACTCGAATCAATGATGCAATTAATTAAATATGAAGGACGTATGTTAGTGAATAATCGTTCTTTCAATAAAATTAAAGTAGCTGCTAAATATATGTATTTAGTTTATCAAAATCCAGAGTTACAATTCATAACTTCTTCCGTTTATGATGAAGTTCATATTCAATATAAAAATAAATTTAATTCTAAACAAGAAGCTGTTGCTCAGACTGAATCAATGTTGGATACACTTAATTTGCTATCCGTAAAATCTCAACATCCTTATGAACTTTCAATAGGTCAAAAGAGACGCTTAAGTGTTGCAATTGCACTAAGTTCATCATCTGAATTCATATTACTTGATGAACCTACATTTGGTCTCGATAGCCATAATACATTTAATTTAATAAAATTATTTCAACAACGTGTAGCTAGTGGTCAGACTATTATTATGGTGACACATGACTCAGAAATCATATCTCGTTACCCAACTCGAAGACTCCATTTATCACATCACGTCATAGAAGAAATGGTTGGTGATGATTATGTTTGATCTTTGGAAGAAACATTATACTTTTGTAGATGATGTAAATATAATTACTAAGTTAGCAATCGCTGTTATTTTATTTTTCTTTGTTATACTTGTTCATCAGTTTGATTTCATGCTCTACATTACATGTTTAATGCTTTTATTTTTATTAGCTTTTAATGGTTTGCAATTAAAAATCACCTTAACTTTTGTTATTTTAACGATGATATTCAGTGTCATATCTGCGTTGTTTATGATTTTTTATGGCGATGGTACGCACACACTATTCCAATTTGGTTTTATCCATATTACTTCAGAGAGTTTATATCGTGGCTTACATTTAGCCATGCGTACAACTACCATTTCATTTTTTGGAATTTTAATTGCTTTCACTTCTCAGATTGTTTTAGTTTTTTACAGTTTAATGCAACACTTAAAAGTAAAACCTAAAGTGGCTTATGCATTTATGGCAGCAATTCGTATGGTTCCATTGATGTTCATTTCATTAATACAACTTAGAAAATCATTAAAAATGCGTTATCAGTTAATTAACGCACAAAATTATCGTGGTTTAAAAAAATTAAAACATTTATTAATACCTTTATTAAGCCAAAACATTCGTAAAGCACATCAGCTTTCTGTAGCAATGGAAAAAAATGGATTTAAAGATGGTCCAAGAACGTATTATTATTATGCACCTTTCTCGTATAAAGATTTTCTATTAATTTTAGTAATAGTTATCATTTTATTGAGTGCTTATTTATTAGCTCAATATATTCCTATTACCGGCATTGAAGATATACGTGTAACAAATATTTATTAAAAAGATTAACCAACTTTTTAAGTAGACATATTATCCAAAAAGAAAAGCGATTGGACAAAACTTAAACCACTTTGTCCAATCGCTTTTTAACTTTATGATAAACTTTCAACTATTTTATCGCTTTATTACTAATATCTTTACGATAGAAAAGCCCATCGCTTTCTACTTTATCGACCGCTTTATATGCATTAAATTTAGCTTCAGCAATATCTTCACCTTCGCCTAATGCTAATATGACACGACCGCCCGAAGTAACATACACATCATTTTCTTTCTTCAAACCACTGATAAAGTAATCGCCATTTAAATTAAAACCTGTTACTTGATGTCCTTTTTCATATTGTCCTGGGTAACCTTTTGAAGCTAACATAACGCCTACAACCGCATTATCTTTCCATTCGAAATTGATAGGCGCTTTTGCTTCTAAATCAATTATATGTTGCATCAAGTCACTTTCCATACGTGTGAGTAGCACTTGTGCTTCAGGGTCACCAAAACGAGCATTAAATTCTATTACTTTTGGACCGTCTGCTGTAATAATCGCTCCTATATAAAGTACACCAAAGAATGAGTACCCTTCTTTGACCATAGCTTGGGCAATTGGCTGAGCAATTTCGTCGTTAGTACGTTTCAAGATTGATTCATCAATATGAGGTACTGGACAATAAGCACCCATACCGCCTGTATTTGGTCCTTTGTCATTATCATATGCACGTTTATGATCTTGCGCAATACAATCAAATGGCACTGCATAGTCACCATTAACCATAGTCATAAGTGAAAATTCTTCGCCTTCAAGGAATTGTTCAAATACAACAACACCATCTTCCTCAGGATATAAAGTTTCTACACCTGCTTGTGCTTCTTCATAATTATTTGCAATAATAACACCTTTACCAGCAGCCAATCCATCTTTCTTTAATACAACAGGATATTCACAAGATGCAATATATTGTAAGGCACTCTGTTTATTAGTAATTTCTTTGTATTCTGCCGTTGGTATTTTATATTTTTCCATTAATTGCTTTGCAAATAGTTTTGAACCTTCTATTTGCGCAGCAGCTTGATTTGGACCAAACACTTTAACATCTGCTGCTTGTAATTTATCTGTTAAACCTTCTGTAAGTGGTTGTTCTGGCCCAATAATTGCCCACGCTATTTCATGTTGTCGTGCAAATGCTACTATTTTTTCATGATCAGTTTCAGCTATTTCCGTATGGATTATTGCTACGTCTGACATTGCATCATTACCTGGAATAGCATGTATTTCATTAACGATTGGTGATTGATTTAACTTATGTGCTAAAATATGTTCTCTACCACCTGCACCAATTACAAGTACTTTCATATAATATATGGCCTCCATTATTAATGTTTAAAGTGTCTAACGCCCGTAGTTACCATAGCAATACCATGTTTGTTTGCCATATCAATAGATGCTTGATCCTTAATTGAACCACCTGGTTGAATAATCGCTTTGATTCCTGACTTGGCAGCTAGCTCGACAGTATCATCCATTGGGAAGAACCCGTCGGAAACCATTACTACATCGTCATTAATTTCAATTGCACGATCAATAGCGATTTGTGCTGAACCAACACGATTCATTTGTCCCGCACCAATGCCCACAGTTTGTTTGGCATTACTTAATATGATTGCATTACTTTTAACTGAAGCAACTACTTTCCATCCTAGTAACATCGCATCCCATTGTGCTTCTGTAGGTCCAACATCAGTTACAACATTCATTGCTTCACGTTTCAAAGCTACATTGTCTTTATCTTGTACTAAGTAACCACCTGAAACTGATACAACTTCTTGTTCACTATTATCAATAGTCATATCAATTTCTAATAATCTAATATTTTTCTTTTGACTTAAAACATCTAAAGCTTCTTGCGTAAATTTTGGTGCAATAATAACTTCTAAGAAAATACCGTGTAATGTTTCAGCTAATGATTTTTCAACTGTTCTATTTAAAGCAACAATACCACCAAAGATAGATTGGCTATCAGCTTCAAAGGCATGTTGATAAGCTTCATCTATTGAATCAGCAACACCAACGCCACAAGGATTCATATGTTTCACAGCAACTGCTGCTGGTTGTTCAAACTGTTTAACAAGTGACAAGGCAGCATCAGCATCTTTAATGTTATTATAACTTAATTGTTTACCGTGTAATTGTTTAGCTCCAGCTAGTGTATGTGATGCATCCGAAGTGCGTACAAAATATGCAGACTGCTGTGGGTTTTCACCATAGCGTAAACTTTCTTTGTTTTCTTTGAAATAATCGACAATCGCTGCATCATATTCATTTGTATGTTCAAATACTTTAATCATTAATGATTTACGATAAGCTTCATCTAATTGGCCTTCTTTTAATCTATTTATGATTTCATTATAATCAGCAGGATGAACTACCGTTGTCACGTGTTTAAAGTTTTTAGCTGCTGCACGCAACATTGTAGGGCCGCCAATATCAATATTTTCAATTGCGTCACCTTCTGTTACATCTGGGTTAGCAACCGTTTCTTTAAACGGGTAAAGATTCACGACGACCATATCTATTAAATCAATATGTTGTTCTTTTAATTGTTCTAAATGTTCAGGTTTATCACGATCTGCTAAAATACCACCATGCACAGATGGATGTAATGTCTTAACTCTGCCATCCATAATTTCTTCAAATTGCGTTAAGTCAGAAATAGATTTTACAGGTACACCCGCTTCAGCAATTGCACGCATCGTTCCACCTGTTGAATATAATTCATAACCATTTTCTATTAGTGATTGCGCAAACGCTACAATCCCTGTTTTATTAGACACACTTAAAATTGCTTTCTTCATTATTACTTGCACCTCTTATTGAATGATTTTTGAAATGACTGCTGGGTATAATTCATGTTCTAATGCTTTTATTCTCTCTTCTAAATCAGCTTTAGTATCGTCCGGGTATATATCACATGTTTTTTGTTCGATAATTTCTCCTGTATCCATCCCACTATCGACATAATGTACCGTTGTACCCGTTATGTCATCCCCACTTGCTAACGCTTGTCCCACCGCATCTTTACCTTTGTACTTAGGTAATAAGGATGGGTGAATATTTAAAATCCTTTTATCATAGGCTCTCAAAATATTTTCGCCAATTAATTTCATATAGCCTGCTAAGACTATCCATTCAACTTTTTCTGAAGTAAGCCACTCTATAATTTTTCGTTCGTAGTCTGCTTTAGAATCAAAGTTTTTCAATTCATTAATATGTACATCTAGATTGTATTTCCTAGCGCGTTCAATACAATATGCACTAACTTGATCTGTATACAATGCTGTCACTTCAATATGAGGAAGATTACCTTGCTCAATTTGTGTCATTATGCTTTCAAAATTACTACCTGACCCTGACGCAAAAATAGCTATTTTGGTCACTTTTATACCCCCGTTAATTGAATTGGTTCTTCGCCTTCAACGATTTCTCCAATTGCATAAGCATTTACATTTTGTTTGTTTAGTATATCTAAAGTTGTTTGTACTTGAGCCTCATCTACTACAATTGTATAACCAATACCCATATTAAATATGTTGTACATTTCTTCAGTTTCAATCTCTCCATGTTGTTGCAACCAATCAAAAATTGGTAATGTTGGGAATTTAGTTACATCTATTTTAGCAGTGACACCCTCGGGTAATGCTCTAGGGATATTTTCATAAAATCCACCACCTGTAATGTGTGTCATAGCATGAATATTAACTGCTTCTTTAACAGCTAATATTGGACTAACATATAATCTCGTTGGTTCTAAAAATGCTTCTAAATATGTTTGTTCATCATTATAGTTAGCTTGTAAATCAATCTTAGATTTTTCGATTAATTTTCTAACTAAGCTATATCCATTTGAATGAATTCCACTAGATTCAAGTCCTATGATAATTTGACCTGGCTTTACTGAAGAACCATCAATATATTCACTCTTTTCAACAGCCCCTACAGCAAATCCTGCCAAGTCATATTCACCTTCGTGATACATATCACCCATCTCTGCAGTTTCTCCACCAATTAAAGCAGTATGCGTTTCTTCACAACCGTCACTTACCCCTTTGACAATTTGTTCGATGACTTCTGGAACAACTTTATGTGTTGCAATATAATCTAAGAAATACAGTGGTTCTGCACCTGTAGTTAAAATATCGTTGACGCACATAGCAACGGCATCAATACCAATTGTGTCATGTTTATCGTGATCTATTGCTAATTTCAGTTTTGTACCTACTCCGTCTGTACCTGAAACAAGTAATGGCTCTTTCATGTTTAATTGTGATAGGTCAAATGTTGCCCCAAAACCACCTAAACCGCCAAGTACTTCTTTACGCATTGTTCTCTTAACGTGACTAGACATACGATTTACTGCTTCATAACCTGCATTAATATCTACACCGGCTTGTTGATATGCTTTAGACATTTAAATTACCCTCTCTATCAAAGAATTGTTTATGATCTGCTATATATGCTTTTTGGCGGTCGCTTAGATGTGCTATATAATCTTCTTCATAGTCATAAAGTCCTGCTGGATAGTCACCAGTAAAACTTTCTACACATAATCCACTGTATGGTGCATCTACTTCAAGCCCGATGGAATCAATCAATCCATCAACTGACAGATAAGCTAAAGAATCTGCACCAATATGTTCGCTTATTTCTTCTGGCGATTTGTTGGCAGAAATAAGTTCAGCTGTTGTCGAAACGTCGATGCCATAAAAGCTCGGGAACATAAACTCAGGCGATGCGATACGTACGTGTACTTCTCTAGCTCCAGCATCTTTCAACATTTGTACGATGCGTCTACTAGTTGTACCTCGGACAATTGAATCATCTACAAGTACAATATTTTTATCTTGTATAATATCCTTAACTGCTGATAATTTTACGCGTACACCTTGTTCACGTAGTTCTTGGGTCGGTTGAATAAATGTTCGTGCAACGTATTGGTTTTTAACTAAGCCCATTTCATAAGGCAATCCACTTTCTTCTGCGTAACCAGAAGCAGCAGATAATGAAGAGTTCGGCACTCCGATAACCATATCTGCGCTTTCAGCTGGACTTTCTTTAGCTAGTTGCTTACCAGATTGCTTTCTAACTGCATGTACATTTTTACCAGCAATTGTAGAATCAGGTCTAGCAAAGTAAATATATTCCATCGCAGAAATAGCTGTCGTAGTGTGTCTCGTATATGACTCTACTCTAATACCTTCGTCATTAATCACAACATATTCTCCTGCATGAATATCGCGCACAAATTCGGCACCTAAGACATCAATCGCACATGTTTCACTCGCAATCATGTAAGAGCCGTTTTTCATTTTACCTACAGCTAATGGTCTAATTGCATTAGGATCAACTGCGCCGTATAATGCATCTTTAGTTAAAATAGCAAAAGTAAATCCACCCTTTATCTTTCTCAAACTTTCTTGGAATGCATCTTCAAAGGTTGGTGCTTTACTTCTTCTAATTAAATGCATGATGACTTCTGTGTCCGATGATGAATGAAAAATAGACCCTTGATGTTCTAATGAACGCTTTAAACTTTGTGCATTTATAAGGTTTCCATTATGACAAACTGCAACACTCATATCGTAAAAGTGATATAAAAATGGTTGGATATTTTCAATACCTTTATTACCGGATGTTGCATATCTCACATGACCAATAGCGTGTTGGTATGATTTGAAAGTTTCAAGTTGAATATCCGATATTGCTTCTGTTAACAAACCCAAACCACGTTCACCAATTAACTTTTCACCATTAGAGCACACTATACCAGCACCTTCTTGCCCACGATGTTGTAAACTGTGTAAACCCATATAAGTTAATTGTGCAGATTCGGGATGGTCCCAAATACCAAATACACCACATTCTTCATTTAGTCCGTTGCTGTCATACATTTAGGTATTGCTCCTTCCCATATATCAGTAAGGTTTTGAACATCA
Organism: Staphylococcus sp. AS1337; assembly: GCF_051408735.1. Classification (NCBI taxonomy): domain Bacteria; kingdom Bacillati; phylum Bacillota; class Bacilli; order Caryophanales; family Staphylococcaceae; genus Staphylococcus; species Staphylococcus sp. AS1337. Next base: position 20,686 of record NZ_JBOIHZ010000006.1, on the reverse strand, counting down.
CGTGTTACTTGAACCTCATTATTAGTTACTTTAAATTGACCGTCATTTGTTAATTGACCAATTTCCACAGCATTTTCAATTTCTAACGTTTGTCCTTCTTTTACTGCAACAATATAGCGCCCTTGTGTTTCACTAAATAATTGCGCGTTCGTTACGTTTAATTGTACGTTTAATCCAAGTTGGTAATGTGCGCTCATACGTGCTAACGTCAATAATAAGCCACCTTTTCCAACGGTTTGAACATGTGATGCAACACCATTACGAATCACTTGTTTAATAGATTCACCCTTTTGTACTTCATTAGATAAATCAATTGCTTCAAATTCATGATTTACTTTCTTATATAGTAACTTCTCAACTTGGCTACCACCAAAGTCATCTTTTGTGTCACCCACTACATATAAAGAGTCACCAACACTCGGTTGGAAATCATTTAAATAATCGATGTCTTCGATTAACCCAACCATGCCTACAACTGGTGTAGGGAAGATAGATGTTTCTCTAGTTTCATTATAAAGTGATACATTACCTGATACGACTGGTGTATTTAATACTTCACACGCTTCTGACATACCTTTCGTTGAATCTGCTAACTGTTGATAAATTTCTTTCTTTTCTGGTGATCCATAGTTTAGGCAGTCAGTCATTGCTAAAGGCGTAGCACCTACGGAAATCAAATTACGGTACGCTTCTGCTACAACCATTTTCCCACCTTCATAAGGATTGTTAAATACATAACGTGCTTCACCGTCAATCGTAGATGCGATTGCTTTATTCGTACCTTCTACTCGAACTACAGATGATTGTAATCCTGGTTTCACAATTGTATTAGCGCCAACTTGTTGATCATATTGTTCATATAAATAACGTTTAGATGCAATAGTTGGATGTTGTAATAGTTCATCAAACACAGACTCTACATCAACTTTGCTATAATCATTTTTACTCTCATTATAGTTTGGTGCTTCACCTTCTAATACATAAACAGGCGCTTCATCAGATAAAGGTTGCACAGGAATGTCCGCAAACACTTCATCTTCGTACGTTAATACAAAACGATCTGTATCCGTTACTTCACCAATCACAGCACTATCTAATTCATGTTTATCAAATAAGTCTAAGAATTTTTGTTCTGTACCTTTTTCAACAACAAGTAACATACGCTCTTGTGTTTCTGATAACATCATTTCATATGGTGATATACCTTTTTCTCTAGTTGGGACTTGTTCTAAACGTAAATGTAAACCGCTGCTACCTTTTGCAGCCATCTCTGAAGAAGATGAAGTTAACCCTGCAGCTCCCATATCTTGTATACCTACCAGTTCATCAAACGTAATCGCTTCTAATGTTGCTTCCATAAGTTTCTTACCAACAAATGGGTCACCAATTTGTACTGATGGTCGTTTACTTTCACTATCTTCGCTTAGTTCTTCAGAAGCAAATGTAGCGCCATGAATACCATCACGTCCAGTTTTTAATCCTACGTAAATTACTGAATTACCTACACCTTTTGCTGTACCTTTTTGAACCATATCATGATCGATGATACCTACACACATAGCATTTACTAAAGGATTTCCATCATATCTATCATCAAACTCTATCTCACCAGCAGTAGTTGGAATACCTATACAGTTACCATAACCACCGATACCAGCAACCACACCACGTAATAAACGGCGATTTTGTTTTTCAGTAAGTTCACCGAAGCGTAGGCTATTTAATAAATTAATAGGTCTTGCGCCAATAGAAACGATATCTCTAATAATACCGCCGACACCAGTTGCCGCACCTTGATAAGGTTCTACAGCAGATGGATGGTTATGGGATTCTACTTTGAACACAACAGCTTGATTATCACCTATATCCACAACACCGGCACCTTCACCCGGTCCCATTAATACATGCTCACCAGAAGTTGGAAATTGTGTTAAGAATGGCTTAGAGTGTTTATAAGAACAATGCTCGCTCCACATTACAGAGAAGATACCTATTTCTGTAAAATTAGGTTCTTTACCTAAAATTTCGCAAACTTTTTCATATTCTTTATCACTTAACCCCATATCTTTATACAATTGCTCTAATTTAATTTCTTCTGCACTTGGTTCAATAAACTTAGACATTTTGTTCCCTCCAACTATTTACCATCGCTTCAAATAACTTCACTCCACTGTCAGTACCTAAAATGGATTCAATTGCGCGTTCTGGGTGTGGCATCATGCCACAAACATTTCCTTGTTCATTTACAATACCAGCAATATCATTAAATGAACCATTTGGGTTATCAACATATTTTAAAATAATTTGATTGTTTTGATCTAAAGCTTCGTATGTTTCCGGCGTGCAGTAATAGTGTCCTTCACCATGTGCAACTGGGTATACTACCACTTCATTTTCATCATATAAATTTGTAAATGCTGTTTGATTGTTAACAACTTTTAAAGACTCATTACGACTGACAAACAAATGCGAATCATTATGTAATAATGCGCCAGGTAATAGTCCTATTTCTGTTAATATCTGAAATCCATTACAAACACCTAATACTGGTTTACCTTCTGAAGCAAATCTTTTCACTTCTTCAGTAATCGGTGCCACACTAGCCATTGCGCCTGAACGTAGATAATCTCCAAATGAAAAACCTCCTGGAATTAACACGCCATCAAAACCATCTAAAGAAGTATTTCGATAATCAACATATTCTGCTTGTACGTCAGACTTTATAGCCGCATTATACATATCTCTATCACAATTGGAGCCTGGAAATTTTAGCACTGCAAATTTCATTATGCTTTCTCTCCTTCTTCCAATACTTTATAGCTATATTCTTCAATTACAGTATTAGCAAATAGTTTTTCACTTAATGTCGTAACCACATTGTGTACTTCAGCATCTGTAGCTTCATCTACTGTCATATATAAAACTTTTCCAACACGAATATCGTTAACTTGTTTATAGCCTAAATCGTGAACTGCACGGTTTAATGCTTGTCCTTGTGTATCTAATACTTGTGGTTGTAATGTGATGTGTAATTCAATTGTTTTCATTTTTATAAAGCCTCCAGTTTATTTAAAAAAGTTTGATATGTTTCAATGATTGATCCTCTATCTTCTCTATATACATCTTTATCAAAATTTGTATCACTATCTTTATCCCAAATACGGCATGTATCAGGAGAAATTTCATCAGCTAGTAAAATTTGTCCATCATTTGTACGGCCAAATTCTATTTTGAAATCTACTAACCTTAAATTCATTTCATTCATCAATTGAACTAATACTGCATTTACTTCCTTTGCCGCTTCTTTTAATATATTAATTTCGTTATCTTCAGCTAAATGTAGTAACTTAATATGATCTTCAGTTATTAATGGATCGTTTAGGTCATCATTTTTATAGAAGAACTCAACAAGTGGTTCGTCAAATTCATGTCCTTTATCAAAACCAAGTCTTTTAGTTATAGACCCTGCAGCAATATTTCTTACCACTACTTCTAAAGGTATAATTTCAACTGATTGTACTAGTTGCTCAGTTTCAGATACCTGCTCGATAAAATGGCTTTTCACGCCTTTTTCTTTTAAGTAATTAAAAATGCGAGAAGTGATTTGGTTATTTAAACGTCCTTTACCTTCTATTAAATCTTTTTTAGCACCATTTCCTGCAGTAACTTCATCTTTGTATTCAACGCGTAATACATCATTTTCACCAGTTGAAAATATTCTTTTTGCTTTACCTTCATATAATAAAGACATTATTCAGATCTCCCTTCAAATTTACCAAGTAGCGTTTGTTCACATCTATTTATGTCATTAGTCAACACTGTTAAATGACCCATTTTTCTATTTGGTTTTCTAGATGTTTTACCATATATATGTACATGCCATTCAGCATGCTCACTAAATTGATCCTCTAATAAATCTAAATCTTTGCCTAATAAGTTCATCATTATTGCGGGTTTTAACAATTCAATTTGTTTTGGTAATTTTTGACCAGTAATCGCTAAGATATGTGTATCAAATTGTGAAAAATCACAGGCTTCTATTGAGTAATGACCAGAATTATGTGGTCTAGGTGCGATTTCATTTACATACAAACGATTTTCACCATCTATAAAGAACTCCACAGTAAAAGTACCTACGAAATGTATTTTTTTGATTATTTTATCAACTTCATTTCGAGCTTCTGCTTCTTTTTCATGTTCTGTACGTGCAGGTACGACTGTTTTAAAGAGAATTTGATTCTGATGTTCATTTTCTTGCAGTGGAAAATACGTGATTTGATTATCAGTACCAATGGTTACAGTTAGAGATACTTCTTTCTCTAATTGCAAATATTGTTCAGCAACACATTCTTGTTTTTCTACAAGTGCCTTTGCTTCATCTATGTCTGATGTTGAATTAACTAATATTTGACCTTTACCATCATAGCCGCCGAATCTTGTTTTCACGATAAAAGGATAACCGATTGTTTCTATTGCAACATTCAAATCATCCGGCTTAGATAATTGTACAAATGATGCAATTTTGCAATTTGCTTCTTGTAATGTTTGCTTTTCAGTCAATCGATCCTGGAGTAATTTTATAGCTTGATATCCTTGAGGAATATTATATTTTGAGACAAGTGTCTTTAATTGATTTGCTGATATATTTTCAAATTCATAAGTGATGACATCAGATGACTCACCAAGCTGTTCCAATGCTTCTTGATTATCATAGTCAGCATTAATAAATTCATGTGCGACATGTTGACATGGACATGATTTATCAGGATCGAGCACAATCACTTTATACCCCATCTTTTGAGCTGATTGTGCCATCATCTTTCCTAACTGACCGCCACCAATAATGCCGATTGTCGAACCGAACTTTAATTTATTGAAGTTCATCTTGCATTTCACTCACTTTCTGAACCAATGATTTTTCATAATTTTCCAAATTCTTTTGGATTGAATGATTACCAATACTTAGTATTCTTGCAGCTAATACACCCGCATTTTTAGCACCAGCTTTACCTATAGCTGTAGTCGCAACAGGAATACCACCTGGCATTTGGACAATTGATAATAACGAATCTAAGCCTTTTAAACTTTTTGACTCAATTGGTACACCAATTACTGGTAATGTTGTCATCGATGCAACCATACCTGGTAAATGAGCGGCGCCACCTGCACCTGCAATAATGACATCATAACCATTCGCTCTTGCTTCTTTAGAAAAATCAACCATTAATTGTGGCGTACGGTGTGCTGAAACAACTTTCTTATCATACGGAATTTCCAATTGGTCTAACACAGAACAACTTTCTTTCATCGTTTCCCAATCTGACGAACTACCCATTATGACTACCACTTTCAAAACGAACACCCTTTCAGAAATTTGAAATATTACTACTATTAGATGTATATTACAGATATAGCATAACAATTAAACCATGCTTTTTCAATCAAAAATCGAACTTTAACAACAAAAAAGTTAATAATTTACGTCTTTTGGTTGTTAATTGCTATGGTTTTTATGTTAATGTTAAGTAAAGTTCATACATACAAGGAGGATTTTTATGGTCGCAAAGATTTTAGACGGAAAACAAATTGCTAAAGATTACAGACAAGGTCTCAAAGATCAAGTTGAAGCTTTACAATCTAAAGGTTATACACCCAAATTATCTGTGATTTTAGTGGGTAATGATGGTGCTAGCCAAAGTTATGTCAATTCAAAAAAGAAAGCCGCTGAAAAAATTGGTATGATTTCTGAAATTGTACATTTAGATGAGTCAACTTCTGAAGAAGAGGTATTGAAAGAGCTTAAACGTTTAAATGAAGATGATAGTGTTAGTGGTATATTAGTTCAAGTTCCATTACCTGAACAAGTAAGCGAACAAAAAATATTGGAATCTATAAATCCTGCTAAAGATGTGGATGGTTTTCATCCAGAAAATATCGGTAAGTTATATATTGACCAACAAACTTTTGTGCCATGTACACCACTTGGAATCATGGAACTTCTAAATCATGCTGATATTGATTTAGAGGGTAAAGATGCTGTTGTAATTGGCAGAAGCCATATTGTAGGTCAACCTGTTTCTAAATTATTACTTCAAAAAAACGCAACTGTTACAATTTTGCATTCTAGAACAAAAGATATGCATAGCCATTTAAAAAATGCTGATGTTATCGTGAGTGCAGTCGGACGTCCAGGCCTAGTAACTAAAGACGACGTCAAAGAAGGTGCTGTCGTAATAGATGTTGGTAATACTCCGGATGAAAATGGCAAATTAAAAGGCGACATCGCTTATGATGAAGTTAAAGAAGTAGCAGGAGCAATTACACCAGTTCCAGGTGGTGTTGGCCCAATGACAATTACTATGGTATTAAATAATACACTTATTTCCGAAAAAATGCGTAGAGGCATTGAATAGTCAAATAAATAACGACTGTTAAATACTTAATGAGTTTAGAGCATCAGTATTTATTCTCATATTAAAACAAGATGAACGAATAAACTCACTGCAATAATAATTATGATCAATTGTCAAGTACTTGTAATAAACACGTAAACTAGCCTTACCTTGACTTTCCACTATTGCTAATACAAAAATAATAGGTTAAAACATAAAGTTTTCTACCTAAAAAATAAACGTCAATTTCTAAATTATTTCAACAGAAATTGACGTTTATTTGCTTTATAATCTTTTATGAATTACGGAATGCAGATGAATTATGAGCAAGCTATAGAATCAGATCACACAATCCTCTAGTAATCTATACACCATTAAAACAGTAAGATTATAAATATAAATGAGAGGTAACTTATGTGATTAGCTCTCGTATTTTTAAAAGCTGATAAAGGTATTTTCCATCAGTAAAGGGGTTCAATTGTTTAGAGTTATACCCTCACGCTTAATCTAGGAATAAATGATTCGAAATGTATACGTTGTTCTTCAATACCGATTTCTTTTAATGTAGTAATAATTGATTGAAGGAATTTAACTCCTCCACAAACATAAATTTCAGTGTCTGCTGAAATAAATTGACTTAGATATGTTGCATCAATATATCCATTCTTTTGTTTATCGTGAATAATATACGACGCATTATCATTATTATTTGCAACATCTTCTATTTTACTGTTAAAAGGTATTTCTTGTACACTTTCAACATTTTGAATAAAGTCTACTTTTACATTTGATTTTGCAATTTCATTAAACATTGGAATTAAAGGAGTTACACCTATACCTGAACCGATAAACAACTGAGGCGCTGTACCATTTACTATTCCAAATCCTCCTACAGGAGCAGATAAATTTATCGTTCCACCTACTTGCATCTCATCATGTAAAATTGTTGATACTTCTCCCTCGTGTGAATCTGTCACATCTCTTTTCACTGCAAAAGTTAACGTATGTTCGTCGCCTTCAACAATCGAATAGTGACGTTTGGCACGATATTCCAATTTATCACTTTCTACGTCCACTGTAATATATTGTCCTGCCTCAAATTTACTTAAGTTATATTCATCTGACTTAACAGTAAACACCTTGATATCTGAAGTTGTTGGTTCTATATTGGTAATTTCAAAAGGTTTAAAACCATCCCAAGCCATCTCATTGTAAATATCTTTCTCAACATTAATAAATACGGAAGCTATTTCACCATATGCTTTTGCCCACGTAGCAATAATCACATCATCTTCTGGGAGCCCTAGTACATTTTGAATAGCTGCCAATAAGTTTTCTCCTACAATATCGTATCCGGCTTCTGGTACTTGTAACGCGCAGTGCTTATAAGCAATTTCTTTAACAACTGGCATGATACGCGTTAAATCATCGATATTAACCGCAGCAGCTAATACACTTTGTGCTAATGCAGTAGATTGCAAACCCTTTTTCTGATTAGTCTGGTTGAACATATTTTTCAACTCAGGATTTCTCGCAAACATTCTATTGTAAAAATATGAAGTGATTTCTTCTCCCTTTTGTTGTAATACAGGAACTGTCTCTTTAATTATATCTCGTTCTTTTTCATTCAACATTTAATCCACCCCTAATTTTATTTTATTGCTTTTTACATTTTTATCTTATTACAAAATTAGAAGTTACAAAAGATATATGTGATAAAATTCACAAAACGTTCAATTTACATAATTTTAACCGGAAATTACAATGAAATTTATAGAAATAAGATATATTAGGACTATAGTATGATGTGTAATATAGCAAATTAAAGTATAGTAAGATTTAATAAAATTAATGTTTTGCGTTCGGAGGTTACGTAATGAATAAATTAATACAATCTTTGTCTGCATTAGGTGTATCTGCTACGCTTGTATCACCTAATTTAAGCGCAGAAGCTACTGACAATTCAATTCCAGAACTAAAAGGGATTAACGATACAATTATCGATAAAGGCGACGACTACAATATATTAAACGGCGTGCGTGCTTATGATAAAGAAGATGGAGATCTTACACATAAAATCACAGTTGACGGTAATATTAATACTGAAAAAACTGGTAAATATAAGATTGAATATAAAGTTGAAGATTCAGATGGAGCAACTAATAAATCTATTCGTTATATAGAAGTAAAATAATTTCATAAATTTAATACATATATCCCTAAATGATAATGTTTATCACTGTTTTGTGTGTGATTTTGGTTTATCGTCTTAAATATGACACTTTTCACAAAATGTACACATAATTTTAACAAATCTTTGAAAGCCCACCAGACGTTGAGTTTGTTGGGTTTCTTTTAATTTTACAATATTTTTTTTCGCACAAACACTTGTAAATATTGCGTAATATCTTAAAATTGATGGTAAGCCCTACATTTGTAGTATTAGGAGGTCAAAAAAGTGTCAAAATTTAAGTCTTTGCTTCTACTCTTTGGCTCGCTAATTTTGCTTAGTGGTTGTTCTAACGTAGAAGTTTTAAACCCAAAAGGGCCAATGGCAAGCGATACGAAGTTTTTGATTATGTATTCAATCATCTTCATGCTTGTTATTATTGCCGCTGTTGTTATTTTATTCACGGTTTTCCTATATAAATATAGAATAGGAAATACTAAAGAATCAGGAAAGATGCACCACAATTCTTTAATGGAAACAATTTGGTTTATTATTCCTGTAATTATTGTAATTGCTTTAGCCATCCCAACGGTTAATTCGCTTTACAGTTATGAGGAAAAACCACAGAAAGAAGACGATCCACTTGTTGTTTATGCGACAAGCGCTGGTTATAAGTGGTTCTTCAGTTATCCTGAACAAAAAATCGAAACAGTTAATCATTTAACTATTCCGAAAGATCGCCCTGTTGTCTTCAAACTCCAATCAATGGATATGATGACAAGTTTCTGGATTCCACAATTAGGTGGCCAAAAATATGCGATGACAGGTATGACAATGGACTGGACATTAACAGCTAGTGAGGAAGGTACGTTCAGAGGACGTAACTCAAACTTCAATGGTGAAGGCTTCGAACGTCAAACATTTGATGTTAACTCTGTAAGCCAAAGTAAATTTGAGGATTGGGTAAAAGATGCGCAAAGCAAAAAAGTATTGGACCAAGATACATTTGATAAGCAACTTTTACCAACTACTGAAAATAAAAACTTAACTTTCAGTGGTACGCATTTAGCATTTGTTGATCCTGCAGCTGATCCTGAGTATATTTTCTATGCTTACGATCGTTACAATTATGTGCAGAAAGATCCAAACTTTAATACACCGGAAGAAATAAAAGAAGATGTATTAGATAAACCAGATAAACCTGCACGTAAGCCGCAAATCACAAATGCAAACTATGAACACCATGGAATGAAAGCCATGATTCTAGGTAATAATGAACCATATGATAGTGAATTCAAAGATGAAGAATCACATAATATGGATGAAATGGAAAAAATCTCTGAAGATGTTAAAGATGAGAAAGCATCTAAAATAGAGAAAAAAGACCATGAAAATGGAGGTGGACATTAATGAATTTTCCATGGGATCAATTACTCGTTCAAGGTAACTGGATGATAACGATGGCACAAATTGGCGCACCGTTTGCAGTTATAGCTGTGATCGCAGTAATTAGTTATTTTAAATTATGGAAATATCTATACAGAGAATGGTTCACATCTATTGACCATAAAAAAATTGGTGCAATGTACTTAATCTGTGCGGTATTAATGTTCGTACGTGGCGGTATTGATGCGTTAATGATGCGTACACAATTAGCAATTCCAGATAACACATTTTTAGAAGGAAACCATTACAATGAGGTCTTTAGTACGCACGGTGTAATAATGATCATCTTTATGGCAATGCCTTTCATCTTTGGTTTATGGAATGTCGTAGTACCATTACAAATTGGCGCGCGCGATGTTGCATTCCCTGTATTAAACAACGTAAGTTTCTGGCTATTCTTCTCAGGTATGATTTTATTCAACCTTTCATTTATAGTCGGAGGTTCACCTGCAGCTGGTTGGACAAACTATGCACCACTTGCAGGCGAATTCAGCCCAGGACCTGGGGTTAACTATTACTTAATAGCAATACAAATTTCTGGTATCGGTACATTAATGACCGGTATTAACTTCTTTGTTACTATACTTAGATGTAAAACACCAACTATGAAATTCATGGAAATGCCAATGTTCACGGTTACTACTTTCATTACAGCATTAATCGTTATCTTGGCTTTCCCTGTTTTAACAGTTGCATTAGCACTATTTACGACTGATAGAATATTCGACACTGCATTCTTCTCTGTCGCAAATGGTGGTATGCCGATGCTATGGGCTAACTTCTTCTGGGTATGGGGGCACCCTGAAGTGTATATCGTTATCTTGCCAGCATTTGGTATCTACTCTGAAATTATTCCGACATTTGCACGTAAACGTCTATTCGGTCATCAAAGCATGGTCTGGGCAACTGCAGGTATCGCATTCTTAAGTTTCTTAGTTTGGGTTCACCATTTCTTCACAATGGGTAATGGTGCATTAATCAACTCATTCTTCTCAATCTCAACCATGCTGATTGGTATACCAACTGGTGTCAAAATCTTTAACTGGTTGTTTACGCTTTATCAAGGCCGTATCACCTTTGAATCACCAATGCTATTCGCATTAGGCTTCATACCCAACTTCTTAATAGGCGGTGTGACTGGTATAATGCTCTCTATGGCAGCAGCAGATTACCAATACCATAATACGTACTTCTTAGTAGCGCATTTCCACTACACATTAGTGGCTGGTGTTGTATTTGCTTGTCTAGGTGCTTTAATTTTCTGGTGGCCTAAGATGACTGGATTTAAGTTAAACGAAACATTAAACAAATGGTGTTTCTGGTTATTCATAATCGGATTTAACGTTTGTTTCATACCACAATTCATTCTTGGTTTAGATGGTATGCCTCGTCGTTTATATACTTATATGCCAGAAGATGGTTGGTGGTTACTAAACGTAATTTCAACTGTCGGTGCCCTAATGATGGCATTAGGCTTTATGTTCTTAGTTGCAAGTATCGTTTACAGCTTCTTCAAAGCACCACGTGAAGCTACTGGCGATAACTGGGATGGCTTAGGTCGTACTTTAGAATGGTCAACTGCAAGCGCAATGCCACCTAAATACAACTTTGCTATCACTCCAGATTGGAATGACTATGACACATTTGTAGATATGAAAGAACATGGTCGTCATTATTTAGATAACCATAATTATACTGATATCCATATGCCAAATAACACACCTGTTGGTTTCTGGATGGGAATTTTCTTCACTATTGGTGGGTTCTTCCTTATCTTCGAAACAATTATTCCAGCAGTAATTTGTTTATTAGGTATCTTCGGTACTATGATTTATCGTAGTTTCCAAATAGACCATGGTTACCATATACCAGCGTCTGAAGTAGCAGAAACTGAAAAACGTTTACGTGATGCACGTATTAAAGAAAGGGAGGCTGTAAGTCATGAGTCATGATGCAAACACAATTGATCAACGTTCGCATGAAGGTAATTTAAATAAACTTGGCTTTTGGATTTTCCTTACAGCAGAATTCTCATTATTCGGTACGTTGTTTGCGGCATTATTAACACTTCAACACGGCGGCGATTATGCCGGCAAAATGACTACTGAATTATTTGAATTACCACTTGTATTAATAATGACATTTGCATTATTAATTAGTTCTTACACTTGTGGTATAGCAATATACTATATGAGAAAAGAAAAAGAAAAGTTAATGATGATCTGGATGATTATCACAGTTCTTCTAGGTGCTGTATTCGTAGGCTTTGAAATTTATGAGTTCGCGCATTACGTACACGAAGGTGTTAATCTAACTATTGGTTCTTACTGGTCTAGCTTCTTTATTCTATTAGGAACACATGGTGCCCACGTATCATTAGGTATTGTTTGGATTATTTGTTTATTAATTCAAATTGCAATGCGAGGATTAAATAAAGACAATGCTCCTAAATTATTTATAGTAAGCTTATATTGGCACTTTTTAGATGTTGTATGGATTTTCATCTTTACTGCCGTATATATGATAGGGATGGTGTTTAGCGGATGAATACAATTGTAAAACATACTGTAGGTTTCATTGCCTCAATCGTTCTAACAATCTTAGCAGTATTCGTAACCTTATACACATCTATGGCACTTAATGCTAAGATTACCATCATCTTTGGTTTCGCTTTTATACAAGCTGCAGTTCAATTATTAATGTTCATGCACTTAACTGAAGGTAAAGATGGGAATTTACAAGGATTCAAAGTTGTATTTGCGATTATCATTACTTTAATTACTGTTATTGGTACTTATTGGGTAATGCAAGGTGGACACTCAAGCCACTTATAATCCTAAAAAAGACTTCTCTTCGGAGAAGTCTTTTTTATTATTTTTAAAATCTCAGCCCAGCTCCCCCTTTTGTTATTTCTACTATGTTTAATACATTTTTTAAGCATTTAAACTACAAAAATTGTAAAATAAATATATACCCTATTTTATTAAAGGAGGTTAATTAATGAAACAACCTATAATTATAGACACTGATCCCGGTATTGATGATGCTGCGGCTATCAGTATTGCTTTAAATCATCCTGCGTTTGATTTAAAAATGATTACTACTGTCAATGGAAACGTAGGAATTGAAAAAACAACAGCAAACGCATTGAAACTTAAACAATTTTTCAAAAGTAATGTCCCTATACATAGAGGCGCTTCACAGCCCTTACTTTCAAACATCGTAGATGCAAGTTTAGTCCATGGAGAATCAGGTATGAACGGATATGATTTTCCTGAACCTAGCTATAATGATTTAGCTTCAGTGCATGCTGTGGAATCTATGTATAAAGAATTAAAAACGAATAAAGATCCCGTAACACTCATTCCCATTGGTCCACTAACGAACATTGCATTATTAATATCTACTTATCCTGAAGCTAAAGATTATATTAAAGAAATTGTCTTCATGGGTGGTTCCGCTGGTCGTGGTAACATAACACCATCTGCAGAATTTAATATTTATTGTGATCCAGAAGCTGCTCAAATCGTATTCAATTCAGGTTTACCCTTGACTATGGTTGGTCTTGATGTTGCAAGAAGTTCTACATTGAGTCATCGTACAGTAAACGAACTTCAGGCATTAAACCAAACTGGAGATATGCTACATCACCTTTTTAAACATTATAAAGGTGATGATTTTGAAAAAGGTATTAATGTTTATGATGTATATACTGTGCTTTATCTGCTTCATCCTGAAAAGTTTGATGTACAAGAAGCAGATGTTCAAGTTGAGACTAATGGTACATTGACAAAAGGTGCAACAGTTACAGATTTTAAATCTTCTTTCCCTAATTGTAGTGTAGTCATGTCTATTGAACCTACGGTATTTAAAGAGATTTTTATAGATGCACTCAAGTATTGTAAATAACTAATATTTTATTAATGCATAAAAAGACACTCCTTTTATGCTATTTGATCTGTAAGTTTTAAACTTTGATTAAATAGTAAAGGAGTGCTTTTTATATACGTTTTACTTTAATATTTTTGACCGACAATATTATATGACCCGCCTTGTTTTAAGATATCATAATAAATATGTTTGATTTTCTTTTCGTTATTAGTCTTACTATTTTCATAATTAGTACCTAACACTACTATATATTTGTTGTTAAAATAAGCTGTAAATACTTGACCAAAAAAACCACCATTAATTCTATTTTTATCTGGAAGTGAATAAAATCCATATCTATAAGGTTCAGGATACTGCGATGTTAAACTCTCATGTAAAAGTGGTTGAGTTATTTTACCATCAAAAAGTTCGTTTTTTTGTAAGCTTAAAATTAATTGCCCCATATCGTATGGTGCCATATAGAGATTACCCGCACCATAATACTGATCTAATATATTTGGTGTTTGTTTTACTGGATTACTAGACGTTTTATCTTTTTTATAACCAATTGCCATATTTTTTTGATAATCTATATCATCGAAGAATGCTGTGAAATTCAAATTATATGGATTTGCAAGTCTATCTTCAAAGTTCTTTACATAGGATTTACTAGTTACCTCTTCAATCACACGTGATAATACTAGATAATTCGCATCATTATATCTATTTTTATTATAATATTTAGATTCTATTCCTTTTTCCTGTATAGCATGTACAGCTTCATCTAAATTTTTATATTGAGGGGAAGCTCTATATTTATATAAACCGCTTTTATGCTGCATCAATTGATTTAATGTGATAGTTTGAGCTGTTTTAAACCAAGGTAAGTATTTTGTGACTGGCTCATTCATATTTATTTTCTTTTCATTTACCAGTTGCTTTAGCATTAATCCGGTAGTAAATTTTTGAGAAGAACCAATTAAATATAATGTATCCGCCCTATTCTTTTTACCTTCTTTAAAATTTTTCATACCATAGCCTTTATTTAGTTTCAATTGACCATTTTCAAATACAGCAGCTGTACCATTAAATTTGATCTGCTCTAAGTATCTATTAACTTCTACTATATCAGGGTTGTTTTCATCAACAACGGTATTTAATTTTCCTGTTTTTTTATGACCTTTTGATGCCTCTTCATAAGTTTTAGTAGCATTTAATTCTTCGTTATAACGTTGATAATGTTTATATATAATCAAAAATGTTATTGCTACAAGAAGTATAGTTAAAATAATCGTGAATCGTTTTAGTTTTTTCGTAGTCATCTTTTTGCCTCTATTTTACTCAATCTATATGATTAATATAGTCTTGTTCAAATTGATCCGTTATCTCATCAATATTATCCACATTAAGCGAGAAATACAGTTTGATTTTTGGTTCTGTTCCAGACGGCCTCAGGGCAATAAAACCATAATCAAATATGAATCTAATTAAGTTTGTATTAGGTAATGATAATGGTTCAGTTATCCCCTCTTTCAAATTCCTAATTTCACCAATTTGATAATCCTCAATTTGTTTGATATCCATACCACAAATTGAAAAAATATCTTTATTTCTAAACTGACTCATTATTTTAGAAATTTTTTCATTACCTTTTGAGCCTTCAAAGCTCGGTGCGATTGTTCTATCTTTAAATTCACCAATATTTTGATATATATCGTGAATTGTATCTTTAAATGTTAAACCATTTTTATTTAATAAATTTTTATATTTAATTAACAGTGGTACCATTTGAATTGCATCTTTATCTCTGGATATTGGTTTTGCTAAATATCCATGACTTTCTTCAAATGCTAACAGCAATTGCTTATTAGACGTGTTGTGATTTTGTTCGATTAAGTCAGAAATAAATTTAAACCCAGTTAATACATTCGCCACTTCAACGTCTAATGATTTAGCTAACTTCTCTGCTAACTCACTCGTAACGATTGACTTTATAATATATTGTGGTTTATTAGATTCTACTAAATCTTGAAACCTTAATTTCATAAATAATAAACCTATCTCATTACCATTAAAATATCTATAGTCGTTATCTCCATAGCGTTCAATAAAGCCTAACCTATCTGCATCCGGGTCTGTAGCAATGATTAACTGTGCATCTGTTTCATCTGCCAATTTTTTTCCTAGTGAAAACGCATCTTCGTCCTCTGGGTTAGCAATTGCAATTGTCGGGAAATGACCATCTGGTTTTGATTGATTTTCTTCTATTACATAATTATGATAATCCAACTCTGATAATATATCTGACATTAATGGTAAACTCGTACCATGTAAACTCGTTAGTACAACTTTGGCATCCTTTTCTTCAATCGTACCTACTAATGATTTAACTTCAGCTTTGTATTTTTCTGTCACTTCATTAGCCATGAATTGAATTTTCTCTTCATTTAATAATGTCTCAAAATCGCCTTTTTCAATTAACAATGGCGATTCAATTGAATTTATATAAGAACTTAAAGCTTCTGATGCTTCTGGTAGTAATTGACCACCATGATTATTATAAATTTTTATACCATTATAGTTTTTAGGGTTATGACTAGCAGTTATCATGACGCCAGCATTTACATTTAATTCTCTTACCGCAAAAGATAACTCTGGTGTAGATTTATAATTTTCTGATACAATCGTATTCACGCCATTTTCGGCTAAAACACTTGCTATTTCTTTAGAAAATTCTTTTGATAATAATCTAGTATCAAAATGGATAACCACTGATGGATCGCTACTAACACTATTTTTTAAATATTGTGCTAATCCTAATGCAACTTTTCGAACAGTAAAGGCGTTTAATCTTCCAGGACCTAAGCCAAAAGTACTTCTTATACCTGCAGTACCAAAAGATAAAGTAGTTTCAAAGCCTTCATTTTTTTCTTCTTCTGTTTGTAATTGATAAAATTCTTTAACTAAACTTTCATCAATTTTCTCTAACCAAGCTTGTTTCACGTCGATGTATCCTCCTTATATCTTTCAGAATAAAGATATATTTAATTTTAATTTCATTTTAAAAGTTAATTCACGATAAATCATCCCATACATTTTGCTATTCAAATAAAACCTATTAATTATTCGTTAGAGTTGATATTGTCTACAAGTTTATATTTCCAATGTATATTATATCCTATGTTTTAAAATAAATCATTTTTAATCAAATGACATAAATGTAATATCTATATCTATATCTAAACCTTGACTGTTCAAGTACTTAGTATGACGAATATCTTTAAATTTTATTTCAGACTTGTAAATAGCATATTGATAGTTGATATTTTTTAATTATAGTAATAAAATTATAAGTTATAGTACATTTTCTTCTTTACAAATATTTAACAAAGTTAAAAAGTTTAACAACTTCAACAAAATGATAGTTACATGTACCAAATCTTATACATGGGGAGCTCCAAACATGAATAAATTTTTAAAATATTTTTTAATATTTCTATCTTTACTTCTTGTAGTTGTTCCAGTGATATTTGCTGTTATACTATTAAAATCTTCTCAAGGTGCTTTTGAACATTCATATAATGATCAAGATTCAGCTAGGCAATCTAACATACGTGAATCAAAAGTCGACCCTTCAAAAGATCCTATCTCTATCTTATTCTTAGGTATTGATGATAATAGTGGTCGTGAAAAAAACGGGCAAAGTACTGAACAATCAAGATCAGATGCAATGATTTTCTCTACACTCAACACCGAGAAAGAACAAATAAGAATGTTAAGTATCCCACGTGATACTATAAGTTTTATCCCTAAAGTGGGTTATTACGATAAAATTGCACATGCACATGCTTATGGAGGTCCTAAATCATCAATGGACTCTGTAGAAGCTACTTTAAATGTGCCAGTTGATTACTATGTAAGAATTAATATGGAAGCTTTTGTCGATGCTGTAAATGAACTAGGTGGCATCGAATACGATGTGCCTTATGATATTAATGAGCCAAATGCTGATGATTCTGGAAAAATCAAAGTTAAAAAAGGCCACCAAAATTTAAATGGCGATGAAGCATTAGCCGTTGCGAGAACAAGACATCAAGATTCTGATTTAAAACGTGGTCAACGTCAAATGGATTTAATAAAAAAACTATTTGCTAAAGCTCAAAAAGCAGATTCAATTAGTAAGTTAGATGATGTTGTTGAAATTGTTGGTAAAAATGCCAAACACAATTTAAGTTATAAAGAAATCAAAGTACTCGCAACTTCTTATTTAAAAGATGATATTGATATCAAAAGTACACAACTAGAAGGTAAAGACGACTACTTAAATGGTTTATATTATTACAATCCTGATATAAAAAATATTCAAGATACGTCAAATCTTTTGCGTGATGACCTAGAATTACCTAAAATAAAAGATAAGTTAGAATTTTTAAACCAACGTGTTATTGATTTTTATGGTACACTCATACCACAAACAGAGATAGATAGTTCACTACTAAGAAAATCTCAAAACGATAGTACGAGTAATGATGATAACGATGAAAATCAAACATCAGATAATAATTCTACAGATTCAGATAATCAAATAAATAACAACAATGAAAATAGCCAACAATCTGACGCTAATCAATATGAAAATCAACAAGACGACCCAAATCAACAAAACAGCAACCAAAATACGCAACAACAGATTGATCCAAATCAGCAACAGCCTGTTGAAAATCAACAACCAAATGCACAAGAAATACCTACAAATCAATATTAACTTTAGGGAGGAGCTCACTGTATGTCACGTAAAACCTATGACAAACTTAACCAAATTAATGGTATGTTTAATGTATTAGAACAACAATTGATTCACAGCAAAGATATGGCACTTTTCAGGAATGAATTTTTCTACGTCAATCATGAACATCGGGAGAATTATGAAGCACTACGAATTTATTATAAAGATAGTGACAATAATCCAATTGTTGATGGTGCGTGTTATATTGTTGCGCTTCCAGAAATTTTTGAAAAAGTTGATGTATTTGAATCAGAACTCCCCTTCACATGGGTTTATGACCAAAACGGCATAACAGAAACAATGAAACAAATTAGTGTGCCAATTCAGTATCTAATTGCAGCTGCATTAGAAGTAACTGATGTAAATTTATTTAAACCCTCTGGTTTTGCCATGGGAATGAATAATTGGAACATTGCACAAATGCGTATTTTTTGGCAATACACTGCAATTATTAGAAAAGAAGCGTTATAAATATACTGCCCTACTATATAATTTATGGTAGGGTATTTTTAATATTAAAAATTGAAATGAGGAATCTTTATGTTCAAAATTGTTACAACTCAAAATATGATAGAAGAAACTCACAGTATACGTAAAAAGGTCTTCGTTGAAGAACAAGGTGTACCTTTAGAAAATGAAATAGATCAATATGAAAATATCGCGACACATGTAATTGGCTATGATCTAAATGCTGTGCCATTTGCTACTGGTAGACTTCGACCTATAGATAATGGCGTAAAAGTAGAAAGAGTGGCTATTTTAGCATCGCATCGTAATAAGGGTTATGGAAAATCACTAATGGAGTTTTTAGAAAATGTAGCCAAAAATAAAGGTGATAAAAAGTTAATGCTTAATGCACAATGTCATGCTCAATCATTTTATGAAGCTCTTGGATATGAAGCTTTCGGAGAACCTTTTATGGAGGAAAACATCAAACACATTGCAATGTCAAAAACAATTTAATATTATTTGTTATATTTTTACAGTAATATTTCATCTAACTTTTGTAATATTCTTCAATGTGTATTTTTTCAATATATTGTGAATAAGGCGTTATAACGCTTTAAATCGTATGTTAAATCTTTTCCAAAACTTAATAAGATTAATTTTATATTACAAATCGGTGAAAAATAAGTCACTCTATCCTTAGTCGTATTATAATGAGTTTAAATTTATAAAGTTAAAGGGGCAGTTTAATGGCTAAGAATAAAAACTCTTATAAGGTACCTTCAATTATAGCACTTACATTAGCAGGTACAGCTTTGACAACTCATCACGCACAGGCGGCAGATAAAACACAAGATCAAACGCCTAATAAGAATATTTTAAATGATGATAAAGCACTTAACCAAAGTGAAAAAATTAAGTCTGAAATTAGTAAACCAACAGCAAACATTTCAGGTACACAAGTCTACCAAGACCCTACACAAATTAAACAGGCATCTACTGATCACGACTCAAACTATGATGCTCAAATTGATGAGTTGAATAATCAAATTTCTGATCAAACACCAACTCAAAATACATATAACCAAAATGGTCAAGATCAAGAAGCGCAACAAAATGATAATCATAATATAGAGACGAATCAAGACGCTGTTCAAAGTAATGTTACTTCTAATGAAAAAACTAACAATGATAACGCATCAGATAATACAATCGAACAGGATACTGACGCTATTCAAAATGATAGCGCTGGTACTGATAAAGATGAAGTTACTTCTGAAGACAAGCAAGATGTAACTAATGATAATGTGAATTCTGATGATTCTTCTACTAAAGAGGATACTGACGCTGTTCAAAATGATAGCGCTGGTACTGATAAAGATGAAGTTACTTCTGAAGACAAGCAAGATGTAACTAATGATAGCGTGAATTCTGATGATTCTTCTACTAAAGAGGATACTGACGCTGTTCAAAATGATAGCGCTGGTACTGATAAAGATGAAGTTACTTCTGAAGACAAGCAAGATGTAACTAATGATAGCGTGAATTCTGATGATTCTTCTACTAAAGAGGATA
>NZ_JBOIHZ010000005.1:0-178853 GCF_051408735.1 Staphylococcus sp. AS1337 | reverse complement strand
GTGAATTCTGATGATTCTTCTACTAAAGAGGATATTGACGCTGTTCAAAATGATAGCGCTGGTACTGATAAAGGTGAAGTTACTTCTAAAGACAAGCAAGATGTAACTAATGATAATGTGAATTCTGATGATTCTTCTACTAAAGAGGATACTGACGCTGTTCACAATGACAGCACAGACACTACTAAAGCAGCAAATGCTAATTTATATAACACACAAGCAACACCTAAACTTAGAGTAGCTAGAAGTGCCAATTCAACAGTCGCAACACGTTCTGCGCTAACAAAAGAAGCAACAACACGTTCAACATTACCAAAATATTCGCCAAAAGTAAGTTCTTCAATTAACAATTACATCCGCAAGAACAACTTTAAAGCACCAAACTATGAACAAGACATAGCGTCATATTTACCAAAATATAATTATCGCTACGGTAAACCTGAAGGTATTGTTATGCATGATACTGCAAATGATAATTCAACAATCACTGGTGAAATCAATTATATGAAGAATAATTATCAAAATGCTTTTGTACATGCTTACGTAGATGGAAATCGTATTATTGAAACAGCAAATACTGATTACTTAGCTTGGGGCGGCGGCGCTGCAGCTAACCAACGTTTCATACATGTTGAATTAGTTCATACTCATGACTATGATTCATTTGCTCGTTCAATAAATAACTATGCTGATTATGCAGCAACAAACTTACAGTATTATGGTTTAGTCCCTGATAGTGCTGAATATGATGGAGTTGGTACTGTTTGGACACATAAAGCAGTAAGTAATTACTTAGGTGGTACTGACCATACTGATCCTCATGGATACTTAGCTGCACATAATTATAGTTACGATGAATTATATGATCTTATTTATGAAAAATATTTAATTAAGACAGGTCAAGCAGCTGCTTGGGGTACATCCACTTCAGGTAGTACGAGTGGAAATAGCTCAAATAATACAGGTTCGAGTAATACTGGTGCAACTACCCCGGCTAAAACAGGTAGCCTGAAAGTAACAGCGAACAATGGCGTTGGACGAATTAATACTACTAACGATGGTTTATATGCTACAGTATACGACCAAAATGGTAAGAAAACTGATCGCACGAACCAAACACTTAAAGTTACAAAATCAGCTACTTTAGGTAATGAAAATTTCTATTTGGTTTCTGATTTTAATAAAGGTACATTAATTGGTTGGGTACACCAAGGCGATGTTAATTATAATACGGCTAAAGCAGTAACTAGCATTAATAAAACTTACCAAATCAAATCTGGCGAAACGATATATACAGTTCCTTGGGGTACAAGTTCTCAAAAAGCAGGTACAGTTTCAGGAAAATCTACACAAACGTTCAAAGCAACAAAACAACAACAGATTGGTAAGACTAACTATATTTACGGAACTGTAAATAATCAATCTGGTTGGGTAAGCTTAAGCAAGTTATCTTCAACAAGTAATACAGCTACATCCCCTACTACAAATCCAGGGAAATTAACTGTAGATACACTTACAAATCAACAAGGTACTGTTGCTAAAAACAATCACGGTGTATATACAACTGTATATGATAAACAAGGTGTTCAAAAGCCATATGTTAATGGCCAAACATATAAACTAAGTAAAAAAGCAACACTAGGTAATAATTCATTTTACTTAATTACTGATAACAAAACTAATACTAATATAGGTTGGATGCAAACTGGTGATATTACAGTTAAAGAAGTAACAAAAAAAGCACGCACTAACCAAACACAAAGTGTAAGTAAAATTGGTCAGTTAAACACCAAAAATTCTGGCATTAAAGCAACCGTTTATGATCAACAAGGTAAAGACGCAACAAAACTAGCTGGAAAAACTTATAATGTTACAAAACAACGCACTGAAGGAAATAACACTTATGTATTAATACAAAATGTTAATCAAAATACGCCAATTGGCTGGATTAATAAAAAAGATATTAATACTCGTAATTTAAGCCAAACAAGTGCTAAAAATGACCAATATACTGTTAAAGCAACTAATAATGGTCTTTACGCAGTGCCATGGGGTACAAAATCACAACAACTGGATACACTCAATAATCTTAAAAACAATCACTTTAATGCATCTAAATCTGTCTACGTCGATAAAGACGAATACGTTTATGGTATTGTAAACAACAAAACTGGTTGGATAGCTGCGAATGATTTGAATAAGATACAACCATCTAATAATGCTAATGTTACTAATTCGCAAAGTGTTACTAAATCAGCGGTAACTCCGTATAAATATGATTATGTGATCTTCAATAAAAATGGTAACTATTATTTAAATCCAACATCTACAACTCCAGCAGGTTCACTTAAAGATTTCTATGAAACTATTTTCACAGTTTATGAAACTCAAGTGATTAATGGTACCACTTGGTACCATGGTAAACTATCTAATGGTAAAATCGTTTGGATTAAAGAGGCTGATTTACGTAAAGAATTAGTAAAATACTATGATTCAGGCATTACTTTAGATCAAGCTGTCGCTATCCAAAAAGGGTTAACTGCTAAACCACAAATTCAACACACACCTGGAAAATGGGAAGATGCTACAGCGAGTGAAATCAAAAACGCTATGGATTCAAGTAAGTTAATAAAAAATGAGACTCAAAAATATCAATTTTTACGTTTAGATAAAACACAAAATATTGGTGCAGCTGATTTAGATAAATTGCTTGTTGGTAAAGGAATTTTAGAAGGTCAAGGCGCAGCATTTAGTCAAGCTGCTCAGACTTACGATATCAACGAAGTATATTTAATATCTCATGCACTACTTGAAACTGGTAATGGTACATCTAAACTTGCAAATGGCGGCGATGTTGTAGACAATAAAGTTGTTACCGATGGTCCAAATAAATATTATAATATGTTTGGTATCGGCGCAGTTGATAGTGACGCTGTAAAACAAGGATTTATAACAGCTAAAAATAATGGCTGGAATACAGTTAAAAAAGCTATAGTTGGCGGCGCTAAATTTATATCTGAATCATATATTGATAAAGGTCAAAATACACTTTATAAAATGCGTTGGAATCCTGAAAATCCAGGTGTTCACCAATACGCAACAGACGTAGCATGGGCCTCTCATAATGCTACTCGTATTAAAGGTTTCTATGATTCTATGGATAAACTAGGTAAATATTTCGACGTAGATACGTATAAATAATATTACTTTAAAACATTGAATCAATTGAAAGAAGCGTACTAATGACAATGCTTATCGCAAGTTATTGTCATTATGTACGCTTCTTTTTTAATTAATTAACTAGTGCATATATACTTGGTGTACATTTAACTTATATAGTAATTTGTTTAAATTTTCTATGTCTTTAGATGTAAGATTTTGACAACGTGCTTCAATCAAAGCTACTCTAACCTCATTAATTTGTCGTACCAATTCTTTCGCCTTTTCTGTAACCATCAAATCTTTACATCTCATGTCTTTATTGGATTGCTTGCTCGTTATATACCCCATCTGACATAACTTTTTTATCCAACGCGAAACAATCGATTGTTCTTTATTAATTTTCATAGTCAAATCATACTGAGATAACACTTCATAGTTATATAATATTCTTAACATTTCTAATTGCTCAGAAGTCAAATCAGTTCTCTGACCAAATCTTCTACTTACCAAATTCAAATCATTACCTGTAAGTGTAATTAACTGTTCTAGTTGTTTGTACATGTTGCTCATCTCCACTATCATTAATTTAGCTTAGTTAAAATCATAAGTTTTCACACTATTTTATTCCTTAACATTATAATAGCATCCTTCATAATATACAATAATAAAAGACAAATTGTACTATTTTGTTGCATTTCTCATGGGTTTTATAATAGATTAGAACTAGTGTATATAAAATTTATCGTACTACTTAAAGGAGAAACCGAATGTCACAATTGAAAGAAAGAGATTACTTTTTCGATAATGCAAGAGCTGCACTGATTTTTCTTGTAGTCTTTGGTCATCTATTACAGCCATATACAGAAGCCAGCTCTCATTTATCTTCATTGTATTTAACAATATACAGCTTTCATATGCCAGGATTTTTGTTTATTTCAGGTTATTTTGCAAAAAAAGCTGGTGAAGTTGGTTATTTAGAAAAAGTATCAAAAAAATTATTAGTTCCATATGTTATATTCTTTGGCTTTTTCTCTTTTTACTATTACTTAACTGGTAAAGAAGATAGTGTTCAGTTCGATCCTTTTGATCCAGTATTTGCATTATGGTTTTTACTCACATTATTCTTTTTCCACGTAATATTAGTAATAGTTAAGGATTATAAACCATATTATGTATTACCTATAGCAGTGATCATTTCACTATTTGCTGGGTATTCTGAGAATATAGATAATTACTTAAGCTTTTCTAGGACGATTATGTTCTTCCCAATATTCTATATAGGCTATTTATTTACAAATAAACATACACAGCTTTTAAGAAATAAAAAGTTTCTACCAATAGCTATCATCACTTTACTAGCCTTTTATGTTATATACACCTATCATCCAATTAATTCCAATTGGTTGCTAGGCGATTCACCCTATATGTCACTTGAAGGAAAGCTAGATTTCTATAGCCCAATCAAAAGATTGTTATTATATGTTATCGTTTTAATTACGATGTTTGCTTTCTTTAATCTAATACCTGAAAAAGAAAAATTTTATACATATATAGGTCGTAGAACAATGCATGTGTATTTACTACATGGTTTATTTATTGGTATTATCCGTGGCTTTGGAATATATCCATTTAAAGATCATATCAGTATCTTAACTTATCTTTATTTAGTTATCGTTACGTCTATAATTGTATATATACTCTCAACACGATTTGTATCTAAATGGACAAATCCAATTATAAATTTACAATCTCCTTTTAAATTCAAAGGATAAATAAGTATTAAACCGAATTGTATTGATTTTAAATATGTTATGATAAATGTTGAAGTACTTCCAAACAATCTATACATATTTAAATACAATTCGGTATTTTTAATTTTGAGGTGAAAAATATAATGCAACTTTCATTAAATAACAATTCAAAACATTTATCAGCACCTAGCATCCGTCAATTTTCAAATCGTATTAAAGGGATTGAAGATTGTATTAACTTAACTATAGGCCAACCAGACTTTCCTATGCCTAAAGAGGTGAAAGCTGCGTACATAAATGCGATTAATGAAGATCAAACGAGTTATTCGCATAACAAAGGATTAATTGAAACAAGAAATGCTGTGAGCCAATATTTTGAACAACGCTATGGCTTTACATATAGTTCAGAAGAAATCATTATCACTAATGGTGCTAGCGAAGCCTTAGATACTGCTTTAAGAAGTATAATCGATGAAGGAGATGAAATATTAGTTCCTGGACCAGTATATGCTGGCTACATTCCACTTATCAAGACACTTGGAGGTATTCCAGTTTACATTGATACGACGATATCTGACTACAAAGTAACACCTGAAGCACTGGAAAAACATATAACCCAAAATACCAAAGCAGTACTACTAAACTACCCTACTAATCCAACCGGCGTGATATTGTCTTATAATGAAGTACAAGCCATTGCTAATAAATTGAAAGATAAAGAGATTTTTATCATTAGTGATGAAATCTATGCTGAAAATACTTTTACTGGTAAACATACTTCTTTTGCAGAATTTGAAGTAATTCGCGATCAATTATTACTTGTTGGCGGGTTAAGCAAATCACATTCTGCTACTGGCATACGTATTGGATTTTTGATTGGACCAGAGTATTTAATTGAAAAATTAACTTTTATGCATGCTTATAATTGTATTTGCGCCAACGTTCCTGCTCAAGTTGCATGTATTGCAGCTTTAAATGAGGGTTTAGAAGCGCCGCAATACATGAATGAAGCATATATTGAACGACGTGACTTTTTAATTAATAAATTAGAATCAATGGGATTTGAACTAGATGCTAAACCCGAGGGTGCATTTTATGTTTTTCCTAGTATTAAGAATTTTACAGACGATGACTTTGACTTTTGTGTAGATATTTTAGAAAATGCACATGTTGCCATTGTTCCTGGTTCTGCGTTTACCGATATTGGTAAAGGACACGTACGTATTTCTTATGCATATGAACTTGATGCATTAAAAGAAGCTATGAGAAGATTAGAACAATATCTTACTCAAAATTTTAATTCATAGTAAAAACCACCAACTAAATGTAAGGTTGAATTATGCCGCTTTGACGTTCCCATTGATAGTTATAAGCATGTGGTGTAGATTAACTTCAACATTGATGTTGGTGTTTTAATTTTTAATCTTTCCTATTCTCATTTTTAGAATAAATATTTTTCTCAGCAAACGTTTTTAATATCTGATAATAAGCTAATGAATCTTCCTTTTCCATGTCAAATTGTTGAATCACTTCTTCTGAAATTTTAGAAAATTCTTCCTTTAATTTTATCCCCTTTGTAGTTAACATTACTTTCACTCTTCGTTCATCATCTTCTGTTCTAAGACGACGAATCAATTCTTTTTTCTCTAGCCTTTTAATGATTGGACTGATTGTTCCTGAATCTAAGTACAATTCATTACATAACGTTTTTATGTATATTGGAGTTTCATTTTCTATATACAACAAAACAATATAGTTAGGAAAACTTATATCATACCGTTTCAAATACTTATTAAACCTGTTTACAACTTCTTTACTTGTAATATAAAACAAATAACATATTTCTTTTCTCATTTGATCATATATATCTGTTGTCATATTTTCTCCTCATCCCTTCTCGATTATAATATTAATCTACGTTTTAATTTTAGTCAAATACAATAATTAAGTTTAAAAAAGTTTTTACACTAAAAGTTTCTCACTATATATTAGCGGGAAATTAGATTTATATTACTTTATCTATAATTATTTTTATGTATTACCATGTTATGTTGATAATCTTAAGCGTAAACTTTCGATAAAATATCATTTTACACTTTCATCATTGTTCATATAAAAAACTAGATGAGACACAGCCCACCTAGTTAATCGATAAATGCTTATTTATTTTTAGTATTGATTTTCATTCAAATTCTATGGGAATTTAGGGAATTGATCAAAGTCTGGATCGCGTTTTTCTTTAAATGCATCTCTGCCTTCTTTTGCTTCATCTGTTGTATAGTAAAGTAAAGTAGCGTCACCAGCCATTTGTTGAAGTCCAGCTAAACCATCAGTGTCTGCATTCATAGCTGCTTTCAAGAATCTTAAAGCCGTTGGTGAATGTTGTTTCATTTCTTGACACCATTGAACTGTTTCATCTTCAACTTGATCTAATGGAACGACTGTATTTACTAAGCCCATGTCTAAAGCTTGTTGAGCGTCATATTGACGGCATAAGTACCATATCTCGCGAGCTTTTTTGTGTCCTACGATACGAGCTAAATAACCTGAACCGTACCCAGCATCAAATGATCCAACTTTAGGGCCAGTTTGGCCAAAGATTGCATTGTCTGCTGCGATTGTTAAGTCACAAACGACGCTAAGGACGTGCCCACCACCGATTGAATAACCTCTCACCATTGCAACGACAGGTTTCGGAATCACACGGATAAGTCTTTGTAAATCTAATACATTTAAACGAGGAATTTGATCATCACCTACGTAACCACCGTGGCCACGTACTTTTTGATCTCCTCCTGAACAAAATGCTTTATCCCCTTCACCAGTTAAGATAATAACAGAAATACGTTGGTCATCACGTGCTCTTGTGAATGCATCTATCATTTCCTGTACTGTATTTGGTGTAAATGCGTTACGAACCTCAGGACGATTAATCGTCACTTTTGCAATACCATCATATATTTCATATTTAATTTCTTTATACTCTTTAATTGTTTCCCACTGTCTAGTCATTTTGCTCCTCCTTATGAATAAAACCTAATACTATTCTATCAAATTCTGCAAATTCTTCCACATGTACTGTATGACCACTTCGTTCTACTTCATTTAACTCCGTGTTGTGAATCATAGTTTCCATTTGTTTAGCAATCTTAGAAAATTTACCATCTAGAGCGCCTACTATTATGCAAGTTGGCACTTTAATTTGCTTTAACTTCGGCCATAAATTTGGCATTTGTCCAGTACCATAATCACGCAATGCTTTTGCTAAACGCAATGAATTTTGACGTAATCGCATATCACGTATTTCTTTTTTAATGGATTTATCTAATTCATGCTGTGTATAGAAAAGCGGTAACTTTTCCCAATCATTAACAAAAATTTCTAAACCTGCAATTTCTAGCACTTTCGCTCTAGCCTGATCAACCAATTGCCTTTCATTACGGTCTTCTAGCTCTTCTATCCCTGGAGATGTACTTTCTAAAATCAATCCTGCTAAGGTGATTTCTCCTTCAATTCCATAGTATATTGCAATTCTACCACCCATTGAATAACCGTGTAAAAACAAATGATAACTTTGGAATAACTTTAATACTTCATCTAACTGGTTTGTAATAAATGGAAAATCCCAAGTCTGATTTGTATCTGAGTCATCCTGGCCATGACCAGGTAAATCTACAGTTAGAATATTCAATTTCTCTTGTAAGACACAAACATGTTCACTAAAAGCCTGTTGATCACTTATGAATCCATGTAACATAACCAATAATTCATCTGTATCACATTTCGATTGATAAAATTTATAGTTTAACATTAACAATATCACTCAACTTTTTATAGAGTTTTAGATGCTGTTGCTTGTTTTCTTCACGTTGCGTGATTATTTCGTAAATATGAGCACCAAATTTAGATAAATCAGCATATTTAAACTCTTCAATTGATTCATATCTATCAAATGCAAAATCATAAAGCAAAGCTGTATGTTCAAAATCAAGCCCTGTTGGTGTACCAAACAAACGCTCAAAATAATCTTCTGCCGATTCTTTTTGAGGTAAATATGAAAAAATGCCCCCACCATCATTATTGAGTAGAATAATATTTAAATTAATATCATTTAATTTAGACATTAATAAACCATTCATGTCATGATAAAACGCTAAATCGCCTATTAATAGTGTTACTTTCTTATGAACTGCCATACCTAGTGCTGTAGAAATTACACCATCGATGCCGTTTGCACCGCGGTTTGCAAACACTTCTGCATCACAATCGATAAACAAATTATCAACATCACGAATTGGCATACTATTACTAACAAACAAGGCATCTGAAGTTGTTAATTTATCTAAAACGTTCGCGACGTATGCAGCTTCATCTGTTGCTGTTCTTACATAATCTTTAATCTCAACAATCGCGTGTTTTTCTAATGTCTGCCACTTCTCTAACCAACGCTTACGTTCAACAATTGGAGTTTCTGACAATTGTCTAAAGAAATCATTGGCTGACATTTCATAAGAAACATGTGGTGTAATTGGAAATGCATCCGGTCTATCATTATTTTGAATTAAAATTTGAAATGCTGAAGTTTCTTTTAACCATTGATTTAATTTTTTGGAAACAACTGGTTTACCAACCCTAATAATATAATCAATATCTAATTGTAAACCTGCTCTAAACAGTAAGTCATAGCTCGTCACAACATTAGGATGATGTTCACGTCTTAGTTGACTCAATGGATCAGCTAATATTGGCATATCATGTATCGTTGAAAAAGTTAGTACTTGATCAATATCTTGATGTTGCATATCTCCAACAATAATCAAACCTTTACTCTTTTTAATAATCGAACTGATTTCATTTAAACTAGTTGTTTTTTGATAATGTGGCAATATTTTCATATCTGATGTTAACCATTCAACCTTTTCAATGTTTGGAGTTAGTGGCTCTCTAAATGGTAAATTCAAATGAATTGGGCCACGATGCGGTCCATATAAAAATTGACTTGCTTTTTGTAGCTGGAATTTAACAGTATTAGTCATGAATTCTTCCGCTTCATTCGTATCAACTATTGGAAAATCAAATTGATATTGTACATAATTTTGAAACATATTCGTTTGGTTGATTGCTTGAGGCGCACCAATATTTCTAAGTTCATGTGGACGATCACTTGTAAGTACTACTAAAGGTAAATGGCTCAAACTACTCTCAGAAACAGCAGGTGCATAGTTTGCAGCAGCGCTACCTGAAGTACACAAAATGGCAACTGGGCGCTCGCTTCCTTTCATTAACCCCATAGCAAAAAAAGCAGCACTTCTTTCATCAGGGTGAATCCAAGATTTTAATTTAGGGTGTGCCTCAACTGCAATTGCTAACGGTGTTGAACGTGATCCTGGGCTTATTACTATTTCTCTTATGCCATAAGCATATAATTCTGAAACAAAAGTAAATACTTGTTTCGTTAGTGCATCTGTATGATTATTCATATTCCTCGACTCCTAAAGCTTTCATCATAGGGTTAAATTTAACTGCAGTTTCTTCTACTTCACTATCTGCATCAGAATCACTTACAATACCACAGCCTGCAAATAATGTGGCTTGGTTTTTCTTAATCAACATCGAACGAATAGCCACGATAAATTCACAGTTGTCATACATATCAATATAGCCTACAGGTGCGCCATAAAGTCCGCGTGTGCCAAATTCATTTTGTTCAATGTATTCTAATGCTTCAAATTTCGGATAACCACCTAGTGCTG
This sequence comes from Staphylococcus sp. AS1337, assembly GCF_051408735.1. Taxonomy (NCBI): domain Bacteria; kingdom Bacillati; phylum Bacillota; class Bacilli; order Caryophanales; family Staphylococcaceae; genus Staphylococcus; species Staphylococcus sp. AS1337. The sequence goes on along the minus strand of NZ_JBOIHZ010000005.1, from coordinate 168,187 downwards.
GTGTCGGGTGCAGGTTGTCTAATAAGCCTATATAAGATTCATATTTCAATTGACCTTTAATTTTTGTATACAAATGATATAAATGGTCATTAGTTAATATCTGTGGTTCTTGATTATAAGTTACGTCTTCTACATAAGGTGATATATCATTCAATATACTTTCGACAACAAAGCGATGCTCATTTAAGTTCTTTTCATCATTTAAAAAAGCTTGAATATTTTCATTGTCTAATTCAGCTTGGTGTGTTCGTTTTATCGTACCTGCTACTGCTTTTGTAGATAGTATTTCATTGTTTATTTCCATTAATTGTTCTGGTGTTTGTGAAAAGAAAATACTATCTTGTGATTCTAAAATAAATAAATAACTATTATGTTCTCCTTGAGAAGCTTTATTCAAAATATAAGGTAATTTAATCTGTTTATCAAAGATTATTAAACGTTTTCTCGCTAACACAATTTTTTTACTTTCATCTAATATGTCAATCGTATCTTTGACTAAATCACGCCACTCATCTTTATATATGTCATCGATGCGCTTAATATTCCCAATTTCAAAGTCAGGATACACAGTTGTTTGCGTTAATTTATCTATAATTGATAAAAACGTACTAATTTCAAATTGATCTGATTTCACTGTATAAGTTATATAGGTATATCCTTGCTCCATTGTTACTAATACTTCAGGCAAGATAAAATGATTAATACCAAATTCACGCCATTCATCACCAGATTTATGTGTTGAGAACTGGAAACCTCCACATATTTTCAAATGATGTTTGTCAGAATTAGGATGAATTAATTCAATGTCATTTTTATATTTTTCCCATTCACGGAAAATAGATTGTTTATTTTCAAAATCATTTTTAAATCTTGTAATAGCATGATAGCCAAAGAATGAAGTTTCGTTGTCATTTTTCTTAAAATAAAAACGGTCTCCCGCACAATCTTCCGTTATATGAAATAATAATGTAGGATCTAATTCATAATTCAATTTTGCTTCTACAGAGACCCAAGTATGATTACTTTCGTATACCGCTTCGACAATTTCACTTTCCTTGACGTCAAAAGTCATCTATTTCACTTCTTTCATTTATCAGTTTGTACTCATTATGATATTGTACCACTTTTCACAATGTGTGTATGGTTTCTAGCTTATTTCATTCATACATTTTTACGTTATTTGACCTTTCTAAGTTCTTCCATTAAAATATATTTGATAAAAAATATTTTAAATCGAAAGAATACGAGGTAAATCATTATGGCATCTCAATATCAACAATATTCTACTGTCAAAAAATACTGGCAGTTAATGCGACCACATACTTTAACTGCTGCAGTGGTGCCTGTACTTGTCGGTACTGCTACTTCAAAAATCTTTATCCTTGGTAGTGAAAACAAACTAAATCTTAGTCTTTTTCTAGCAATGTTAATCGCATGTTTGTTAATTCAAGCAGCAACAAATATGTTTAATGAATATTATGATTTTAAGAAAGGACTCGACGATCACACTTCTGTAGGTATTGGTGGTGCAATCGTTAGAAATGGCATGAGCCCTAAGTTAGTCTTGAACTTAGCTATTGCATTTTATATCATAGCTGCAATATTAGGTATATTTATTGCCATTCAAATTTCATTTTGGTTATTACCTATTGGTCTTGTATGTATGGCTGTTGGATATTTATATACTGGCGGTCCATTCCCAATTTCATGGACTCCTTTTGGTGAATTATTTTCAGGCATATTCATGGGTATGATCATCATTTTAATTTCTTTTTTCATTCAAACAGGAAATTTACAAAGTTTAGTTGTTTGGATAAGCATCCCAATTGTTATTACTATCGGGTTAATTAATATGGCGAACAATATACGTGACCGCGTTAAAGATAAAGAAAGCGGCCGTAAAACGCTACCTATCTTACTTGGTAAAAATAATTCTATTCGTTTCTTAGCATTAATGTATATTGTCGCTTATGTATTAGTTATATATATCACTTTCTTTCAACCTGGTGGTTCAATCTTTTTCTTACTAGCATTGTTATCATTTCCTATGCCTATTAAAGCAGTGCGTAGGTTCAAGAAAAATGACACACCACAAACGATGATGCCTGCCATGGCAGCAACTGGTAAAACTAATACGTTCTTTGGTTTATTATATGCGCTAGGTATTTATATCAGTGCAATATTAGGTGGGATTTAATCAAATACGTTTAATGTTAAAATCACCTATCAATACAAAGTTTATTATCGGCCTTCATTTAATGAAGGTCGATTTTTTATTTGTTACCATCGATAATTGGTAAAATCATGTGATAATGCATATGTCCATATAAGTCAAATTCACTAGCAATTTGGAAGCCTAGTTTTTTATAAACGTAAAGCGCCCCATCATTATGAACATCACAATTTAAACTCCACTTTTCATCACTATATGACTCTATAACATGTTGTACTAACTGTGTTGCTACGCCTCGACCACGATATTGAGCAAAGGTCGCAACTGTTTCAATATACCATTCATCATCATTCGCTTCTTTCATCGGCATAGGTGTGCCGTATGACCGGATATCATCATCCAAATCCAGATCTAACCACGCCTGTTCGAGTGCAATTTCTTTATCCCCAGGATATGCGATTAAGCAACCCGCTACCTCACCTTCTATTTCATAGACCCACGTATTACTATAATGTCCTCTATAATGCACCTCAATCATACTTTGCTCCATAATTTTAAGCAGTCGTGACTTATCTATATCTTCAACCATTTGTATATCAAGTTCACTCCAAATGATATAACATAGTTCAGCAATTTTAGGTGTATCACTTGGCTTTGCTTTTCTAATCATCAGTAATGCTCCCCTTATCCATAATTTCTTTAATTCTATTATATATGAATCAACTGGAAAATTCGAAGTAATCACGATACTAATTACTAATTTTTATGGAATTAATAGTTTTTTATTGTTGTAAACTTCGATTTAAGAGATAATTATAACAATCACTTTAATACGAAAGGATATGGACACATGAAAGTAAATAAAGTAATCTATGTTGTACTCGCATTCATATTAGGTTGGTGTGGAATTCATAAGTTTTACTCTAATCAACTTTTACAAGGTATTATCCATCTCATTTTCTTCTGGACGGGCATTCCATATATTATTGCAATAATAAGTGGGATTATTACTATTTTCTTTCATAAGGCAGATGAAGATGGCTTAATTACTTTTGAAAAATAATGCGCAATGTCGAAAATAATTTATAAATTTCCAAAAACATCTATATTTCATTAAGAAAAGGGTAAAGAAAGTATAATCCAAATTAAAAATTTGAATTGTAACTTAGGAGGTTTAAAATGAAAAACATAATCCAACGCATATTTAGAGCATTAGCTGTAGGCTATATTGTCAGAGCAATTAGAAATCTAATTAGTAAAAAATAAAAATCATATCACTATAAAATGAGCTACTTAATAAAAAGTATGATATAGAAATTATCAAAAAAGAATTATAGTTCATTATACTAAATTGATTGTATTAGCCCAATCTAGATAATCAAATGTTAAAAGCCGAACAAAAGATATTATTAGGCTAACTTAAGGGAGCGAGACATCATTTAACGTCTCACTCCCTTATTTAATATACACATAATAAGTCTTTCATAAATTAATTCTAAAAGCTCTATAATAAATCATTATCCCTTGCATAAAAACTCCTCTAAAGCTAGTTGCAGAACGTAGACAAACCTAAGGTGATAGTTCCCCCTAAGGTTTGTTTTTTATTTGTATAGTCATTTTTCAAAATAGCAGTGGTCTTTTATCAATTGATATATTCAACATAATAAACACCGCCACTGTTGAATTTATATATATAGCTTTTTCAGTATAATATTGGCAGTGATTTGGACCGACTCCTGCGGGGAGAGCACTAGCCGAAGACTACAGGCTAAGGCAGTTTCCGTGGAAAATGTGCAAAAAACTGCTAACAAAATCAGAGGCTTGGTCGACAGTCTGAAACCCCTCTAAAGGTAGTTTACTTTTATATTTGAAGTATCTACCTTTAGAGGGGCTTAATATTTATGTAACTATTATAAGACATACACTAGAATAGATTTTCATAGAAAAAACACTTTCGTTGAATTCATTTTAAATGAATTCAACGAAAGTGTTTTTATCTTATTCCCATTATTTGAGGCCATCTCACCAGCTTATGGTTTGTTTCTTTTTCGGTAAAATTATAGCAATAATATCACCGCTTAACGGATATATGTAGATGTCTGAAGTCCACTTGCTATAGGTTATCATATTAACCAAATTAGGGGATTTCCTTATTTTTAAATAAAAAGTACCCTACTAACAGCAAAATTTAATGTAACAACATCTACTCTTCAAAAAGTCATTTGCTACATTATAATTTTGAGCCAAATACTTCTACTACTAATATAAGCTTTCTATTCAATTACTATATGCTGTAAAACAGCTTTAGTTAAATAGATTTTCATTGTGTTACAAATAAAATTGATAAGTTGCTATATAGGACTTCATAATTTTAAATGACCATTTAATACTATCATGCTAACTATAACACTTCATCTTAATAATAAAATAATTATTTTCAGTAGTTAAATCACACACCCTACTCGATATATTAATAGAAATAATAACACCTTTGAAATACAAAAAACCACCCCGAAGGATGGCTGTGAAAAGATACTTTTAGGTGGTTAAGGGGAACCACCATATACGCAATATCATTAATATGATAACTCTTATATTAGTATATTTCCTTAACTTTTCAACAAATAATAAAATAACTTCATTAAAACAAAAAATTCCCGTTAAACAAACGCTTCATTTACGTTAATTTAACGGGAGTTCCTTTTTTACGGAAACGGAGTACTTTTCCAAATGCCTATTATATAGTGTTCTATCTATTTTGTTGTCCGTTTATCGTCCGTTTATAAAATACCCACCTATTCATTTAGGTGGGCTTTTGCGTATTCGTATAGTTTGCCAGCAGTTTCTAGGCTTAAATTATTTAAATCATTTTTACCGTTTTTCAATCTCCCTATTTTCGCACGACTAATACCTGTATCTTTTTCTATTTGATAAGCTGTGATTTCAGAGTCTAGTAATTTTTGTATAGTTTGATATATTTCATTGATCGCGTTCATTTAAAACACCCACTTAAAAAGTAAGATAATTGCTACTAATACTACCAAACCAATCACAAATTCTTTCTTTTCTGCTTTAGTTGTTTTTCTAACACTCATTTGTATTTTCATTGTAATGCAGTGAGTAATATTGTATATTATTAATGAGAGGGGAGCGAACTCCCCATTTTGTTTATGGCTCGAATGTGAAGTCAATCTTGATAAAGTAGAAGTTTATCTTGATTGTGATTCTTACACATTTGAGCTTTTTTTGTTTACTCACTGTCTCCCTTACCTCCTATAATACTATTATAGGACATTAGTATACGTTCATCTACTATCATTTGAATCTTTTTTAATCTATTTTATCTCCACAATATCTTTCAAATTAACTTTACTTAATCCAGTTTCTTCATAATAAATGTAGTGTTTGTGTGTGAACATCTACTTTGTGTATATGCCCCTCTTTAGATTTAATATACCCATCTACAAAATAACGTAATTCGATTGTAGGGTCGTGATACATTTTGAAAATCAACTTATCGTTTAAATCATTCAATTGGTGGTCGCTTAATGAAGGTCTATCAATCTTATTTTGGTCTTGTATGTATTGCTCTAGTTGCTCATATTGTTCAGGTAGTGTCTTGAAGGCTTGCCACTTAACCATGCCACGCCCTTTTGGTATACGTGGGTTAAGGTATTCTCTAGGTATTTTACGATAATCAGTTTCATATTTATATTCGTCTGGTGCGTTAGGATTTATTACTTTCATAGTATCACCTCATGAATATAACAGAACACTTGTTCGTATAAATCAACAAAAAAAGCCCCCTTCTATATAAGGAGGTACTCACATAATTTATAATTTGTTTTTAACTATAAATATACAATTAATAACCTAGTACTTTCAAAAATTCATTAAGTGTATCTAAACCCATAGAGCCAATCCAACTTAATATTTTCATGTGATTATCAAGCAAGAATGTTATTGTATTAAAACCTTGTTCAAACATAGTATAACCTCCTTATTTTATATAATAATTATAACATTTTTATTATAGTTTACTTTTATATAGAAGTCTACTTGTTTCTTAAGTTAATTTTTATGTATTCATATATTTTTATTAATGCAAATAATAACCACCCAGTGACATGCTTGGGTGGCGTATAAGTATTGTATTTAGTGTAAATTTGAACGATACATGTATAACTACCATACATTCTTTTATATTAAATTTAAACCTAAAAAATAGGACAAGCACATTAGCGCCTACCCTGTTTGATATGTAAATTTATTATAATATAAAAAAGACAGCCGAATTAACGACTGCTCATATTTTAAAGAAAATTTCTATATTTTAAGAAAAATAAAAATGCACCTAAAATAATATATTTATTAATTACTATGAACTTCCAACGCCTAGTATATTCTTATGAAATACAAACAAAACATATTAAAACGTCAGTGTATAAATCTTATGTAGCGCTACGTATAACCGATTTACTACCTATTTTCTTAGTATGTGCTTTGTTAGACATAGAAAGTATAATTCACTTTATATGTAGGTCTTAATTTGGGGCTATTCTTATCTTTGTATGCTTGAGCACTGTAATAAACTTTCTTTGAACCAGTTTGATAAAATAAATTAGCTATATTTGTTACCCATTTAACTGATGCAGGAACTCTAGTAATAGCACCTACTGTTACAGCAATAGAACCTACCGTTAATTTTTTTGCTGTGTTATTACCGCTATACCGACTTCCGTATTTTACCCAATTCCTCTTCTTACTAGCCTCTTTCACTAACCCTTCATTTTCAGGCTCAGGTTCTGTATTTTGAACAATTTCTTGAACTGCACTAGGATCTCCCTCATCAATTACTTCTTTTGCCTCAATTACCTGAGGGGTAAATGTTGCGATTAAAAACGCTAGGACTAAACTACTTACAAATGTCTTTCTCTTCATAAAATATGTTCACTCCTTATTCCTCTTAATTACTACGTCTAAATAAATTATTCCTACTATAAAAACTAGATAGATAATAACAAAAGTAGTTAATCCAATCTTATCAAAAACAAATAATCCTAATGTTATTACGGCAATTAACCATAGAATAACTCTAAGTATGTTAGTTAATTTCAAATAAATACCTCCTTAGCGTTTTGTATACAAGTATACTAAAAGTAACTCAGAATATTCTATTATTCACAATAAATAAATAAAAAGAGCAGGCACGGGACAATGTGTCTACTCTTTTAGTAAGGTATACTTGCGTTGGTTAGCAATAGTATATTGCTTAAAATGTTTATATCACAAAAAAGACACCTCGTAAAGAGGTGCCTTTTCGTATTTATTTTAACTACAATACTGTGGAGGGATATTCAATTGTTTTACTCTTAACTAACTAAACTACTTTTTATTTAGCTAGTGACTGAATGATAACAATTCTCAATTAAAATTACAATAGATAAATTAAAAAAGGAGGCACTGAGCAAAGTACCTCCTAAACTGAATAGAAAAAAACTACTCTCTTAATAATAAGTTTTAGTTTTACAAGTGTGTCTGAAGCACTTGTATAGACAGGTTAACACAAATAAACAAAGAAAACTATATTGCTAGACAATTAAATTACTTTTATTTTATATTTTTTATAAAAAAACAGGTAGGCACTTAATAAGCGCCTACCTAAGTAAATTAATCTAATTTAATTTTAGCTGTTTTTGTCCCAAACATACCTGATTGAACTTGAACAACTTTATCTGAAGAATTAGCTACATCTGAACTTACATCAAATACAACTTTAGCTGTTTGTTCATTACCAGGGTTTATACTTCCTGGGAGGGATAATATAATACTTTAAGTCATAGGGTTTATAAGGTTTAAAGTCCCTAACGGGTCCCTGAAATATATAAAGGTAAAAATACCCACCTATTCATTTAGGTGGGTTATTAAATATTTAATTTAAAATTGTTTTTGTAAGGCTGCTAATCCCTCTTTGTATATATCATAAAATATATTAACAACTTCTTTTTCGCTTACATTATCAGGACTAAATTCACCTAACCATTCAACAATTGAACCATTTCCACTCTCTCTTACTGTTATTGTAGAAAGGTAATCAGTAACAGGGAATGGAGATTGTACTATAGAATAAGAATAAAACTTTTCATCGTGATTAAAAGCTTCTAGACGTTCAATAATAATACTTCCATCCGGATTTGTTAATGTACGAACTCGTCCACCCTCACTAATTTTACTACTTGGTATATACGGTAACCAATCAGGTAAAGAGTCAAAACCACCAATTTTTTCCATACTTCATCAGGGCTTGACACTATTTCGATACTTACTTTTGTGTTAGCCAATTTTACACATTCTTTTTTATTTGTCTATCGGTAAAGGCGAAGTTGGAGAAACTAGTTGTTTTTCTCTCATTTCCTTCCAAAAATCATTTGGGATTTGTGTATATAGAGCTGCTTTATCTTCCGCTATTCTTTCTGGTTTACTTGCTCCCGGTATTACTGCTGCTACAGCTGGATTAGCTAATGAAAATTGTAATGCGGCAGCTTTAATACCAATATCATATTTATCAGCAATTTTCTTAATTTCATCAACATGATTCAAAATTTCCGGAGAAGCTTTTTGATACTCAAAATGTTTCCCTCCAGCAAGAACACCAGAACTATATGGTCCGCCTACAACGATATCCATTCCATTTTTTTGAGCTTCTGGCATTACTCTTTGTAGCGCTCTTTCATGATCTAATAAAGTATAGCGACCTGCAAGTAAAGAGACATCAGGTTTAGGTTCATCTAACTCAATCATTAATTCTATTGGTTCTACTCGGTTAACACCTAATCCCCATCCCTTAATAACACCTTCTTCACGTAATTTTGTTAGTGTTCGAAATGCTCCTGTACGTGCTATTTCAAATTGACTAATCCAATCGTCACCATAGAAATCTTGAGCAACATCATGAATATATACAAAATCAATATAGTCTGTTTTCAATCGTTTTAAACTGTCCTCAATAGAACGTAATGTTGCATCAGAACTATAATCATTTATCACTTTATTTTTTCGACCATGTTCAAAAATACCACCTTTTTCGCCAAGATCTCTTTTTGTAGGATCTTCAATTTCATCTGTGATAATTCTACCTACTTTAGTGCTTAAAACATATTCTTCACGTTTTCTTTTAGATAAAGCATCACCTAAACGACTTTCAGCTAAACTTGAACCATATAATGGTGCTGTGTCAAAATAGCGTATTCCACTATCCCAAGCTGCATCTACAGTAGCTATTGCTTCCTCTTCAGGAATATTGCGATACATATTTCCTAAAGGTGCAGTTCCAAAACCTAGTTTACCTTGTAATAATTCTCTCATTTTAAAAGACTCCTTTTGTCTGAATTCCTAGTTATGAACTCGTGATTGTGTAATACATAATACAATCTAATATTTTTTTTGAAAAGTAGGCACTTCAAAGTGCCTATCAATTTGTAAGATGTATTGCCGTGAAATCAATTGGAATTGAAAAAAAGAGTTAGTTATTATTCACTATATGAGAACTATACCCTATTAACATATAATTATTACTAAATAAGGTGATTATGTAGACACTAACGATATGAAATACCACAATAAAACAACCCACCTATTCATTTAGGTGGGCTTTTGCGTATTCGTATAGTTTAATATAAAACTTCGTAAAGATTTAAAATCTTAAAATAATACTTAATTGTTCTAAATTTTAAGTTGAACTAGGAAAAATAAATTGCGTCTCAGTATGTCCATACGATTTTAAAACATCAATAAACTCTTCTACATCTAGCATTTCTTTAAACCTTGCTTTAAATATAAAACAACTGTCTCCTGATATTCTATAACAAAAGTCAACATGCTTTTGCTGGGAAATGAATTCTTTAAATTCGCTATATATACTATTGGATAATGTGATGTTTATTAAAACATCAATATCATATCCTATTTTTTTATAATCTACATCTATAGTATATCTGCGAATCACACCGTTATCTATCATTTTATTAATTCGTTCCCTAACTGAAGGGACAGAGAGATTTACAATGTTACTAATATTAGTTAGTGATGCTTTACTATCTTTTTTCAAAGAATCTATAATCTTATTGTCTGTAATATCCATTTTATCCTCCTTAATTGGTTAAACTAACTACTTTTACTTAACAATAAATTTATAGATAACACAATAAGTATACCACCTATCATATAATCAAATGTTGCTTTGATTTGTTTATTATTAAATAATAGCCTAATATATTGAAACACAAAAACACATGAAATAAACCAAATTAAAATTACTATTGTTACAATTAAAGATAATATTGCTAACTGATAAGTAACACCTTCGCCAGTATGAATAAAGTTAGGCAAAACACTAATGTAATATAATAATGTTTTAGGATTTAATAATGTGCTAAATAATCCTTGACGATAAGATGTCAAATACCTCACTTGGGATAAACATTTGTGATATGATGATAAATCAACTTTTTTTCTTGCACTAATAATACTTTTAACTCCTAGATAGACAAGATAACAGGCGCCTAATATTTTAATAATTAGAAATATATAATACATATTTGCTAAAACGAATATAATGCCAAATACGGTTAATAGAGAAAAAAAAACGTGTCCAGTTGTAATACCTAATGCTGCAAAAATCCCATTATATTTGCCAGATGTAATAGAATTTTTCATAACTACAAAAAAATCTGGCCCTGGGACTATTATTAATAAGAGTGTAATAAAAACAAATGTAATTAACCCCTCCATTGTGAAGCCTCCCCCAATCAATTATTTAATGTTTTCTATTTTATGATATAAAAACAACTTTTTAAATAGATTTAATTAGGTTTAAAGAGATTTAAGTTTCTTTTTTTAAAGAATATATTAACATCGCTTTCTAAAAATAACATCACTAACTATTTCACCCTTAATAAATTTAATATTAATAACTCAAAACACCTTCCCCATATTTTAAAATAACTTACTTCTACATTTAAATCATGGGACATCTTCACAAAAATAAATAATTTAAATCGTTTAATTGGTCATCACTTAATGATGGCTTATCAATCTTATTTTGGTCTTGTATATATTGTTCTAGTTGCTCGTATTGTTCAGGTAAGGTCTTAAACGCTTGCCACTTAACCATGCCACGCCCTTGTGGTATACGTGGATTAAGATATTCTCTAGGTATTTTTCGGTAATCAGTTTCGTATTTATATTCATCTGGTGCATTTGGATTTATTACTTTCATATTATCACCCCACGAACATAACAGAACTCTTGTTCTTATATGTAAATAATTAAAACACAAAACAAAACATTTGTTCTTTAAATGAATATAATATATAGTTAAGTAAAACTCTTTAGGAGGAGATTGTGATGGAATTAAATAAAATAGTAGAAGAAAGTATGAAAATCCGTGAAGCGTATCATTCTCTAGAAGAAAAATATCATGGAAGAAAATGGGATATCCAAGAAGATGCTTTGGCTATGTCAACAGATGTAGGTTTAATTAGTAGACTTATAATGGACGAAGCTAATATTTGGCCTGCTAAAAAAGATGAAACTAATAACTTAGAATATAAAATTGGCGAAGCTGTGTGGTGGTTGTCCGTTATATCTGATAAAAGTGAAATAGATTTTAACAAAGCTGTGGAAGATTTTATTAAGAAAAAACAAAATGATTTTAATATCGAATAAATTTCATCACCTATAAAAAAATAACTAGTTTTCAGTTACTTTTTTGCAAAAAATAACCACCCAGTGACATGCTTGGGTGGTTTAATAGGTAATAATCATTATCATTTTCTTGCTCTTTAGTTTGGAAAATCTCAAATCCACAATTTTCACAATAGAATTTTTCTAACTCATTTGAGTCATACCAATCGACACATATATGCTTTAAAGCTGTACTTTTGTATATTTGATGCCCTATAGACAAAGCATAATCCATAATAGTCTTACCTGAAACCTTTTCCTTGTATATATCATTTCTTGCTAACTTAGTTATCAGAATAGCTTGAAATTCATCATCTCTTTTAGCATCAGAAGATATTTTCTTTTTCAATTTATTACTAACTTCCTCTTCGAACTTCACATTAACAATTTTCAAACAAAAATACCCTATAATTTCAAGGGTATCTGTATTAATAACTATATAAGTCCTAATTGCATTTTGATCATCCATTATTAGGGATTTATTTTTCAAATATTCCGATAGATCAGGGTTGCTTTTTGTAACAAATTTTGAAACTTCATCATTATAGTAGTTTTCAAAATACTTATTATCATTTATTAGTTCCCTAATTTCAGGGATATTATATACATAGTGGTTAATTTTTTCCATTTTTATTTAATTTCGTAAATGGATTACTTTTATTCTCGTTTTTTTGGATTCTATTATGAAAAGGTTTGAATGTTTTGTTCGCAAATATAACAGCTTCTTCTTTATTTAAAGTTATTGAGCCTCTTTCTTTTGCTACCATATAATTCACATCTTTCTCTCTTTTATTTTTCTATATTAATACTTAACGTTGCAAAATTGCAATGAATATCAGCTTATTTTTTAAGCTTTTCGTGAAAATATTTAACTTTTTGTTAACTTTTGGCATAAAACAGCCACCCAGTAGGAAACTGGATGGCATCAATCATTAGCAGATTTGAAACGAAAAATATTATTTACTTTGGAGATTCTATTAAATAAATACCCACTTAAAATTTTCATAAACAAAAAAAGACAGCCGAATTAACGACTGCCCAAATACTAAAGGATGTTTCTATAATCAGAAACTAACAAAAGTATATCATATAAATAAAAAATGGCCACCTATAAAGGTGGCTGTACTATATATTATATATATTTTATAATCTATTGGTTATTATCATTAATTTAGCACATAAATAAAAAGACAGACACGTAAGTGCCTACCCGAGATATAATATAGAGACCTTTTTGAAAGGTAAGAAGTTCACAATGTTTATATTATCAGAATATTCAATATATTATAAATGATAAATAAAAAAGGCGCCGAAGCGCCGAGAAGAGTAATAGTTCGAATGATTGCAATAATTTAGTATAGGGTTACTAATTGCTAAAAATATATTAACACAACTTAGTTTTTTATACAAATTATTTTCAATAACTAACTAAATGTGCCCCATGCATCGCCTTCACGTGAGCCGTTACCTGCTGAATCCCCTATAGGCATATAGACACGAGCCCCACTATCTACAGTCCATGCAATCCAAATATAACCGTCAAAGTCGTATACTTCGTCATAGTTTACAGATTGACCAGTATATAACATGCCTGCAATTTCCCAACCTGTCCATGGTCCATTATATCTAGTATAGATATTAGTTGTTGCTGTAAATGTTCCTTTTTCAGGTTTCCACAAAATATTATGTTGATTTCTACGCCATTTATTACCGACTTTTTTACCTTTGTCTTTGACTGGGTTTTTCTTTTGTTCATCAGTAGGTATTGTTACACCATCTGTAACATTATCTGGCACACCAACACCTAAAGTTGGATTTTTATAATATTTAGTGATTTCTTTAATGAAGTAATCTTGCATCTCATGTTGTTTGGCTGTCGAAGGCGCACCACTAATAATAGGGTCAAAATCCACATGCAATGCCATACTTCTATGTGGGCATGCCGTCGCTACAAATTGATTGTGCAGCTTCACAGTTTTTCTATTAGGTTTTAGACCATAATACAACATATCAATTGCTGCTTGTTTAAATATAGCTTGCTCGTTTTTCACAAAGTCTTTGTTGCTAGCACTCATTGATTCACAAACTTCATAACCTAAATAATGACCATTACCATAACTATCAGCCACATGCCACGCAATACGGAACGTATCAATAGCTCGCCACATCGTCTTTCTATCTCCGTAATAATGAGCAACGCCTCCCTCATAACGTGCCACAGATGCATTACTTAAACGATTGTACTGCTCTTTTGCAGAAATACTATCAGCTGTATTATGAATAACCATACCATCAATAGAACCTACACGCTCATTCATTGTATAATTAATTGAATGATTGATTGTTTCTATCTTTGTTGATTCTGTAGTAACACCCTTTTCTGCGTCTTTATATGGTGGACGAATGACACCTACAAAATCATCATACACATGATCTTGAATAAATGCTGCAGGACTTCCATTGTTTGAAGCGTTATACCAATTTTGGTCAATACTATCAAATAAGTATTGATTCGCATTAGTAACCATGCCTGTATGTCCATAGCTTCCATCATCTAATACAAAAATGTCTCCTTTTTGAGGGATAAATTTTTTCGTGTTTTTAATGACTTGGAACCCTTTCGGATATTTATAATCAATAAAATCAACTGCATTGCCCGTTGGGTGTACATCAAAATGTTCTTTTAAGAATTCTATATTTAAATATAAGTGGACACTTTGTCCAAATGTCGCCCAAAAATTTTAAAACATACTTTTACAAATAATTACACAAAATAAAAAGAACGCTGATATATCAACGTTCTTACATGTTTACGTAAAACAGATTTTTATATAATTTTACATATTAACGGAAACGGAGGGATTCGAACCCTCGCGCCGCTTTCACGACCTACACCCTTAGCAGGGGCGCCTCTTCAGCCAACTTGAGTACGTTTCCAATGGCTCCACAGGTAGGACTCGAACCTACGACCGATCGGTTAACAGCCGATAGCTCTACCACTGAGCTACTGTGGAATAATTAATGCCTTTAATCAAGCACAAATACTATTATATCAACTATCTTTAATTTTTCAAGAGGTATGTAAAAAAAATATGCGGAATATTTACACTAAATTAATATAATATTCCACATATGCCTTTTTTACATTTTTTATTCACTGATTTTCACTATTTCGATTCGAATAACGAATATTTTGCCAATGCTTCATATATATTTAATTGTGGTTTAGTATAATCAATAGGTGAATCAGGATCAAATGTAGCTACTCTAGCCGCCCTATCCATCATGTAATAATAATATATACCATTTAAATATTGGTGATGCATACTATGAGCAGAAATATTAGCTACAATACTTTGATTATCTACAAAAGTAACCTTACATTTCTTTTCTTTTAGTGGTCTAATATTATGTACGTAATGTATATTGATCCAGGTATTATCTGCTTTACGATCAGAGTGTGTGGGAAAGAAATACGTGGGAAATAATGGAGTGAATAGAATGGGGGGGTTTACTACTTATGCCGGTAATACGCATAGTATCTTCCTTTTTAAATACATAACTGCTACCATAAAATCTACAAGAACGGTCGATGATTTTAGACACACGTTCTTTAATAATTTGACTGTCGTCTTTATACCTTAGCAAGTAACTACCTTCATATTGTCCAGTAGCTAAATTACATGGTTGTAAAACCATATCACCTTTTTTAATAATATAGGGTTGAATCATTGTTGTTACCTCCTTTATAACTTACGGTGATACTCAAATAATATATCATCACCATCTTAAAATCAATAAATAATATAAATATTTTTATAAATTTTCTACAATTAATTTTCAGTGTATCACCTTTTTCAATTTTTCATTTTCAGCAAACTTGCAATTAGCACTATTTTTTCGGAAAAGTCAGAATATTCATTGATTTAAAATTTAAAACCTTGTATACTATATGTAAATAAAGATAGAGAGGTTGTGACGTTTATGAAACACAATACACATGTAAAATACAATACATTAGAATCGTTTGTATCAACAATTAACGACTTAGGTATTGAATTAATCATCGATGAATCTTTACGTAATGTACGCAAGCAACAGTTGGAACAACTTATCGATAATGCGCTTAAAAATAAAAACGAGAATGATTTCAAACGTTATACGGAAGAATATAGAAACTTGGAGGAATTCCTCGTTGGTTAATTTAAAAGCTTGTTATTTAAATTAAGGTCTATTCCCTACTTATCAATTAAGTTAGTGAATAGACCTTTTACATTTTAAAAATAACCTTTATTTAAAATTTTATGACATGAGTCTAATCAATTCATGCCTATCGATATCTCCAAAATAATGATAAATATCATAATTTGAAAGTGCCTCTTCAATACTATCAAATTCATGCATTGTACCTTCTAATGCATTTTCTAATTCTGTAATATCACCTTCACCAAAGAAATCACCGAAAATTTTCGCGTGTTCTATGCGACCTTTCTTTACGTCTAACTTAATCTGCACAAAACCTTTTTCAAATTTTTCTTCTCTTTCAAAATTATATTTAGGATTTCTACCATAATTCCATTCCCAAGTACGATATTTTTCATTGCTTAATTTTTCTATTTTTTCCCAATCTTCATCAGTAAGTTTATATTCTTCTACTTGAGTTTCTCCAAAAATGCTTCTTAGAATTATTTCTTTAAATTTATCTATATCTATCGGCTCATCTAAGAATTCAGAAATATTCGCAACTCTACTTCTTACAGATTTAATACCTTTAGATTTAATTTTTGCTGGGTTCACTCTTAAAGCATTCTGAACTTCATCAAGTCCACTATTCAACATTAAAGTACCATGACTAAACATGCGATCTTTTACTTTTACCATAGCATTTCCTGATATTTTAGCTTCACCAACTTGAATATCATTTCTTCCGCTTAAGTTTGCATCAACCCCAAGCGATTTTAATGCTTCAACAATTGGTTCAGTAAATTTTTGAAAATTATGGAAACTATTACCGTCATCATCCGTAACAAAACTAAAGTTTAAATTCCCTTGATCATGGTAAACTGCGCCCCCGCCAGATATACGTCTTACAACATCGATACCTTGTTCATCAATATATGATTGGTTCACTTCTTCAATAGTATTTTGATTTTTCCCAATAATGATGGATGGTCTATTTATATAAAATAAAAAATAACTATCATCTTTTGGCATGTTTTTTAATACATATTCCTCCATTGCTAGATTAAGCGTTGGATCTGTAATATTATTGTTACTAATAAACTTCATTTACTACACTCCTTTTCCATATTATATACCCTTACCTTATTTATGCTATATTTTCACAAAAATTGCCAATCATTCACTTTGAGAATAAAGTAAAATTTATAAATTGTCTTATATCAAGCAATTTAATGGTTATTTGTTTATTTGTACGAGGATTTTTTGTATAATACTATCTAGTTAGCATTTCTAGGGAGGACTAAAAATGACTGTTGCAGAAGTTGGAAATATCGTAGAATTTTATGACGGCTTAAAAGGTCGAGTAGAAAAAATTAATGACAACTCAGTAATTGTTGATTTAACAATTATGGAGAACTTCGAAGAACTAGACTTGCCTGAAAAGACTGTCATTAATCATAAACGGTATACAATCGTTGAACAAGAAGGATAGTTAAAATGAATAGACTTTCTAAGGCATTAATATGGTTTATCGTCAGTTTTCTTGTATTTCATATTATCTTATATGTTATGTGGGGTGAAAAACAAGAATATTGGTATCTATATACCGGTATCATGCTAATCGCAGGTGTTAGTTATGTTTTTTACCAGAGAGATATAGAGTCTAAACGACTACTGACGTCTTTAGGTATAGGTATCATTACAGGTATCGTGTTAATCGTTATTCAGCTTATTATCGCAGCTATAGCTACCGATATTAAATATGCTGAATTAATCAAAGAGCTAACACGTACTGGCGTGTATTATAAATGGCAAATGTTAGTTACATTAGTTTTTGTAATACCTTGTCACGAATTATATATGCGTACTGTATTACAAAAAGAATTACTTAAATTAAATTTACCTAGTTGGTTAGGTATTATAATTACAGCATTTTGTTCGGCTTCTTTATTTTACTATCTAGATAATTTATGGATTGTGTTCTTTGTATTTGTTGTACAAATCGTACTTTCATTAAGTTATTTTTATACACGTCGAATTGCCACAACGGTTATTGCACAAATTGTTGCTGTTGTAATCTTATTAATATTTAACGCATAAACCTTAAAAAAGCATTATTTGTTTTAAAAAAGCTGGGAGACTCATTATAAAATGAATCTCTCAGCTTTTTTATATTATGACCTCAAATGTTTGTTTTTGCTGAATTTGATAGTCTTGAGTTTTTAAATTACGTGAAATTAATTCTACCATTGTGATTTCACCAGTTTCATGAATCACAGCATCTTCTAAATACTGTCTATAATTTCTATAACAGTAATCCGTCATACTTACACGATACATATGATCTAGTCTAATATTTTTAAGTGTAACACGGTTAAACGGCTCCGCTTTCATATCTATAATATAGTCTACACCTTGCCAAAACGTACAAAGTGTTTCATCTACAATAGTTAAACTAAGCTCACCTTTGCTAAACTCAATATGACCATAACAATATTCTAAAATATCTTTAATTTGTTGACCTTTTATCGTTAAATCAATTGGTATATCAGGATGAGGGTGTGCATTATATAGTTCCTCATTCGTTATTGTCCCTGACAAGCCCTCTTCGCCACTTATAGGTAAATGTATACATGAAATATCGTAATCAAATGCTAATCGTATACTATCATGTAAGAGCTGTGTAAATTTATGAGGTTTAGTGATAACATCCGCCAACCCCTCAACTTTAGCATCAATATCTTTGGTAGTTAAGACTTCCTTGCTCCAATGTTCAACCGTTTTCCTGTCATAAAAAGTCAAATCTAATAAATCCTTATCTTCATGATATTCATTCAAATCAATAATCTGAGATTGAATATCTTCTAACTCATATGATGTAGTACGTTTTTTAAAATCAATTTTAACATGAATTAACTGTTCGGCATTTTGTCCAGCTTGGACATAAACCGTTTTATCATTTTGGCCTATAAACGTTTGATGTTGATGCCCGGTAATCAATAAATCTATAACCCCTAATGTCTGCATTAATTTTTCCGCTTCATTCACATTTTGTTCATGCTCATTAGCTGACTTATTTAACTGATTTAGACCACCGTGATAAATCACTATAAGAAATTCTGGTTTCTCTGTTTCATGAATAAATCGAATCCAACGTTTAGAAGATAATAAAGTTTTTTCAATTTGAACATCTTTTTCCATCTCAAAATGTTCTCTTTCCATTAATCCATCGGAAGTTAAACCTACTATTGCAATCTTCACACCTTCAATTTCTTTAATGGTATATGGTGTAGAAAAATAAGGCTCACGTGTTCGCTTATATTCAATATTTGCTGATAACCATGGAAATCTAGATAGTGACACTGCTCTTGAAAAGAATGACAAACCAAATTTAAACTCATTGGGACTAATACCACTTGCATCATATTGCATTGCATTCATCAATTTTATCATTGGATGACGTTTATATGGTGCAACTATAGCATAATAGAATGCTGCTAAAGAGCCTGCTAAACTACCACCACTATCTAATAGAATGACATGGTCGCTTTCTTCTCTTACTGCTTTAACATAAGTACCAGCTCTATAAATATTCGAGCCGTAATCCCCGTTAAGAAAATAACTATGCATATCTGAAGTTGTGATAACGTCTATTGCAATCTTTTCACTTTTTTTCATATGCCTCTCTCCTCATTAATCACAGTTTAACATGTTTTGAAAATACCATGATACTAAAATACCATTTTTATAACTTCATATTGTTTATTTTCACCTGAGCTTTCGCTCATGTGTAAGAGTCACTAACTCAATAGATTGAGAGTGATGGTTTTGTTCACCTGAGCTTTCGCTCATGTGTAAGAGTCACTAACTCAATAGATTGAGAGTGACTCTAAAAAAAGTCCGAAGCATATATCTACGCCCCGGACTCTCATACTAGTGGTTACTTTGTAACGCTACTTATATCATTAACCTATCTGTACGCGCTCTTTTGGATAATGGTATTTATCTGGTTCACGACGCCCACCAATCATAATGATGAAACTGATTAATCCAACACGACCAATAAACATCAATATCATAAGTGCTGTTTTCGACATATCATTAACATCACCTGTTACACCTAAAGATAAACCACACGTACCGAATGCTGACATTACTTCAAAAAATGCTTGTAAAAATGTTATTTTTCCATTCTCCACAACTAGTATAAAAATCATACTTGCAAAGGTTAATATTCCTGCCATCGTAAATACTGCAAATGAACGTTGAACATCTGTAGTATGAATTTCACGATTAAATGCTTTAATTGATAATTTTTCTGTATTATTACTAAAGTTAAATAAGAATAGTATTAAAATAGCAAATGTTGTTGTTCTGATTCCTCCGCCTACTGAACTTGGAGATGAACCAATAAACATTAAAATACTCATAATAACATTTGTACCTTCACCAAAATTGCTTACATCAATGGTCTGCAATCCAGCACTTCTAGTAGTTGCAGATTGGAATAAAGCATAAAATAATGACTTATGCCAACTCATATTTTGAAATGCATGATTATATTCCAATAATAAAATCATAATCACACCGAACACAAATAAAACTAAATATGTAACGGTTGTAATTTTAGCAAATAATGAAAATCTAAAATTAGGAATCCTATTTTTAATATAAGCCTTCACTTCAATCAGAACTGGGAAACCAATTGAACCTAAAATAATCAAAAACATTACAATCGTTTGTACAAAATAATCATTTGCATATGGTATTAATGATTGACCAGTTATGTCTAAACCACCATTTGTCGTAGCAGATACCGCAACGAAGAATCCTTGCATAATGGCATATTGTAAATCTGGTGTATCTCTATAGAAATAAAAAGCCAAAAGTGCTGCACCAACTACTTCTATAATTAAAATTGTACGTACAATATCTAAAATAAGTTTAACTGTACCACTCATAGTGTCTTTGTTATTATCTAACATAATCAATTGGCGTTCGCGCATACCTATATGTTTCCCTAATACTACCCATAACATGGTTCCTATTGCCATTACGCCAATGCCACCAATGTTAAGTATAATCATAATAATGATTTGACCAAATGTTGTATAAGTTTCAACTATATTAACTGGAGAAAGACCTGTAACACTTACGCCAGAAACAGCAACAAATAGTGAATCTATTGGATCTACCTTTATACCTGATTTATGAACAAAAGGCAGATTCAGCAATAAAAACGCTACAATAATTGCTATAATATAATACATCACAATACCTTGTTGAGGGCTTGATTTTTTAAATAATTGATTGAAAATGGACAACGTTTATTCACCCCAACGCTACTTCAATTTAATGTTAATATCTTGTACTTTCCCATCTCTATATACTTTTGCAGTTAGTGTTTTTAAATCATCTTTATGACTAAAAATGATTTGTCTATATCTAAGATTATCTTCTACTTCTTTACCATCTAATTCTACTATTACATCATTTTTTTGCAACCCAGATTTTTCTCCAATAGAATCAGCTTTGATGTTCCCTATCAATACACCATTATTCACATCATCAGGTAAGTTGATAGATTGTCTTGTCGCATCATCAACATCTGCGATATTAGCCAACTCTACACCAGTATTAGGATATATTACTTCACCTTTAGCTTCAAGTTGTTTTGCAATTGATTCTGCATCATTGACTGGAATAGCAAAGGCAATACCTTCAACATTATCCATGTCAATTTTCAGTGATGCTATACCAATTAATTTACCGTTTTTATCAATTACACCACCACCAGAATTACCTGGGTTTACAGGCGCATCCATCTGGAACGCACTCATTAATACATCGAACTTATCGTCTTTATCAATATCTACTGGCACGTGTCGATTTAATCCCGACACAATACCTTCTGAAACACTGCCTTTAAAATCAACACCTAAAGGGTTACCTACCACAATAATAGGTTCGCCTAATACTAAAGTACTTGAATCTCCCATTTTAATTGCTTTCACATCGCTATCTGGTTTCACTTTTGCTTTGATGACTGCAATATCAGAAAATTTATCTGTACCAATCACTTTACCTATTGAATAGTCATTGTTACCATATGTAATCTTTTGTTCTTTTTTATCACCAACAACATGTGCGTTTGTCATAATAAAAATAGAGTCGCCTACTTTTTTGTAGACGACACCTGAACCTAATTCGTTTTCTTTACCTGCTTCCTGTGTCTCTTTCTCTGCAGATGATGAATCATTACTTGTATCATTTTCTACTGTTACAACTGAATGAATTGCACTATTTGCACTTTTCATTGTAGCAGTATAAGTTTTATCTTTATCACTATTGTTTAGAAATACATGATCTTTTGTATTTCCATTATTATCTACATTACTAAAAATTGCTTGAATCAATATCAACAATAACACAACTGCAATGACGATTAATATTTGCGCCCATTGTTCCATGAAAAAGTACTTAACTCTACCTGTAAATGACTGCGGTTGATCATCTTTTTGTTGGGGAGCCATTTTTCTGTGATGTTTTGATTCGTTACTTACACCAATATTATGTTGTGTTTTATTTTCATCTTCGTCCTCTATATAGTTATTTACACGCGATTGTTGCGCTTCTTCAGAATAAAAATGGTCGTCATGTGTATTTTTTGGTTCATCTTTTCTTTCTGAATGACTATGCTTTGCTTCTTTATTATGTTGTCCTTTATCGTTCTGATAATCTTTAGTTGATGCAAGTGGTTCATTTAAATTTGCTGCAGGCGTTTTTTCTGATTCAACTGCAGCTTTTGTTTCTTTCTGCTGGCTATCTTTAGGTGTTTCACTAATTTGATTTTGGTCACTCGTCTTACCATTGTTACGTTCTTTCATAACTTGTTGTTGCTGTTGAATCTCTTCCTGAGTCAATTTCTCAATTCGTGCTTTCCTCAAATTCTCTTTTACGCGCTCTTCATTATTTTTGGCCAGTTCTTCTGCTTTTTCAGCACGTTGTTTTCTTGCTTTACGCTCAAATTGTACACGTTGTTCCCGCTCTTCATTATGAAAATACTCGCGTCTTTTACGGCCGTATTTTTCTTTTGGGATTACATGTTTTTTATTATCTTTCACCATAACTCCCCCTAAAACTGCATGTTTCTTTAATTTCCATTATGACATATCACATAAAATATTTCTGCTTTATTTTTATTTTATTACTATATATATGTGATTATAAGCACTTTAAGTATATATTTCTATCATTAACATGTCTTTACACTTATATTAATATACATAAAAAACCCCTTCTAAAATTCCCACTTTTGTTGTGGCCACTTTAGAAGGAGTATATTAATAAGTTAACTCTCTAATTTGTTATCGATTTTATTTTTCTTGTTTTTTATTTTTACGAATAGAACCTAACCAACCAATGATGACTAACAAAATCATAACAGACCAGAAGATTGACTGCCAAACAACGCTGTGTGGGAAATGTTCGTCTAAAACTCCAATATCTGGATGAGCAAGTACCATAACAACTAATTTGATACCAACCCAACCAACAATCGCAAAAGCTGCGCCTTCTAAACCTGGATATTTATTTAATAGGTTTACAAACCAAGTTGCAGCAAAACGCATAATAATAACACCAAGCATACCACCAAGGAACATAACAATAAATTGACCTAAATCCATGCCGCCAAAATGGATACCTACTGTTGGTAAGGTAACCGCTATAGCAAGTGCCGCAAGCATTGAGTCAATTGCAAAAGCGATATCGGCAAATTCTACTTTTAATACTGTACCCCAAAATGATTTAGCACTTGCATGTATTTCTTCTCCAGATTCATCAAAATGATGATCATCACTGCCATCGTTCTTATCATGGTCTTTTTCCTTAAAGAAGGATATCAAATTTCTTATAGACATATATAGCAAGTATAAAGCGCCTAGTGCTTGTATCCACCAGAAATGTGCAATAACACTAATTAAGAATAAAGATAAGAAGCGGAATACAAAAGCACCAAGCAAACCATAAAACAGCGCTTTCTTACGTTGTTCGGGTGGTAAATGTTTAACCATTACTGCCATTACAACTGCATTATCTGCAGCTAATAAACCTTCTAAAAATACGAGTACTACTAACACCCATAGGTAAGGTAAAATCAAACTCGGATCCATATAGGACATCTCCTTTAGTTTTTTACATAAAAATAGAGACCCAAGCTAAGTCAATGCATACGAAATCCATTCATCGTATTTTAATAAACATAAAGTAAATTAATTACAATTCACAGATAATATACACTGTTAGCAAAGGTCTCACTCGACAGTTTTATTCTGCCCATCTTACCGGAAGTATCATACTTCGTAATGACGATAAAAATGACTAAGTTAAAAAGAATATATCAATATGCATTCAACTATATCTAAGCGATACTTGCACACTTCATATATCAATTCAACTTTAGTTAAGTTACTCCCCTCTGACTACATAGTCATAGGTATTCTATTAATATGGTTATTATACACAAAAACAAAATTTATAACAATCCATATAATTTAATTTCTGGAAATTTCTCTTCAAACCATCTTGTAGCAAACTCATTTTCAAATAAAAATACATAATTATCATATACATCTTTTACTAGAATAGAACGTGTAGAACTCATCTTATCTTTGATGTCTTCTTCGTTTTCTATCCAGCGCGCAATTTTTTGACCAACTGGTTCCATAACAACATCTACATTATATTCATTTTTTAAACGATGTTCGAATACTTCAAACTGTAACTGTCCTACAGCACCGATGATAATTTGATTCGTGTGTAATGCTTTGTAATATTGGATTGCGCCTTCTTGAACTAATTGTTCAATACCTTTATGGAAATGTTTTTGCTTCATCACATTTTTGGTTGATACTTTCATAAATAATTCAGGTGTAAATTGTGGTAAATCTTGGAAACTAAATTTTTGATTACCACCAACTAGCGTATCACCAATTTGATAATTCCCTGTATCATAGAGCCCGATAATATCACCAGCCACCGCGTGATTTACAGTTTCCTTATCGTCTGCCATAAATGACGTTGAACGAGTGATTTTTTGTTTTTTGTTTGTTCGTTGCAAGTTAACATCCATGCCGCGTTCAAATGCGCCACTAACAACACGCATAAAAGCGATCCTATCTCTATGTTTCGGATCCATATTAGCTTGGATTTTAAATATAAAACCTGAAAAATCTAAATCAAACGGGCTTACTTCTATGTCTTCTTTTGTTTGACGTGCATTTGGCATAGGTGCGTGGTCTACATATGCATTCAAGAAATTTTGTACACCGAAGTTTGCTAATGCCGATCCAAAGAATACAGGCGTTAACTCACCATTTAATAATGCTTCATTATCAAAGTTTTCACCCGCTTCTTCAACTAACATAAGCTCATCAATTGCTTGTGCAAACGCGCTATCATTTTTCATTTCGTGGTCTTCTTTAAGTTCATAGTCATCATCCAAATGTAAGATATTTTCTTCATCTCTAAATGGTTCAATTGTATGGGATTCTCTATCAATAATTCCGTAAAAGTTTTGACCCATTCCAATTGGCCAATTCATTGGATATGTTTCTATATCTAATGTAGATTCAATTTCATCTAATAATTCAAATGGTTCTTTCCCTACTCTATCCAATTTATTGATAAACGTAAAAATAGGAATACCTCTCATTTTACAAACCTTAAACAGTTTTAATGTTTGTGGTTCAATTCCTTTTGCACAGTCAATAACCATAACTGCGCTATCTACTGCCATTAAAGTTCTGTATGTGTCTTCAGAAAAATCTTCGTGACCCGGCGTATCTAGAATATTAATTTTGTAATGGTCGTAATCAAATTGCATTACTGAACTAGTCACAGAAATACCACGTTCCTGTTCAACTTTCATCCAGTCACTTGTAGCAAACTTCCCGCTTTTTTTACCTTTAACTGTACCTGCTTCTCTAATTGCACCACCAAATAATAATAATTTTTCTGTTAATGTTGTTTTACCAGCATCTGGGTGAGAAATAATCGCAAAGGTTTTTCTTGATTCTACTTCTTCCTTTATATTCATTTATAATCTCCTTTAATTCTCAAATATCCATTTAACGATGTCATCAGCAAAATGTGATGCTGTTGACTCATCAAGTAATGTAAATAAGTGTATCACAAGTTCCTCTTTCATATCATCTTCATTTAAAGTTGATTCTACTTCTAATGACCAATTTATTTCAGGAATTGCTATAAGAAATAAGTGCTTTATTACATTTTCATATATATACACATTAGCCTGAATGTCATTGAAATTAATTTTTTTAACCTTCATGAGAACCTCCACCAAATTTTTTATAAGCCGCTTCTAATCCGATAAGGTCATCACGATGTGGTACTTTGATGTGGCCAGGCATAATTTGATATGGTTCTCGACCTTTTGAAGCTAATACCACTGTATCCCCTGGCTCAGCAATATCTATAGCATGTCTTATGCCATCAGCACGATCGTAAAATTCAATATAGTTATCATGCGTTGCCCCTTTAGCTAATTCTTGTGTTAATTTCTTAGGATCATCATCTGCAGGATTATCAGGTGTAAAGATAACATAATCTGCTCGGCATGCTACACGTCCCATTTCAGGTGTTTTAGTTAAATCACGTTCACCTGCCATACCACATAAGAAAATTAATTTTTGTTTGGCGAATGGCTTAACCGCATCAATTAATTTATCCATTCCATCTGCTGTATGTGCATAGTCTATAATTAGATCAATTGGTAGTGATGGATCTAATACTTCTAATCTGCCTTCTACAGGTTCTAAATTTTCAACAGCTTTTATAATTCCACCTAACTCAATGCCTTTACTCCACACAGCAATCATAGCAGCCATAATGTTAGAAACATTAAACAGACCAACATAAGGTGATTGGACCTGAAATTTTCCTTCAGGCGTATTAAAAATAAATTTAACGCCTTGTAATGATTCTTCAATTTGTTCTGCTGTAAACTGGGCGTCATTTTTAACACCATAAGTGAATACCTCATATGGTGTTACTGAGCTAAGATATTCCGAAAAAGCATCATCATTATTCAACACAACGTATTTATCTTGTGATAAATCTTCACCCAATTGGCTAAATAATAATGATTTAGCATGTCCATAGGACTCCATTGTTCCGTGAAAATCTAAATGATCTTGTGTTAAATTTGAAAAAATAGCTACATCAAAATCCACACCACGAAGGCGGCCTAAAGATAGACCATGACTAGATACTTCTAAGGTCATAGATTCAGCACCTGCTTCAACTGCTTCATTTATTTTTTTTGTTAATAATACCGTTTCAGGAGTTGTATTTGCCCCTTTTGATTTAACTTCATTTATTTGAAAGCCATTTGTTCCTAAGTAAGCACTACCTTTATTTAATTTTCTATAAATATGATGTATCATCGTAGCGATTGAAGTTTTACCATTTGTTCCTGTTACACCATATGTTATGAGTTGCTTACTAGGATAATCGAACAACATATTAACTAACAAACTTGCTACACGTAAAGTATCTGGGACAACGACTTGCGTTACATCTCCTACAACTTGTTGTTTGTGATTAACGATGATAACATCACACCCCTGATTCACCACATCTTGGCAAAATCTATGACTGTCTACTGTATAACCTTTCGACGCTACAAATATACTACCTCGCTGTGCAGTACGAGAGTCTGTTGTTATATCTGTTATATTTCTATCTAACGTGCCGAAAACTTGTTTCACTCTAATTTTTTCAAACAACACATTTGCTTCCAACATATATCGCTCCTTTATTTCCAATACTTCTATTATACACATTTCCCACTGTTTTTATAGAATCTAATGATTTGATATTTATAATTTCTTCCTATTGTATTAAGTTGATTAATCATTTAATTACGTTCAAATACTATTTACCTACGTATTATAATCTTTATGGTTAATAATATTAACCATACGTTGCGAAAATATTAATTCTTTCTATATATTTAGTTATTTGTAGAATATAAGCTTATTGCCTTGTCAAAAGTGGTATTATATAGATATATAACAACTTTATTTTAATAAATTTTAATTTCCCAATTTAGTATGAATCATTTCACAAGCGTTTGTAAAATGATATAATTAAAATTAATTGTGTGTTTTTCTTTCACAACCTCAAGTAAATACGTTAAAATTATCTTGAGCTAAATATAAACTATTGGAGGGTGGCTTTTAATGGTTACTCAAAATAAAAAAATACTGATAATTACTGGATCTTTTGGTAACGGGCATTTACAAGTTACGCAAAGCGTAGTAAACCAATTTAACGAAATGAATCTAGACAATTTAACAGTTATTGAACATGATTTATTTTTAGAAGCTCACCCAATTCTGACTTCTATTTGTAAAAAATGGTACATTAATAGTTTTAAATATTTTAGAAATATGTATAAAGCTTTTTACTATAGTCAACCAGACCAATTAGATAAATGTTTCTATAAATACTATGGACTTAATAAATTAATGAATTTACTTTTAAAAGAAAAGCCAGATCTTATTTTATTAACTTTTCCAACACCGGTTATGTCTGTATTAACTGAACAATTTGATATGAACATACCTATTGCAACAGTAATGACAGACTATCGCATGCAAAAAAACTGGATTACGCCACATTCACATAAATATTATCTTGCTACAGAGGAATTAAAAGATGAATTTGCAAGTATTGGCATTCCTCGAAATAAGTTGAAAGTAACAGGAATTCCTATTTCAGATAAATTCGAAGCGGATATCAATCAAGAAGATTGGTTACGTCAAAATAATTTAGATCCTAACAAACCTACTATATTAATGTCTGCAGGTGCATTTGGGGTTTCAAAAGGGTTCGGCCAAATGATTCAAGAAATTTTAAACAGAAGTCCACATGCACAAGTAGTTATGATATGTGGTAAAAATAAAGACTTAAAACGTTCATTATCTAGTCAATTCAAAGCTAGCAATAACGTACTAATTTTAGGTTACACCACACATATGAACGAATGGATGGCTTCAAGTCACTTGATGATTACAAAACCAGGTGGTATCACGATATCAGAAGCATTAACACGTCAAATACCAATGATTTTCTTAGATCCCGCACCTGGCCAAGAGCTTGAGAATGCAGTTTATTTTGAAGAAAAAGGGTTTGGTAGCATAGCACTTACACCTGAGGCAGCAATAGAGCAAGTTGCTTCATTAACAAATGAGCCAGCTAAATTAGCTGCAATGTCACAAGCAATGGATTCTTCCAGAATCCCATACTCAACATACAAATTATGCAAAGACTTATTAGACTTACTTAATCATTCATCTCGATATGAGGAAGTTTACGGAAAGGTTCCTTTATATGCAAAGCTCTTCGTTAAATAAATATGGTACAAATAAAAATTTTATAATCATGCTAATCATCTTATTCTTAATGGAATTTGCTCGAGGAATGTATATTTTAAGTTATTTATCATTACTTCCAACAGCAACCTCAATCGCGGTAGGTATAACATCTATCGCTATTTCTATACATTTTATTTCAGATGCAGCAACAAACTTTGTTATTGGTTTCTTACTTAAACGCTTAGGTGCAAAATTAGTACTAACTTTAGGTTTTTTACTTGCTTTTGTTAGTTTATTTTTAGTTATTTGGTTCCCTACTGCACCAATAGTATTAATCATCAGTGCGGTCTTGCTAGGTATTGCTGTTAGCCCTATATGGGTCATCATGTTAGCAAGTGTTGATGAAAAAAATCGTGGTAAACAAATGGGTTACGTGTACTTCTCATGGTTACTAGGATTACTAGTAGGTATGGTAGGCATGAATATTATATTTAAATTTCATCCGACACAATTTGCGTTTTTAATGTCACTAGTTGTATTAATTGCTTGGATATTATATTATTTCGTAAAAATTAGACTCACAAATTATAATACTCGACCTGTTAATCAGCAATTAGGTCAAATAGTAAATGTCACAAAGCGACATTTAATTCTTTTTCCGGGGATTTTACTACAAGGTGCTTCAATTACTGCTCTTGTTCCAATACTACCTACATATGCAACAAAAGTTGTCGGTGTTTCAACAGTAGAATATACAATGGCAATCGTATTTGGCGGCATTGGCTGTGCGTTTTCAATGTTGTTCTTATCTAAGGTAATTGATAATCATGGCACATTATTTATGTACAGTGTAATATTTAGTGGTTTTGTACTATATACACTCATGATATTTGCTTTATCGCTAATTACAGAAATCACATTGGTTTGGATACTAGCAGTATTTATCGGTCTCATGTATGGTATCTTACTACCGGCTTGGAACACATTCATGGCGAGTCATATACATTCGGATGAACAAGAAGAAACTTGGGGTGTATTCAATAGTGTGCAAGGCTTTGGATCTATGGTTGGCCCCCTCGTTGGTGGTTTAATCACTGAGTTTTCAAATTCAGTAAATAACACATTTTACTTTTCAGCGTTTGTGTTCTTATTCCTAGCTGTCTTTTACGGTATCTATTTTATCAAACGTAAAAAGCACGTTTAAAGCGTTCATAAACTTTAATATTTATAGAAAAGTTATATCAGCCATACTTAAGTTATTATTTAAAAATAACATTAGTAAACCTCAAATATGTATGTAGACATGAGTTATAATAACTCAAAAATTTCAGAACATGAGACATAAAATATATCTAGTTAAAAAGCGTCAATTTCTATTGAAAATATAGATAAATTGACGTTTTTTATTTTCATGAAAATTTTACCATGGCCATGCTTAGGATGGTAGGCGTTTCCTAAATCATACTACTTTAAATATAAAAGAGAGCTAACCTAAAATGATTAGCTCTCTCTTATTTCGGAGGTGCGCATTTATTCTCACAACTCTATATCTTCTTATGTCTAATCATGATGCATTCAGACAATAATCAAAACGGAACACTTTTATGCTAAATTAAAGTTTTCTAAAACTTTCCATTTATCTTCTTTTTCATCATAATAAACTAAAGAAAGTTGCTCAATAGTTTCTTTGTAGTCAATCCCCGCTAGCTTCAATTGTCCATAAATATCTTCAAATTCTTGACTCGTCAATCCTTGGGCAATAGTAAAATGTGGTACAAACGAATGATCTGCAACCCCATAAAAATCGCCTTTGTTAAATTGATTAAATAAGTTTTCTAAAGTTTCTGTTTTTTCAACTTTAAAATAAATAACATTTGTTATCGGCGCAAAATTAGATGCTTTTGTTGCATGAACATCAACCGTTGGAATGCCTTCGATTCTTGATTTAATTGTCTCTTTTACAGACTCTAAATCACCATCGTTTATTTTAAATTGCCCCTTTATCGTAATATGCGGCATAATAGATGCATAATGAGCATCATAACGCTTACGATATGCATTCACTTCATCTTGAAATGCTTTTGACGGAATTAATGCCAATCCTAAAATCATTTAAATTCCTCCTTTGTTTAACATAATTACATTATAGCAAATTTCTGAAAAATTCGTTACTCTAAAGTCAATTTATTTCAGAATATTAAAATGAAATATTATCAGATAAAAAATATTTTAACATTTCATCAAGTAAATATTGCCATGATTTCCATCTATGGCCTCCTTCAAATTCTAAATAATGATACGTAAAATCATTTGCTTTAATAATTGAATTTAATTCACGATTTGGTGTTAAAAAATCTGCAGTTTTACCTGTGGTAGGTAACTTAAAATCCTCTTCTTCTAATCCTACCGCATGCCAAATTGATAGCTGCTCTTTAAATTGGCAACGTTCAATTAATGTCTGGATAGCCTCATCATGTTGCGGACTTAATAAACCCACCTGACTAAATACACGCGGATATGATAACGCAGTAATTAAAGCAACACTACCAGCTAAACTATCCCCTAATAGAACACGTGCATTGCCTACTTTAAACGTTGGGAACGTCTTATCTATAAACGGTAATATTTCATTAGCCATAGCTTTCACAGTCAATGGTGTACGAGCGCCTTGTGGATGAAATTCTGCTCTTCTTTTATCAACATCTTCATAGTGAAAACCTACAAAAATTGCTCGCTCAATTTCATTGGTTTCTCTTAACTTTTCATAAGTACGATGGATTCTGCCAAAAGCAAAAAAGTCTGCCCCATCAAAGCAAAAAACAACTTTATATTTAAATAATTCTGTAAAATCCTTAGGTAAATAGATAGATAATGTCACATCTCTATCTAAAATCTTGCTAGGAAAATTAATCTTATTGATATTTCCTGGTTGAAAGTCATACATAAACAATGCGCCCCCTAGTAGTCTTATAGACATTGTACCAAGAGACGCATGATTTTAAAATATTTCAACTTAATTTTTACAAATTGAATGATACGTTAATCATCAATTTTTTCTTCTTTTAGTCGCTGTGGGTAATCTTTCAGCCAGAAAATAGCATTAGGTACTTTACTAGCATCTGGTCTGTAAATTGCTCGTTTACCTGATCCAAGTTTTTTCTTTTGCTTTTCATAATCTTTCAGAGCATTGATTGCTGGCTTATGTAGTATCCAAATAGCAATAATATTTAACCATGCCATCATACCTACACCCAAATCACCCATCATCCATGCCAAATCTGCAGTTTTAACTGCGCCATATACTGTCGCTAAAATTAAAACGATTCTTATAATATTAATATATACAAAAGTGGTTTTCTTCGAACTTCTTCTAGTTAAGTAGGTAATATTGGTTTCAGCAATATAATAGTATGCCAGTATTGTTGTAAAGGCAAAGAAGAATAATGCAATTGCAATAAAGTATGAGCCAAATCCTGAGAAAGTCGGATCAAAGTGATAACCGCTACCATGGAATGCTTTATCAATACCAGCTTGTGCATACATTGCTGTACCTGAATAATCTTTATCACCATTGGACATTTCTACAAATATACCACTGTCTTTAATCATACTCGCTTTACCGTCTGACATCGAACCACCATCAGTAACATTATACGTACCCGAAAGTAAAATAATTAAAGCGGTTGCTGTACAAACAAATAATGTATCTATATAAACTGAAAATGATTGCACTAACCCTTGTTTAGCTGGATGAGATACTTCTGCTGCCGACGCAGCATGTGGGCCTGTACCTTGTCCTGCTTCATTTGAATATAGTCCTCTTTTAACACCAATTTCAATCATAGCACCTACAATACCACCAAAAGCTGCTTCAAAACCAAATGCTGATTTAAATATTAAAGCAAATAGAGCAGGAACTTGTTCGATATTTATAAATATAATTATAACTGCCATTAATATGTACGCAATTGCCATAAATGGAACTACTGCAGTTGCTGCATTTGCAATCCACTTTATACCTCCAAATATGATTAATCCAATTAAGATCGCCAAGAATATTGCTACTATCCAAGGTTCTAAACTGAATGCATTTTTCATTGAGCTTGAAATCGCATTAGACTGCACACCTGGTAATAATAACCCCACTGATATGACAGTAACGATCGCAAATATTAAACCATATATCTTTCCTAATTTCCCCTTAATACCATATTCAATATAAAATGCTGGACCGCCTCGGTATTGCCCTTTCTCTTCACGCTTATAAATTTGTCCGAGTGTAGATTCAATAAATGCACTACCTGCGCCTAAAAATGCCGATGCCCACATCCAAAATATAGCACCAGGACCCCCGATAAATATAGCCGTTGAAACACCTACAATATTACCAGTACCTACTCTACCTGCTAAAGATAAAGCAATTGCTTGGAAACTAGATATACCTGTCGGTGATTTTTCCCCTTGAAACATTAGGCGTATCATTTCTTTAAAATGCCTAATTTGGAAAAAGCGCATCATAAATGAAAATAATACTCCTGTAAGTAATAAACCATAAACCAAAGGTTTGCTCCAAACAATATCATACAACCACGTAAGTAACCCCTCTAACATAACGTATCCCCCTTGTTGTACCATCATGTGAAATGATATATTTTTCATTATTATACACATATATAATATTCCGCGCAACGTATTCATTAAGTTATATTTTTCACAATTTATATATTATATTACAAAATTTATATTAAATATTTCAGATCACTTTATTCTTATAGATAAATAGTTTTACACTATTCATCACAAATTAGTCTATTTTATAGATATAACTTTCTATTTTTTTATAATTGCACCACAGAAATTATTGAATTCAATTTTCATCTTTTGTTCTTTGTTTATTTGAGATATACTAAATAGTACTTAAAAAAGAATTTAGGAGGAACTGTCCTATGCTAAATAAAGTTTGGTTTAGAACAGGCATTGCCTTATTAATCCTGTTTTTATTAATCAAATTAGTCATGGAAGTCCATAGTGTGTTTGTACCTTTTGTAATTATTATTCAATCTGTATTATTACCATTGTTATTAAGTGGCTTCTTATTCTATATTTGCTTACCTTTTCAAAAAATACTAGAAAAAAATAAAGTCCCACGTTGGGCTAGTATTACAATTATCTTTATCGCTTTATTTATCATTATCGGTATCATTATTAGGTTTATCGCACCACCTATTGCAGAACAAATTGAAAATTTAATCAATCAAATCCCAGCATTACAACATGAAATTCAATATATTATCAATTTTGCTTTAGATCAAATGGAGAGATTACCTGCTGATGTAACAGATAGAATAAATAAAATGGTTCAATCTATGAGTGATAGTACTGCAGATATATTATCTAATTCATTTAGTTATTTAACTTCATTTATCTCAACACTATTTTTACTTATCATGGTGCCATTTTTCTTAATCTATATGTTAAAAGACCATGAACGTTTTATACCTTTTATTGCTAAACTATTTAAAGGTGATAGAAAAGTTTTTATTGTTGATTTATTAAAAGATTTAAATCATACAGTACAGTCTTATATTCAAGGTCAAGTAACAGTTAGTATTATTTTAGGTATTATCTTATATATCGGTTATTCAATTATTGGTTTGAATTACACATTATTATTAGTAATGTTTGCCTGTGTAGCTAATATGATTCCATTCCTTGGTCCATGGATGGCATTTGCTCCAGCAGCCATTATCGGAATTATTCAAAGTCCAACTACATTTATATGGGTATGTATTATCACATTAGTTGCTCAGCAATTAGAAGGTAACGTTATTACACCAAATGTTATGGGTAAATCTTTAAATATTCACCCACTAACAATAATTGTTGTCATCTTAGCTGCTGGTAATCTCGGTGGCTTTGGCCTAATACTTGTAGCTGTCCCACTTTACGCAGTAATTAAAACGATTGTGCGTAATGTTTTCCAATATCGCCAACAAATTATTGAAAAAGCTAATAGTGATGTTAAAGGATAGCTAAAAAAATAGCTTAGATACTATATCAGTGTTTAAATTTAGACACATTTATTAAAGCACCTAGTCGTCGATTTGACTAGGTGCTTTAATTTTATATATTGAGGTCGTAATAAATGCATGTCCCGATTTTAATTTATCAATACAAAAAACCTCTAATACCAAGTATCAGAGGTTTCAGACCGCCGACAAAGTCCAAGACTTTGTTGACAGCTTTTTTGTACGTTTTCTGCGAATACTGACTTAACCTATAGTGTTCGACTAGCGCTCTTTCCGCAGAAGTTGCCGCAAATCATTAGCCAATATTATAATATATAAATTAGACAATATGATATTTATTTTGAGGTTTTACAATATTATTTAACGATATGATAACCGCTATCTACATGAATGTTTTCTCCGGTAACACCACTTGAAAAATCACTTAATAAATAAGCTGCAGTTTTACCAACTTCTTCTTGATCGACATTACGTTTTAACGGTGCACGTTCTGTGATTTCATTCAAAATTGAATTAAATCCACCTACACCTTTTGCACTCAATGTACGGATAGGTCCAGCTGAAATCGCGTTAACACGGATATTTTCTTGTCCTAAATCTAATGCTAAATAGCGAACATTTGCCTCTAGACTTGCTTTCGCAACACCCATCACAT
Organism: Staphylococcus sp. AS1337; assembly: GCF_051408735.1. Lineage (NCBI taxonomy): Bacteria > Bacillati > Bacillota > Bacilli > Caryophanales > Staphylococcaceae > Staphylococcus > Staphylococcus sp. AS1337. The sequence goes on along the minus strand of NZ_JBOIHZ010000005.1, from coordinate 132,001 downwards.
TATAATTTTGAACTGCGAATTCGCCACCTAAGTAAGTTGTAGCTACAATACTACCACCTTCAGGCATAAGTTTTTTAGCTTCACGTGATACAAGTGTTAATGAATAAGAACTAATATCTTGTGCTAATAAGAAACCATCTCGTGATGTATCAATAAAGCGACCACGTAAATCTTCCATATTTGCAAATGCAATTGAATGGTAAACACCATCTATATTGCCAACTTCTTCTCCAATTTTAGCAAAACCATTTACTACATCTTCATCACTTTGAACATCAATTTGATACATATGATGAGTTTCTTGATTTAATTGTTCAACTAATTTTTCTAATTCTTTTTTACTACGGTCTTTACGGTATGTAAATACTAATTTTGCACCAAGTTGGTCCAATACTTTAGCTACGCCAAAACCAATACTACGTTTGTTTGCAATACCCATAATGACGAAAGTTTTGTTTTCTAAATTTAACATGAAAATAGCTCCTTTATTTGAATTTTCATTTTTTAACTGGTTCGAATTCAGATGACACAGATATATACTTTTTTACTCGATACCAATATCAACATTCTTTATTTTAACATTGGTTATAATGAATAAACAATTTATTTTAATATCAATTGAACTTTTTACGCGTTTACATATCTAAAGTGAAATAATTATCCTATAAGGAGTATTATAAAAAGATTCGAACATACATTTATATCGAATTTTACAAGGAGTATCACAAAATACTACTTTTATCCTGTTTTAATATAGCGAAGGCTAAGGCATTACTTTATAATATGCCTCAGCCTTCATTTTTAAATATATGATTAGTTAGATGATATGAGATTAGAGTATCATTTACTGTCATAAGCAATTTAATAATAAAACTCTAATTCACGTTTCAATTCGTCAACATATTCTTTAGAACCTGTAACAATAACGCGGTCTCTGTAACGTAGCTGAGTATCGCCATGTGGGACAATAGATTCATTATTTCTAATAATACGAACAAAGATAATATCCCCACCGAATGGGAAATTACGTAGTTGAATCTGGTCATATTGATGATTTAACATCGCAATTTCATACAATGACGTTTCAACATTACTTAACAAGTTAAGCATATTAGGTGTTTCTATTAAGCCTTTTAATAAAATTTTATTACTCATATAACTACTAAACACTTCAATACCTTCTCTTTGGAGAGACTCGTCATTAGAACTAGATTCTAACCTACAAATAACTCGTTTTACACCATGAGCTTTTGCCATTAATGCTACTTTGCGATTAATACCGTCATCGTTTGTCGAACATACAACAATATTGCGCTCAAATAAACCAAGACGCTCAAGTAACCCTTCTTCATAATCTGCAATTTCAATCATTGAAATTGCATCAGATAATTTACGTTTGTCACTTAAATCATTTCGATAATAAAGAGAAACTTGATAAAGTTGTGAAGATAAATTTTGAGCAATTGGGATCGTTAGTTGGTTCTTTCCTATCAAACTTACTTCAATTTGTCTTGTTGCTTCGTCTGGTATCGGGAACATTTTCTTAAAGATAATTGGTACAAATACACAAGTAATAACGGCACTTAATATCAAAATACCAGATATCTCTGGTGAAATTGTACCAAGTTGTTCTGCAATTTTAGCAGAAGCAATTACTAATGATAATGTAGATGTTAGTAAAAATGCAGAAGAAATTGTAGTTTTCATATCAAACCATCTACGTATATAAAATACTGGTATCAGTTTAGATATTAGAAAAGCTAGTATTAAAAACGGAATAATCAGCAATAATGCTGGCTCCTTAATCAACTCTGGGATATTTAAATCTACACCAACCATGATAAAGAAGATTGGAATAAAGAATCCATATCCAAACGAATCTAACTTTTCCACCATATCCTCATCTGGATTAAGAAGAGAAACTACAACTCCTGCTAAAAATGCGCCTAAAATATTTTCTGCACCAACACCTTCAGCTAAAGCCACTAACAATAAGATAAGTGCGAACACAGCACGTATGCCAATTTGAGTAGTACCATCCATTAATTTTTGTAAGAATTGTGCTTTCTTGAAGAAACCACCTAAAAAGTAAAAAACAATTGTAAATACCACTAAACTACCGATTAACCACAATGATGTATTGCCTGAAGCATGAAACGTACCATATGCTGTTAATAAGATCATTGTTACTAAGTCTGCTAGTACAGCAACTAACAAGATAAATTGTCCAATTGTCGTACGCATGATATTCATTTCTTTTAACGTTGGTACAACGACACCTAATGAAATCGTAGATATAATAATAACCATTAGTAAAACATCATCAATTAGGCCGAACCATTTGAACATGTATGCAAAGACAATAGATATAATCATAATAAACATAAATACAACTATGGCAAGCTGTAAATGACCTGGTTCTTGCTTTTTAACTTTTTCTTCTTTTTTAGTTGAACTTTTATCTCTTTTAAAAGCTTTAAAATCAATTTCTAAGCCACTTAAAAACATTAAGAATATAAAACCTAAAGTTGATAATATATTAAGCATTGAATCACGTTCGACTAAATTCAAAAAAGAATTGCCTATAATAATACCCATTAATATTTCAGCTACAACTATAGGTAAAAATGTAATCCTTAGTCTATTGACTATAATTGGTGTAAGAAATGCCGCTAAAACTACGACAACAAGTGATACAAATTCCATATAACCCCCTTATGTTAGGTAAGACATAAATGATGTTGCTAATCCAAAATAAATCAACATACTGACAATATCATTAATTGTAGTGATAAACGGACCACTTGCAACTGCAGGATCAATTTTTAATTTGTTCATCACTAACGGAATCATTGAACCTACTAATGTACCCACTGTCATCGCGATTGTTAAACTACTGCCTACAATGGTTGCTAAGATTGGTTGGCCATATAAGACCATAATAATGATAAATAACAAGATTGCACAGACCAACCCACTTAAAAATCCACTACCAGTTTCTCTTAATGCGACTTTAAATTTACTTTGTTCATCAATTTCACCTGTTGAAATATTACGAACAGAAACGGCAAGCGATTGTGTACCCGAGTTTCCAGACATCCCACTAATAATTGGAATAAATGCAGCCAATAATGCAACTTTTGATAATGTATCTTCAAATGATCCTAAAATTGTCGCGGTAATCATTCCTAAGAATGTAAGTATAATCAACCATGGCAATCTTTTTCTTGCAGTTTTAATTACAGAATCATTTGTAGCATCAACGTCTGATACACCGGCTAAACGAGAGTAGTCTTCACTTGCTTCTTCGTCCATAACGTCTAAAATATCATCAATCGTAATAATACCAAGTAAATGGTCTTGGTAGTCGACAACTGGCATTGCAATGAAATCATAGTCTCTCATTTTTTGAGCAACATCTTCTTGGTCATCGGCTGCATTTGCACTAATGACACGTTCACTCATGATATCTTCGATGTAAGCATCATTTTCGGCTACAATCAAATCTCTAAGTGAGAGCACACCGGCTAGTTGTTTATCATCATTCACAGTAAAAATAACATAAATTGTTTCTGCATTAGGGGCTTGTTCTTTGACATGAATAAGCGCTTCTTTTACAGGCATTGTTGCTTTCAATGAGATATATTCAGTAGTCATGATACCACCGGCAGTATCTTCATCGTAATGTAATAATGCTTTAATTTCTTTAGCGTCTTCACGCTTCATTAGTGTGAGGAGACTAACTGTTTTTTGTTTAGACAACTGATTCATAATATCTACGGCATTATCGTAAGACATGTCTTCTAAAATCTTACTAGCATAATTAGCATCCATCGTATCAAATAATGCTTCGTATTCATCTTCATCGATTTCTAATTGTTCAAAGAAATCGGCAACTTCTTCTGGCGATAGTACTTCAAAGATACGTTGTCGTATATCTTCATCACTATCTTCAAAGTATTCACTTTGTTCATATGTATGCATAGATAAGAATTCATCTCTAAATTCGTCAATATGATTATTAATCAACAAATCATCTAGCAATACTTTATCATATACTTGCTCATCCTCTAATGTAATTGATTCTTTTTCATTAGCCATTAGCCCCACCTCCATAGTTCTTTTAAATTATATCATATTAAATATAGTTTCAATCGCGTCATATCTATCGTTTATTATAATTTTTTGTTTTTTAATTGGGTGAATAAATGATATTTGAATACAACGTAATAATTGATGATGATAAGTTTCATCTTTACCGCCATATAAGTCATCACCTACTAAAGGATAACCAATATGTTGAAAATGCACACGTATTTGATGTGTTCTTCCTGTCAGCAAACTCACTTCACATAAAGTATGATTATTAGTATGTTCGAGTGCTTTATATTTAGTCTGTGAAGACTTTCCTAAACTACTGACTTGACGCTGGATAATACTATCTGGATGTCTTGCGATAGGAGCATCAATTAAATCTTCACCGTCTAATAGGCCGTGACAAATACATAAATATTTTTTATCGATTTTAATTTGGCTCATTAAATGATGAATAAATCCATGCTTTGCCAACACAACAATGCCTGATGTATTACGGTCTAAACGCGTAACAATGTGTGGGGTCAATGATAACTTTCTATCATTAAAATAACCCAACACTTGCTCTACTAAACTAAAATGTAAATGATCTCTAGAAGGTGCACAATTTTGTTGGGCAAATTTCGACACAATAATTAAATATGAATCTTCATATAAGATATTTAACCCGTCGTTATATGGTTTTAAGTTAGAGCTTGGTGTTTCATCACTTAAAAATACTTCCAAATTATCATTTATAGCTAATTGCTTTCTGACTGTAACTGGTTGTCCATTAACTAATAAAGCGCCATTATGCTTAATGGCGCTTATCGTCCGTTTTGAAAATTCTTGTTGTTGTAAAAATGTACGAACCATTTCTGGCTGCTGTATTGTATAAGTAAATTTCATTACTCATCATCTCCACTTGAAATGAACGAGTCATGTACTCTTTTCCAAAACGGAAACGGTCTAAATCTAGCGAATCTAATCTTCTCATTGGCTACGCGATATTGTATTGCATTAACATTTTTGTGTTTTATACTAACGTGGTCAATCGTCGTTAAAATAGTATCATGATTAACTGGTGTTATTAAACACGTATGGTGTTTGGGCAAAACTAAAGGAGAACCTACAGTTCTAAATACCCGGTTGTTTATTGATGCAATTTCAGCAATTTGCATTGCTTCTAATGACGGATGTATCAATGCGCCACCTAATGCCTTATTGTATGCTGTAGAACCTGATGGTGTAGAAATACATAAACCATCACCTCTGAAGCGTTCAAATTGATTACCTCTAATATTCACATCAACAACTAAAGTAGAACCATTTTCAGTTTTCATAGTAGCTTCATTTAATGCTAAATGACGTGTCTCGTATCCATTATCATTATAACGCACAATAATTTCTAACAAAGGGTATTCAATGACTTGGAATTCAGAGTTATTAATCTCAATTATGAGTTTTTCAACTTCATGTGGCACCCAATCAGCATAAAAGCCTAAATGCCCTGTATGAACCCCTACAAACGCACAGCGAGATAGCATATGACTATACTGATGAAAAGCTTGTAACAGAGTTCCATCTCCCCCAACAGAAATAACGATTTCTGGATTATCTGGGTCTTCAACCATCTGGAAATCTTTCATATGGTTAATCATTTTATGCTTTAAAGCATTCGATTTTGAATCACCTTTAGATAAAATCGTATAACGCATCGTAACATCCCCTAGTCATTATTATGCTTTTTCGCACGCTTTTTAGAATAATATTTCTGAGCTTCTTGAATTTCTTCTTTAATTTCTGACATCTCTTCATCCAGCAAAAATGCCGCTTCTGCTGCTCTTTCCAATCGATGTTGAATCTCCGGTGGATAATCTCCATCATATTTATATCTCAAAGTATGTTCTATCGTTGCCCAAAAGTTCATTGCTAGCGTTCTAATTTGAATCTCTGCCAATATTTTCTTCTCCCCATTTAATGTTTCAATAGGATATTCAATAATGACGTGGAATGAACGATAACCACTTTGTTTGGTATTACTAATGTAATCCCGTTCTTCTACAACTTTAAAATCTTGACGCTGTCTTAATAAATTAACCACAATATCAATATCATCAACAAATTGACACATTAAACGCAAACCTGCAATGTCATACATTTCTTCATGTAAACGATCAAAAGAAATTTGACGTTTATTAGCCTTATCAATAATGCTTGTCATGGGTTTGACTCGCCCTGTTACAAATTCTATAGGAGATGCATTATCTTCTACTTCATATTGTTTTCTAAGCCCTTTTAATTTAATTTTCAATTCGTCTACTGCTTGTTTATATGGAGATAAAAACTGATCCCATTGATTCATTGTGCCTCACTCCGCTTCAATCTAATTCGAAAATATCCTCTACAACGGAAACAAACTCCTTACCATAATTTGAATTACCTTGAATGTTATCCAATATGTAATTAAACTCATTTTCGAATTGTTTTAATTCTAAGTCGTCATTAACGATAATTTTTTTGCCTTTGTTTTCATATAACATAGACCACGTTTCTTGTACAAATATCAAGTACGAATAGTTTTGTCCGTCGTCTAAAATGTATGCAAAGCTGTAATTATCACTATCAACAAGCATTTGTCCTGCTTCTTGTAAACCTTCTGTGGATTGTTCTGTATAGCAATTAATGCTATCTTCTGTAATTTTAATTTCATTCACATAAATACGCATGCTTGTTCCTCCTTATTCTTCATTATTTTAACATAATTTCATGCTACATAACACGTTACAAGATAATGTTATACCAACATCAATCCATCAATTTCAACTATTTATGTAATCATAAATGCAGTTCAATTTAAATTAAATAAAAAGTGTTTTAAAATAAATGAATATACGCAGCAGAAGGAGAGATTATAGTGGCAACAAATAACGAGATTGAATTCAAACAATTGTTAACAGAAAGTCAATACAATGTTATTCATAAAACCTATTTCAACGAAATTGAACCTTATAAACAAACAAATTTCTATATTGATACGCCAGACTTTGATTTAAAAGACCATAAATCAGCTTTGAGAATTCGTGTGAAAGATGAGTACTTAGAGATGACATTAAAAATACCAGCTGAAGTAGGTCTTACTGAATACAATTTTGAAACACATGTCGTTCCTGAATTAAACAAGCCTATTCCAGAACAATCGTTGCCTTCTGAAATTGCAGATCAACTTACAAAGATGGATATCGATTTAACTGAATTAATTATTCTTGGTTCACTTAAAACTGAACGCTTAGAGAAAGAAATAAATGGAAACTTACTTGTACTTGATAAAAGTACTTACCTAGATTTTGAAGATTTTGAATTAGAATACGAAGTAGAAGATTATGATGAAGGTTTAATTCAATTTAAATCAATCCTTGAAAAATTTGATATAAAACATGAAATTCCAGCTAATAAAGTACAAAGATTTTTTAATCGTAAATCAAATTTATATCATAATTAATCACATGCAATTGTAAGAAGTCGAATTACTTCCAAATGTAAAAATTCATGTTATATTAGTATTATATTAACAGGATACGGTGATATTATGACGCAAACACCATATGAAATCATTGGCCAAAAAGCCTTATATGAGATGATTGATTACTTTTATTATTTAGTAGAACAAGATAGTAGAATTAATCACTTGTTTCCTGGAGATTTTGCAGAAACAAGCAGAAAACAAAAACAATTTTTAACACAATTCTTAGGTGGCCCAAATCTTTACACACAAGAACATGGTCATCCAATGTTGAAAAGACGTCATTTAGATTTTATTATAACAAATCATGAACGTGATGCTTGGTTAGAAAATATGTATAAAGCTATACAGCATGCTGATTTTCCCGAAGGTGTCGGTGATTATTTATACGAGAGATTACGTTTAACAGCGAATCACATGGTTAATTCCGAAAATTAATTGTAGGTGGAATAGACATGACTGAAGAATTAAGATTAATACAACCCAATAGTCGTGAAGATGTAAATCTTTCACCTGTTAGTAAGATAGAAATTTATTCCTTTTTTGATCCATTCAGCAAGGAATGTTTTAAATTATCTGCAATCCTTTCTAAATTACGCATTGAGTATAAACAATATATAAGTATTAGACATATATTGAACCCTTCATTACGCGTTTTGACAAAATGCCAAGCGCAAAGTACATCTGATTTAGATAATATCGCACTCGCATATAAAGCCGCTGAACTTCAGGGACGTATACGTGCAGAGCGTTTTATACATCTTGTACAAAATGAAATTATACCCAAGCGAGATATTATTACAGAATCGATGGTTAATAATTGTATCAGTAACGCAGGACTAGACTACGAAGTTTTTAAAGAAGATTTGCAAAGTAACTGTTTAAAAGATAGTTTACAAGTTGATTTGCATATCGCACGAGAAATGGAAATTGAAGAAGCTCCTTCCCTCGTATTCTTTAGCGAGGACGTACACGAAGAAGGATTAAAAGTAGAAGGATTATATCCTTACCATATTTATACTTATATTATTAACGAACTCATTGGTTCAACAATTGAAAAAGAATTACCACCGAGTCTTGAAGAATATATTCAACAACAACAATTAGTTACTAAAGAAGAGTTACTGACAATATATGAGTGGCCAGAAAAACTAATGAATAAAGAGCTGAAAAAGTTAGCAATTCAACAAAAAATTGAAAAACTTAAGTCGCCAGACGGCAAATTTTGGAAAGCTAAAAATTAATGCTCTATGATTTAACTTTATAATCAAATAGATTTTATTAAATAGATAATGACATAAAATGTTCTACTTAAATTAAAAACGATAATTTTTACTACAATTCAGTAAAAAATTATCGTTTTTTTGTTTTCACTATATTTTCCACTTAAAGTTGATTGAATAGTTATTCAATTATACTCATTTTTAGAAGAATCATTAAAAAAGAGTACAAAAAAACGCCGTGTCTGATTACACGGCGCTAAACAAAGGGGATGGGAGAAATTTTTCACTTCAAACAAAGGGGTATGTTTGTTATGTGATTAATTTCATGTTTATAATATAACACGGTAAAATACACCTTTCAACCTTTTAAATTAAATAAATTTAGTTTGTCACAAACTTGTCATATTGTAAACGAATACATTCATACTAAGCTTTCATTAACTTTTCAAAAGCATCTAATTTTTGTTCGAATACTTGGCAAGCTTGCTCAATTGGTTCAGGTGTTGTCATGTCTACCCCAGCATTTTTCAAGATTTCTATTGGATAATTTGAACTACCTTTTTTCAAGAATTCATTAATGTATCTATCTACTGCAGGTTGCCCTTCAGTTAATATCTGATGACTTAAACTTTGTGCAGCGCTATAGCCTGTTGCATATTGATACACATAGTAGTTCATATAAAAGTGAGGAATTCTTGACCACTCTTTGCTGATATCTTCATCTGTTTCAACTGAGTCACCAAAATAAACGCGGTTTAATTCAGCATATTCTTCGTTCATACGATTTGCTGTTAATGGCTCTCCTGCTTCTTCGATCTGATGAATTTTGTGTTCAAATTCAGCAAACATCGTTTGTCTAAATAATGTGGCACGGAAACGCTCAAGCTCTTGGTTCAATAACAACAATCTACGTTCATCATCTAAATGTTTATCCATATAATCACTTAGTAATGCTTCATTACAAGTAGATGCTACTTCCGCGACAAATATTGTATAATCGCTTGAATTAGATGGTTGATTTTTACGACTGAAATAACTATGAGCTGAATGACCAAATTCATGTACTAACGTGTATAAATCTGACACAGTATTGGACCAATTTAATAAGATAAATGGATTTGTTAGATGTGCACCTGAAGAATAACCGCCTGAACGTTTACCTTTATTTTCATATACGTCTACCCAACGATTATTTAATCCTTCATTTACTACTTCCATATACTCTTCACCCATAGGTTGTAAAGCTTTAACCATCCAATCTTTTGCTTCCTCATATGGCATTTCAAACTTCACATCTTTAACTAAAGGTGTATATAAGTCGTACATTTTCATATCTTCAAGACCTAACAATTCTTTACGTAATTCTGTATAACGGTGCAATAATGGTAAATATTTATGGACTGTTTTTACTAAATTGTCATAGACTGCTTCTGGGATATGATTATTACTTAAAGCTGCTGCTCTTGCAGATTCATAGTTATGTGTACGTGCATTAAACACATTCTTTTTAACTTCTCCTGCTAATGTAGCACTTAAAGTATTATTATAGGCACCATAAGCTTTATATAAATTTTCAAATGCAGATTTTCTTAATATACGGTCATCTGATTCTAAACACTTTATAAATGTGCCTTGTGTAAGTGAATGGCGATCACCATCCTTATCGATAGCATCTTCAAACTCTAAATCAGCATTGCTGAACATACCATATACATTATCAGCTGTTGATAAAGCATCTTGTGCCTCTGTAAGTAACTTTTCTTTATCCGCACTCAACACATGTGGACGCTTTTCATTAATTAATTTCAAATCAAATTCATATTGTTTTAAATTGTCATTTTCATCAATAAATGATTGAATCTTGTCTTCATCAATTTGTAATATTTCAGGTACTAAGAAACTCCATCCTGAACTAAACTTAATTATTAATTGATGCGCACGCGCTTCATAACCCGTGTATTTATCATTAGCTGTATCTTGATCTTGCTTTAAATGTGCGTATACATAAACTTTTTCTAATTTAGAGCCTAATTCATCTTCTAAAGCTAATGCTTGATATAAAGTCTCAGCACTATCAGCTAAATGACCTTTAAATTTTTGTTCTTTTCCTAAATTTTGTTCTGCTTCTTTAAAAGCTTCTTCAAAAGCTTCATCCGATTCGAATATGGTAGTTAAATCCCATGTATATTCAGGATATTTACGTTCTTGTTCTTCTCTTGTTAATTGTTGTGTCATAATTTTAGTAAACCTCCTATTAAATTCAATACCATAATTTTCTCATGTAAGACTCAATTTTGCACGTTTTTATACCTAATATTTCGATATGATTTTTGAAACTTATAGATAATTGCTTGAACTATTACTTGGCTATTAACATCATAATTATAAAAATGATTATACTTAATAGTATTTAAGAATAAGCCTTCATTAATATTGTTTTTATCTAACATATTTAGCAATTGCAATTGCCAATAAATAGGATGTGATTGTACAAATATTTGTTCTGGATACACCATACCTAAATTTTCACAAACCCATGATTCCGTTAGTTGTAAATTGTAAATAACACTCAAACTAGGCTCACGAACAGTTCTTTGACGTCTGCAATACTTGATATATTGTTCAATTGAAGACTTCGTTAATTTAAAATGACATGGTAACATTGGAGAGTCATTTTTATTAAAATAATATGTAAATTGTTTGTATGAAAGTTGTTCCCTAATAGCTATGTAACGATTTCCACCAATGAATTGAACTATTTTATATCTATATAATAAAAACGTGTCGCTATGCCACGAAAAAAGTTGTCTTCTTTTCAAATTAATATAAGTACGTTCAGACTTATTTAAAATTAAAATTTTTGTTCTTTTATTATATTTCAACTTACCGATAATCCAAATAACATCAAAACCAATACTGGCTAAAGCATTGCTTCGCTTTTTTATATTATCTATAGTTATATTTGAAAATTGTATTTCAATCGCAATTTTATTATTAATGATTAAATCAGGATATTGATAGCACTGATATATATAAGGTTCAATTACCACATAATAATCTAATTTATTTAATTGCTGTGCCAATTCATATTTAAACATATAATGTTCATAAGTCTCACCTTTGTTACAAAAGTTTGAACTTCTGTGAACATGAGCAAAATGCGCTGTTTTCATTGTCCCTTTTTTTAAAATAACTTTATTTTGACAATGCGGGCACTTATAATCACAGTTTTTATTAGCGTTATGCGCAGTTATTAATACCCCGTTGCCATCTTTCGCGTAAAACATGTTTGAATCACCTCATTTAATATACACGGCAATCTCACATAAATTACTTTAGTAAATTATAATTTCAACTTACCTAATATAAAAAAGCCGACAAAGTATAAACTTTGTCGGCCTAGGGTCTTTCTTATAAACATAACTCTTACTATACATTACAAATCAATTCTAGTAATGGTTATATCATTCATTTATTCACATTAATTACTCTGCAGTGTTTGGGAAATAACGACGCACTTGTGACGCAACATTATGGCTCATGATTATTTTTGCATAGTCATTTAAATATACTTCAGATTTATCAGTAGGATATGCGAACTCAAGTAATTGACTATAACTATCATTAATTGTTTCTTGATCTACATTTTCGTCAAAATGCACAGCATAATAATAAATATTGTTAAGACTATATAATAAATCTTCAAATGCATCTGTCACTTGATCGTTGTGATGTGCATAATCGATTACTTCTTCTAAATCACTAAATTTAACAATAACAGTACGTGTATTTTGCTGTTTATGGTCATTTCGTTCTTGGCTATGGTTATTTTCTTTCTGTTGTTGACGTTGCTCAAATAAATCTTCTAAACTATCATCTTGATCAAACGTCTGTGATAATAAATCGTTCACTTGATAATCAAGCTGTTCATTATCTTCATCTGACATATTTATCAAATCTTCATTTTTAGATTTAGATATCGTTACCTCAACACCTTTTTCAAAAGCGTGTACTTGAATCCATAATGGGCCTTCAACAACAAAATCTTCTTCTTCATTGATTTCTTCCATCATATTCCAAAAGAATTCTTCTCCACGTTTGCGATTAGTCCACAAATCTTCACGTTTAAAACCTCTTGCTTCAATATCACTATATGTTATAAATAATTTAACGGTAGTATCGTCAACGCGCTCTATTCTCATATCATCTCACTCCTTACAGTCGATGAATAGTAATCATATTGTATTAGAACATAGCAATAATTACAATTGATTTGTTTGATTAAATTTCACTAAATTCCAATTAGTATCTTATATTAACATATACCCTTATATTAGCCAAAAAAACAGCACTAACTATTCAAGCGTGCTGCACCAAAATTAACTTAATTCTATATTAAATCGATTTTTTCGCTTAGACAACCTTTGCGTTTGACCTAAACCTATTAGTATTTGTTATATTAAATATAATAAAACCATAAAGCAATTTTTTAATTCATTACTTTATGGTTTACGATTTATTTATTTCACTTATAATTTGTCTTAGTCAACCATACGTTGCGCTTCTTGCAATTGGAACGTACGAACTTTTCTAGGTAAGAAACGTCTGATTTCATCTTCGTTATAACCAACTTGTAGACGTTTTTCGTCTAAAATAATTGGACGACGTAATAAACCAGGATTATCTTGAATAATTGAATATAAATCTTGAAGTGGTAGCGCGTCAATATCTACATTTAATTTTTGGTAAGTTTTAGAACGTGTAGATATAATTTCATCAGTACCGTCTTCAGTCATTTTTAAAATTTGTTTGATTTCGTCAATTGTTAAGTGTTCTGAAAAAATGTTACGCTCCGTATACGGAATGTCATGTTCTTGTAACCATGCTTTCGCTTTACGGCAAGATGTGCAACTTGGTGAAGTAAATAATGTTACCATACATCTCACTCTCCTATTTTTCATGAATGTAAATTCATTTGATTTCAATATTTATATGATTAGGAAACTTTATAGTTTTCTTCGCCTTCCTTAACCTTACAATGAAAGTATACCCTTTCAACATTAAAATTAAATGAGAATTCTCTAATTTTTTTAAAAAATTTAAAATAAAAGTATTTCTCAATAAATTCAACTAGAAATATTGATGTACATGTAGTTTAACATAACTTACAAATGATTGAAATACTGTTATAATAAACGTATTGTGTATTAAATTAAATTTCAGAAAGTAGGCATCATAAAATGGAAACATTATTTTCAGGTATCCAGCCTAGTGGGATTCCAACAATTGGTAATTACATTGGCGCATTGAAACAATTTGGTGAAGTACAAGATGATTACGATTGTTTCTTTTGTATCGTGGACCAACATGCAATCACGGTACCCCAAGATCGATTAAAACTACGTAAACAAATTAGACAACTTGCTGCAATCTATTTAGCTTCTGGTATAGATCCAGAAAAATCAACACTGTTTATCCAATCTGAGGTTCCTGCGCATGTTCAAGCAAGTTGGATGCTCACTACAATTTCTTCAATTGGCGAATTAGAACGTATGACGCAATTTAAAGATAAAGCAGTAAAACAAACTGAAGGTGTACCAGCAGGATTACTAACTTATCCACCATTGATGGCTGCTGATATCGTTATTTATAATACTAATATCGTACCAGTTGGTGATGACCAAAAACAACATATGGAGTTAACACGTAATCTAGTAGATAGATTTAACTCCCGTTATAATGATGTATTAATCAAACCAGAAATCCGTATGCCAAAAGTTGGAGGCCGCGTGATGAGTCTTCAAGACCCAACTAAAAAAATGAGTAAAAGTGATGATAATCAGAAAAACTTTATTTCACTACTTGATCAGCCAAATGTTGCCGCTAAAAAAATCAAAAGTGCTGTAACAGATTCTGACGGTATCATTAAATTTGATCGTGAAAATAAACCAGGAATTTCTAATTTATTATCTATTTATTCAAGTTTAACTAATGAATCTATTGATTCACTTCAAGAAAAATATAAAGACTCAAACTATGGCGTGTTTAAAGCAGATTTAGCAGAAATCGTGAAATCATTCTTAACTAATTTCCAAGAAAAATATGACTATTATTTCAATTCTGCTGAGCTTGATACAATTTTAGATAATGGTAGAGATAAAGCACAAAAAGTGTCATTTAAAACATTGAAAAAAATGGAAAAAGCTATGGGCTTAGGTCGTAAAAGATAACTTACTGATCTTACAATTTTCAGAACATAAAAAAGGAGAATCCAGTACTTCGGATTCTCCTTTTTTATGCTTATTTCTCTTTCTTTTTACCAGTTTTAGGGTCGATACTCTTATCAATTTTCACATGTTTTAGGGTAGTATCTCCACCAATTTGATGATACACCAAACCTTTAACTTGAGGATTAGTTAAATGCGCTTCCCCTTTTTGGTAAATCGGTGCAACTGGCGCTTCTGCTAACAATAATTCCTCTGCTTCCTTCATTGCTGCATTTCGTTCTTCAGGTTTCTTCAATAATTTGCCATTGGCATCTTTAACTAATTTATCGAATTCTTTATTGCCCCATCCTGTATTATTAGATGGATTACCTGTAGTCATAATATTCAAGAAAGTTAATGGATCTGGGTAATCTGGTCCCCACCCAGATAATGATGCTTCAAATGTCTCAGAATGTTCTTGATTCACCCTTTGTTTAAACGGTAATTGTTTAATATTCATTGTAACTCCTGGCAAATTACTTTCAACTTGTGCCTTGATATATTCTGCTGAAATTTTTGCATCTGGAGTATCTTCCGTATTCATTGTAAATGTTAGCTCTTTGATACCTAACTCTTTTTTGGCTTTCTCTAAATGTTGTTTTGCTGCTTTAGGATTATATGTTAACGGCGAATCAATTGATTCGGTAAAATCCTTACCATCTGGCGATTTAGCAGTTAGTTTAGATGTAAAGCCATCTGTAGCTTCAGAACCATTATTTTTAACTGAATTTACATAGCCTTCTTTATCGATAGCCTGAGAAATTGCTAACCTTAAGTCTTTGTTTTTAAATTCGGGTACATTGTCTCGATTTAACTTAATATAAAATGTACTTGCTAATAAACGTTTCTTTAATCCTGGATTATCTGCATATTTATCAACTTGGTCGGCAGTTATCGTTGTATCGTCTACAGAACCTGTGTCATATAGTGACGCACCTGCTTGCTGATCTTTCAACACTTTATAATTTACACGATCTAAATTCACTGCTTTTTTATCCCAATAATCATCATTTTTCACAAGTTGTATTTTATCTTCCACTTTCCAATCTTTTACTTTAAACGGTCCATTGAACACTGTTTTATCAGCTGTAGTACCATATTGTTGTCCAGCTTTCTTCACAGCTTTTTCATTTTGTGGCATAAACGTTGCAAAGGCTAGCATCTCATTCATATATGGTATTGGTTTTGTTAATTCCACTTTTAATGTGTGGTCATCAACTGCTTTAACTCCTAGCTCATCTACGTCTTTTTTGCCCATATTTATTTCTTCAGCATTCTTTAAATCATACATAATATAAGCATATTCAGATGCAGTGTCTGGGTTAACGACACGTTTCCACGCAAATTCAAAATCATGTGCTGTAACGGGGTCACCATTAGACCATTTTGCATCTTTACGCAAATCAATCGTCAAAGTTTTACCACCATTACTTTCTTTTGGCATAGCTTTTGCAACACCTGGTTTCGCTTTATCATTTTTATCTAAGGTATATAAACCTTCATATACCTGATTATATATATCAAATGAAACTGTATCAGTAGCTAAGGCCGTATCTAATGAAGAAATATCTTGTGGTATCACTTTTCTAAATACATCCCCTTTATCGGAATAAATTCCTTCAGCATTGCCACAGCCTGCTAATACAACCGATAGTACTACTAAAATAATTAAAAACTTAGATTTTTTCATCATTTCCCCCCCTTTCCCTGTTAAACAGAAGCCTCTTGTGTTTGAGATTTTAATTCTTCAGCTTCTTCATCTGTAGTAAATACATAATGATTCGCTCTAATTTCATGTAATGAGCGTTGATTATTCTTAGTGTCATCCTCTTTAAACTGAGTTCTTTTTCTAACTCTTTCACTTTCAGGGTCAGGCTGAGGTACAGCAGAAAGTAATGACTTCGTGTAGGGATGCATTGGGTGATTGTATATTTCATCCGCACTACCTATTTCTACAATTTTACCAAAATGCATAACCGCAATTCTGTCTGAAATGTATTTAACCATTGATAGGTCATGAGCAATAAATAAAAATGTTATGCCGCGTTCTCTCTGTAATTTTAATAATAGATTAACGACTTGTGCTTGTATTGAGACGTCTAACGCCGAAATAGGTTCATCTGCAATAATAAACTCAGGCTCAACTGCTAGTGCTCTTGCAATCCCGATACGTTGACGTTGACCACCTGAGAATTCATGAGGATAACGATTGGCATGCTCTTTGCTTAAACCAACAGTTTCTAACAAATCATAAACACGTCTTTTTCGGTCTTTTACCCCTGTTGAAAGTTTGTGTATATCAATACCTTCAGCTACGATATCCATTACCTTAAGTCTTGGGTTTAAAGAAGCATAAGGATCTTGGAAAATCATTTGAATTTTTTTATTGAATTTCAAAGAATCTTTACGATTTTTAATTTTTTGGATATCCACGCCTTCATATAAAATCTCGCCATCCGATATTTCATTTAATTTAATAATTGCTTTGCCTGTCGTTGACTTTCCACATCCTGATTCACCAACAAGTCCAAATGTTTCACCTTTATAAACATCAAAAGAAATGTTTTCAATAGCTCTAACTTCGTTTCGTTTACCTTCGTTAAAATATTGTTTTAAATTTTTCACTTGCAATAATAACTCATTACTATTCTCCATTGAAAGACACCCTTTCTACCTGTTGTGGTTTATCAAAGTTATTTGGCATATTACGCAAACGTTTTTTGACCATTTCGGGTGGTTCTACGTGAGGTGCACGATCGTCCAGCAACCATGATTTCACAAAATGTGTTGGCGATACTTGATACCACGGTGGTGGTGTCTTAAAATCAATATCTAAAGCAAATTGGCTACGATCCGCAAACGCATCACCTTTTGGCGGATGTAACAAATCAGGTGGTGTACCAGGAATCGCTAGCAACTCTGTCTCAGTGCCAGTTGTTAAGTCTGGCATTGAAGAAAGTAAGCCCCAAGTATATGGATGTTTAGGATCATAGAATATTTCATCTACATCACCTGTTTCTACCATTTGACCGCCATACATTACAGCAACTCTATCCGCTATGTTTGCTACAACACCTAGGTCATGTGTAATAAATATAATAGAGGTACTGATTTTATGTTGAAGCTCCTTCATAAGCTCTAATATTTGTGCTTGCATTGTTACATCGAGTGCAGTTGTAGGCTCATCTGCGATAAGTACTTTTGGTTCACATGCGAGAGCCGTCGCTATAACGATCCTTTGTCTTTGTCCACCTGAAAATTGATGAGGATACGCATTAAATCGTTTTTCAGCATTTGGTAAACCAACTAGATTCAAAATTTCAAGTGCTCTTTTTTTAGCATTTGCTTTATTATAATTTTTATGTTTAATTAGTGGTTCCATAACCTGTTTTCCAATTTTCATAGTTGGGTTTAATGATGTCATCGGGTCTTGGAAAATCATAGAAATGTCTTTACCGCGCAATTTAATTAATTCTTGCTCTGATTTTCTCGCTAAATCTTCACCTAAGAAATTAATTTGTCCTTTTTTAATTCTTCCGGCGTCACCTTGAAATAATTTCGTAATAGCTTTTGTTGTTACTGATTTACCCGAACCAGATTCACCAACAATTGCTAATGTCTCTCCTTTATCGATAACAAAGTCAACGCCTCTTACCGCTTGCACTTCCCCTGCGTCGATATCAAAGGAAACATGCAAATCACTAACTTCTAATATTCTTTCTGACATATCTGTTGCCTCCTTTTATTATCTACGCATTTTCGGATCAAATGCATCACGTAATCCATCACTAAATAGATAGAAGAATAAGATTAGTAAACTTAATACTAACGCTGGTATAAATAGTTCATGTGGGTGGATGAGCAACATAGCTCTACCTTCATTTACCAAAGAACCCAAAGATGTTCTTGGTGCAGGTACCCCAATACCAATAAAGCTTAAGAATGCTTCAAAGAATATTGCGTTAGGCACTGTAAACATTGAAGTCACTACAATAACACCTAACGTGTTAGGTAAAATATGTTTGAAAATCAGTTTGAATTTTGATGCACCCAATGTTTTTGAAGCCAAAACAAATTCTTGGTTTTTCAACTTTAAAAATTCTCCACGAACAACACGACTCATACCAATCCATCCTGTAATAGCCATCGCTAAAATAATCGTCCATATAGATGGTTCAAAGATCAGTACAAATAAAATCACAACAATAAGTGTTGGAATAGAAGCTACAACTTCTATTATACGTTGCATGACATTATCTATTCGACCTCCAAAGAATCCTGATATTGCTCCGTATATGACACCTATAAATATATCTAGTAAAGCAGCGACAACACCAATAAATAATGATACTTGTGCACCTTGCCATGTTCTTGACCATAAATCTCTACCTAATTGGTCTGTACCGAACCAGAAGTTCTCTTTAACCCCTGCTTCTTTATAAGCATCGACACCTTGTGCACCCTCACCATCAAAAGGTAAGAATGAAATTTGGTCTAGCACTGGTATCTTAGCAGGTAGATTACGACGCTCAACATCTTGTTCAGCATAATCATGTGAACTTAACAGTGGCCCTATTAACGCTAATAACACAATGAAAATCAAACCAATCATCCCTACTACTGCGAGTTTATTACGTTTCAATTGTGTCCATGCATCTTGCCAAAAGTTTTTGCTCTCTCTTTGCATTTCAGGTTCTTTTTCAATATCATTGTTACTTCTAATAAAGTCGGATGCTGGAATAGCTTCAGAGGTAGTAGTCATCACTGCATTTGAATGATCATCATTTAATTTTTCATCTCTTTTATCAGCCATTATTTTTTACCCCCTTGTACACGTATACGTGGATCAATAACACCATATAATATGTCTACAAGGAAAATGGAAACAATAAATAGTGTACTGAATAAAATCGTCGTTGCCATGATAACTGGGAAGTCATTTGTTGTTATTGATCTAACGAATTGATCCCCTAAACCAGGCACACCAAAGATATTTTCAATTGTTAATGTACCTGTCAGGATACTCGCTAACATAGGCACAATAATTGTTATGACTGGAATTAATGCATTCCTTAATGCATGACCAAATAGCACTCTCATTGTTGAATTACCTTTGGCACGTGCTAACAAGATATAATCTGAACTTAATACTTCAATCATTTCCGCTCTTATGTATCTAGCCACGGTTGCTAGTACTGCTGCAGATAAAGCTAGTGAAGGTAGCACTGCTGTTGATAACCCTTCCCAACCCGCAACAGGAAACCACTGTAATCTTACTGAAAAGACATACTGCAATAATACTGCTAATACAAATGACGGTACTGAAACAGCAATAACTGAAATTACCGTTGCAGAATAATCCACCCAGGTGTTTTGCCGTACTGCTGCTATGACCCCCAAAATCAAACCTAGTATTACACCGATAACCATCGCTGTCATCCCCATCTCAAATGACGGTAATAATCTCGGTTTTATTAAGTCCCAAACAGGTTGGTTGTCATATTGGAATGAGTTACCAAAGTCCCCCGTAACTACATTCTTTAGATAACTGGCATACTGTACAGGTACCGGATCATTCAGACCATATTTTTCATTTAAAATTTGTTTCTGCTCTTCATTTAATTTTTCATCATTAAATGGTGAACCAGGCATTAACTTCATTAAGAAAAACGTGATCGTTATGATTATGAATAATGACAAAATCATATACCCTAATCGCTTCATAATATACTTAAGCATATTTTATCCCCCTTTAATTTCAGAATAAACATTCCCTTCAAAATATTCAGAAATATTTAATAACATTATACTTTTAGTTCATATTTTAATCAACATTGTTTTACTTTACATTATTAAAGTAATCAATTTTTAAATAAATTTATTAATCTTATAAGTATTGTTGTAAAAGAAATTCCATTAATTATTATTCATTTTTAAGTAATTTTAAGTTACAATAAATTTATTAATTAAAGGAGACAAAATAATGAGAACTTTAACTTCTATATTTGGTTGGGCGTTTTTAACACCCATACTTTCTTTGCTGTTTTGGTTTTTCTTTTCACATACCTTAATATATTTTATTAATATTTTCTTCTATATTTCGATTTCATTAACCATATTCTTTTATATTATCATTATCGTTCAAGAAGGTATTTTTGATCCTACAAGTTATGGTTTTAGAAGACTAAAATATCAACTTTCAAGTAAAAAACACAAAGATACCATAGAAAATGATGAATTTTTTAAACCTAAACAAGTTAAAAAAGATGACTATTTTGTCTCTCCATGGGTAAAAATTGCATTTAGTTTTAATTTATTTTATTTAATACTCACAATCGTTATATCATTTTTAATTTAAAGTCCAACCTAATTGGTTAATTTAATTAATTAAAATAATGATTCGTTATATATGTTTTGTAATGCTATCAAACATTCAAACAAAAAATTAGCCCGAGACACCTACTTATGTCTCGGACTAATGCGTTATAATACCACTAAATGATTATAGTTTTACTGCTAGTTAGCTTTGCTAAAAACAGATTAATACAACTAAATCATTTTAGCTAAAATTGATTTGTTGCTCTCTTTTTATTATTTCGTTTCAATATTCGGGTTACAAAACAAAGCATAATATAACAATACAAACCCTATTAAAACAACGGTTGCAACATATACCGACATCATCCATGGTAAAACAAAAGCCCCTATAATTAATCCAGAACGTGCTAATAAATTACCACCATAAAACGAAACCATACCAAATGTATTATATGTACTACGTTTATCATCTGGTATCATTAAAAATCTTTGTGCGTTTTGTATAGGCGAATATATTAACTCCCCTAATGTAGCAATAATTGAGAATAAACATAAAATCCAAAATGAACTCGCAGACGTCAACACACTATAACCAACGGTATATAATATAATACCTAAAATAAATGCAATTCTTTTGGATGTTGATTCCACAACTCTATTTACTGTAAAAGTTAATGTAGCTACAACAAGTGTATTGATTATCATAATAACAGTAAACATTCTCACTCCATCTATGTAAAACCCAAAAAAGCTTAATGGTTCAAAATCAGACTTCAACCTAACCACAATATAAGAATTTAAACTTAACTCTGCCATAATTACTAACATAAAGCCTAAATTTAACATCATAAAGTATTTATCTTTAATAACAGTATGGTAACTATTAATAAAATGTTTAAATTTTGATGTTAATTCTTCTTTTTTGTTATAAACTTGCTCTACATCATAGTATTTCTCAAAAAGGTACCAACTTATAAGCATTGCTAAGAAAAATATCATAAATAATAATCGTTTATGACCTAAATAGAGTAAAGCACCTAGCACCATTCCAATTGCTGTGCTAATATTAAACATCCAATAATTTAGTTGATACACGTATTCGCGAACTTCTTCATAAATTGCATCCATAATCGCTGCCTCAAAAATAGGTTCACTCGCAGCAAACATAATTTCAAAAATAAAGACTGTCACACAAAAAACAACTAATCCTATACCATCCATAGTAACTGTTATACTTAAAATAATAAGACAAATTGCATAAAGAAAATGAATGTAATTTACCACTTTCTTCCTATTATAATTGTCCCCTATATACCCTCCTATGAAGGACACAATGAAACTTACAATAAGATTTGTAATTAAGAAAACACCCGCAAATACTGCATTCACTTTACTAGTTAAATATAATGCCAAAAAAGGTAAAATCGCTTGGCTCGCAATAATTAATATAAAATCTGCTATAAGTCGTGTTTTTAATGTTGTGGATAGAGTTAAAAACCTTTTCATCTTATGTCCCCCCTTTGTTTACTTTATCAATGTTTAGTATTATACATTAAATGTATATTGTGAACAGATGATTAAATAAATTATACTTTTAAATACTAATATGGCCAATAAGGATATGCTTTAACTATTTAAATACTTCATATGTTTTATTTGCTTAAATAAAACTAATTTATACTAACAAGAGCATTTATAAATATTAGTCTGCCTATTTTGAATAAAGCCTCAAATAGAGATTAAAATATTTTGATAAATTTTTAAAATATATCTTTCAAAATTTACCTGAACGCAAAATAAACCAAACACTAAAAATATAGCGTTTGGTTTATTTTAATATTTATAATATAACAGTATGAAAATACTATACAATTTTAGTCACTAAATTTCTTCAACACAATCACTGCATTATGTCCACCGAAACCTAAACTGTTACTCATTGCATAAGTAATATCTAAATCTTCTGCTTGGTTAGGAACGATATCTAAATCACATTCTGGATCTGGTGTGTTCGCATTAATTGTAGGTGCAATACGGCTATCTCTAATTGAAAGCGCAGAAAATATTGCCTCAATACCACCTGTTGCACCAAGTAAATGACCTGTCATTGATTTAGTTGAACTTACTTTTAATGTAGAAGCAGCTTCACCAAATGTATTTTTTATAGCTTGGATTTCAGTTAAGTCACCCACTGGCGTACTTGTACCATGCGCATTAAGATATTGAATATCTTTAGCTTCAATACCAGCATCATCCATCGCTGCTTGCATAGCACGAGAGCCGCCTTCACCTTGTGGTGCTGGAGCTGTAATATGATATGCATCTCCAGTCGAACCATACCCTACAACTTCTGCATAAATTTGAGCACCGCGTGCTTGTGCTGATTCTAAAGACTCTAATACTACAATACCAGCACCTTCACCCATGATGAATCCATCACGACCTTCTTGGAAAGGGCGACATGCGGTTTCTTTATCATCATTTGTAGATAATGCGCGACTAGCACTAAATCCTGCAATTGCCATATGTGTGATTGGCGCTTCAGCTCCACCTGTAACCATTGCATCTGCATCACCACGTTGAATAATCTTGAACGCTTCCCCAATTGAGTTTGTACCAGTTGCACAAGCTGTTACTGTAGAACCATTTGGACCTTTGGCACCAATATCAATAGACACTTGGCCTGTTGCCATATCAGGTATAAGCATTGGTACAAAAAATGGGCTCACTTTTCTTGGACCACGGTTAATTAATTGATTATGAGAAATTTCAAATGTTTCCATACCGCCAATTCCTGAACCAATCCATACTCCAATTCTATTGGCAGTTTTTTCGTTAATTTCAAGTTTAGCATCTTGAACCGCTTCTCTAGCAGCTACTAACGCATATTGAGTAAAACGATCCATTCTACGTGCTTCTTTTTTCGGGATATGGTCTTCTATATTAAAATCTTTTAGTTCTCCAGCTAAATGAACACTGTAATCTGTTGTATCTAATCTTGTAATATTATCAATACCACTTACACCTTTCAACGCGTTATCCCACGATGATTTAGCATCGTTGCCTAGAGGTGATAATGCGCCAATTCCTGTTATTACAACACGCTGTTCTTTGCTCATAATTTATCCTCCTATTTTCCCCATCTTAGTGTGACAGCGCCCCATGTTAAGCCGCCACCAAAACCGACTAATACAAGGACATCGTCATCTTTAATTTTACCGTTTTCTAATTCTTGGCCGATACTTAATGGAATAGATGCTGCTGACGTATTTCCGAATCTATCTACAGAAACACTCATTTTTTCTTTGGTAATACCCAAACGTTCTCTAGCAGACTCCATTATTCTAATGTTTGCTTGGTGTGGTACAAACATATCAACATCATCAGGTGTTAAATTTGCTTTAGCCACCGCGTTTGTTGACGCTTCACCCATGATTCTTACAGCAAACTTAAATACTTCACGACCGTTCATAAATATTTTGCCATTTTCTGGGTTTAAAAATAAGTGTT
Source organism: Staphylococcus sp. AS1337 (assembly GCF_051408735.1). NCBI lineage: Bacteria > Bacillati > Bacillota > Bacilli > Caryophanales > Staphylococcaceae > Staphylococcus > Staphylococcus sp. AS1337. Next base: position 107,087 of record NZ_JBOIHZ010000005.1, on the reverse strand, counting down.
TTGCTCCTGAGCCATCTGAACCTAGTTCATAACTTAAAATACCACGCCCTTCTGATACCTCACTAATAACTACTGCGCCAGCACCGTCTCCAAATAAAATAGCTGTTGAACGATCTGTAAAGTCAGTGATTTTAGATAATTTATCTACGCCGACAACTAATATATTTTTATAATCACCAGATTGTACAAATTGTTTTGCATTAATCATTGCATACATAAAACCACTGCATGCTGCAAGTTGATCCATGGAAGCAACTTTCCCCACGCCTAATTTTTCTTGTAAAATATTAGCTACTGTTGGGAAAGGAAAATCACCTGTCGATGTCGCTACAATAATCATGTCGATTTCTGAAGCTTCAATCCCTGCATCTTTGATTGCTTTTAAGCTCGCTTGATAAGCCATGTCAGAAGTTTCTTCGTTTTCATCTGCCCATCTACGCTCTTTAATACCAGTCATTTGTGAAATCCACTCATCTGAAGTTTCTAAAAATGATTCAAAATAGGTATTTTCAACAACTTTTTCAGGTGCGTATGCACCAAAACCTTTAATACCCACATCCATGGTTGTACACCTTCTTAATCTTAATTTTAATTTTTATTTGAATTAAACTTTTAATACCAGGTATTAATTTAACATAATACACATTTCAAATACAAGAACAACACATCGAAATTTTAAATATTACTTCTCTCTATACAAACTACACTTAATTATTTATAATGAAGTTATATATATTATATTGGAGGCATTACATAATGAAATACCTCGCAGTTTTATTTTGGTCTATTGTTTTATTACAAATGATTAATTTCGTACTTAATAGTTTGAATGGTGGCGGTGAACTTAACTATGTAACACCGATCTTTGGAGCGATTGCTTTTACAATTATTATCGTTTTATTTGATATGATGATTAAACCTAGTAAACATGAGGCCAAAGAACACCACTAAATATGGCGCAGGACAATATTCTTATGATTCCATTGTCTTATCTACGTCAAAGATGACTATAACATTAAACAAGTCCAAGGCATATAAATGTCTTGGACTTGTTTTTTTATAATAAAAGGGAACGCCTCAGAAAACAAGTGCTTAATTTGCTTTCTATTACGCGTTCCCAACTAAATTATTTTAATTAGCAAAATTGCTTTATAATTAATAGTATTTATTAAACTGTTTCGGGTTTATTTTCAGAAAATGTTAAACCATCATCAGTCAATGCAATATCGATAGTTGTACCTTCAGGTAAGTTTTCTCTAATCATTTTACGTGCTAATGGTGTTTCAATTTGTCTTTGGATGAAACGTTTCAATGGTCTTGCACCGAACTGTGGTTCATAAGCTTCTTCGCCTAACCAAGCTTTTGCTTCATCTGATACATTGATTGAAATACGTTGCCCCATTAATCTAATATTTAACTCTGTTAATAATTTTTCAACAATTAAACTCATGTCTTTAATAGATAAAGGTTTAAATAAAACAATGTCATCCATACGGTTAATAATTTCAGGTTTAAAATATTGGTTTAAACTGTTCATCACAGCTTTTTCTGTTGTTTCAGTTATCACACCTGAATCTTTAACATTTTCTAATAAAATTTGCGAACCTATGTTACTAGTCATTATAATAATTGTATTTTTAAAATCTACTTCACGCCCTTTAGAATCCGTCAAGCGACCTTCTTCAAGTATTTGTAACAATACGTTAAATACATCACTGTGAGCTTTTTCAATTTCATCTAATAGAATTACAGAATATGGATTACGGCGAACCGATTCTGTTAATTGACCACCTTCGTCATGTCCTACATAACCTGGAGGCGCTCCAATTAGACGAGAGACAGAATGTTTCTCCATATACTCACTCATATCAATGCGAATCATGTGTTTCTCTGAATCAAATAATGTTGATGCTAATGATTTAGCTAATTCTGTTTTACCTACACCTGTAGGACCTAAGAATAAGAAACTACCAATAGGTCTGTTAGGATCTTTGATACCTGCACGTGCTCTTACAACAGCATCAGAAACTAAATCTACTGCTTTATCTTGTCCAACAACACGTTCATGTAGTATATCTGAAAGGTTCAACAGTTTCTCTCTTTCAGTTTCTACAAGTTTCGAAACCGGAATACCTGTCCATGAACTAACAATATCTCCAATTTCTTCATCAGAAACAATTTCACGAATAATACGTTCATTATCTCCATTTTGTTCATTTTGGAATGCATCCTCTAATTCGCGTAATTCTTTTTCTAATTCAGGAATTGTACCATGTTGCAATTCAGCTGCTCTTTCTAAGTTGTAATTATTTTCAGCATCTTCTAATGCCTTTCTATTTTCATCTAATTCCGTACGTTTTTCTTGTAACTTAGCAATTTTTTCTTTCTCTTCTTCAACACGAGATTGAATTGCGTTTTGTTTTTCCTTTTCATTGGATAATTCTTGTTGTAACTCTTGTAAACGTTGTTTACTTGCATTATCGGATTCATTTTTCAATGCACTTTCTTCGATTTCTAATTGCATTACTCGACGATTAACTTGGTCTAATTCTGTTGGGTTAGAACCCATTTCTGTTCTAATTGTCGCACACGCTTGGTCAACTAAATCGATTGCTTTATCTGGAAGAAAGCGATCTGTGATATAACGGTCTGAAAGTTCTGCGGCCGCTACTAACGCCTTATCTTGTATACGTACACCATGATAAACTTCATAGCGTTCTTTCAAACCACGTAAGATTGAAATTGTGTCTTCTACATCTGGTTCCGATACATTTACTTTTTGGAAACGACGTTCTAAAGCTGAATCTTTTTCAATATATTCTCTATATTCATTTAGTGTTGTAGCCCCAATACAGTGCAATTCACCTCTAGCAAGCATAGGTTTCAACATGTTCCCAGCATCCATTGCACCTTCAGTTTTACCAGCACCTACAAGCATATGAATTTCATCTATAAATAATATAATTCTACCGTCTGAATCTTTCACTTCTTTCAAGACTGCTTTCAGTCTTTCTTCAAATTCTCCACGATATTTTGCGCCTGCAACAAGTGCACTTAAGTCTAATTCAAATATTGTCTTATCTAATAACGACTCAGGTACGTCTTTTCTAACAATTCTCTGCGCTAAACCTTCAACAATAGCTGTTTTACCTACACCTGGCTCACCGATAAGCACAGGATTGTTTTTTGTTTTTCTACTTAAGATTCTTACGGTATTTCTTATTTCTTCGTCACGTCCAATCACTGGATCCATATTACCTTGACGAACTTCTTCAACTAAATCTCTACCATATTTTTCTAAGGCTTCATAATTTGCCTCTGGATTTTGTGTCGTCACATGGTTTCCCCCTCTTATTTTTTTAATAATTTCTACGATAATTTCTTTTTTATTATCCACATATTGTTTTGTTGTATCATCAACATCCATTGCAGCTAATATGATATGTTCCATTGAAATGTATTCATCTTCATATGATTTCATATATGATTCTGAACTATTGAATAATTCATTTGCTTTTGAACTAATATATTGTCCGTATTGAATGTTATCTCCTTGTACGGTTGGATAGTTTTTCAATTTATTAGTATATGCATTGTTTAAATGTTCAGTATCAATATTAGCTCTTTCTAACACACTTTTAAATAAACTTTCGTTTTCTTCAAGCGCTGCTTTTAATACAGCTTCAATTTCTATATTTTGGTTTTCATTTGCTTTTGCTAATTCAACAGCTTTTTGTAAAGCTCCTTGAACAGCATAGGTCATTTGATTAATATCCAAAATGATTCACCTCACCATTTAGTATTTGATCAAGCGTCTTTAAGTTTGACTTTGACTTTCTTTGACCTTAACTTAATTATAGTCCTTTCAATGTTACTTTTCAACACTTATGATTATAATTTTTAAATTTTTTCAACATTGTTAAAGCTTGTTATATTAATGTTTTCCCCATTATCTAAATTAAATAAACACCCCTTTTCCTCCATAAATTTTTACAAAATAATATCATTAACTATTTTATTACTAATAAAGTACTTAACGTTTTAGTAACTTTTTAATAAGTTTTAATTTAATGAATAACTAAAAATTAAAAAAGCGAGAACACACTACTCCATTTTTTAAAATGAATAGATAATCTCGCCAAGCTATGCTAGTAAACTAGCTTTAAAATTGAAATGAGATGCTATTACTTACCAACTTCACATACTAATTCTTTATAATAGATTCATCTAACCCCACTGTCATTCTCTTTTGTAAAGTCATGCAAACTCTATTTATCCTTTTTAGGAGTAATATGTTTTAATATTTCATCTATCATTGCTTTGATACCCGTATTTTCTAAATGTATACCATCAGGTGCAAAATATTCTGAATGACCTTCAGATCTTTTGTACCAATCAATTAAAGTAACATTATCATGTTTTTTGGCAGCGTCTGACATCAACTCATTAACGTGACTTTCATAATTTCTAGGTACTCGAGTATTCACTAAATATACTTGAGCTTCACCGAATTTTTTAATTAATTCATTTAATTGTTCTTCGGAAAAATCTCCATTTGTTCCCAACTCTAAGATAACTTGATCTGATTTTTGATTATAATTTTGATATTTTTGATCAACTAATGGTGTCGCTTCATATAAATTCCTACCAACTTGGCCATCAATATTAGCATGTGGTACTTTCATTTTAAAGGTTTCTCCAATATCAACCATTACAGAATCTCCAATTAGTAATGGTTTTAAATCTGCATATACTTCATTATCTTTATCTTTTTTAGAGTCAGAACCTCCTAAAAAGTTAACATTATCAACTGGAATTGGTCTGACTAAATATTTATCTATTTCATTCGTATTGTACGACGTTGCTTTATGATTTATATCATTTTTCCCTAGTTTGTCAAAGCTCCCTACAAAGACAAATATTGCAGGCAATAAAAATAGAATTAACACGATTGATCTAATTACTGCCTGTTTATTTCCACGTGAGATACTAAATGCTCTTATACCCTGTTTTCTAAACGGTGTCTCTATATAACGATAAGACATTTCTGCCAACACAATAGTTAAAATAATATCAATAACATAAACATAAGCAGGTAATTGTCCATCTACATAATATGAATGTATAAAGCTAATTACAGGAAAATGCCATAAATACAAACTATAAGAACGTTTCCCTATGTAAATAAATAACGGGTTTCCTAATATTTTAGCAAAATAACCAGAAGGATGTACTGCGCTAATAATTACAAATAACGTCAATCCTGAAATTAAATAAAAACCACCATTATATATCCAATTACTATTTTCATTCACTTTAAAGAACAGCATTAATAATAGTGCGATTCCAATAATGCCTATACTATCAATGATAGTTCTCAATATATAGTTTGGGTTTTTCTTTAATTTAAACGGAGGCCAAACAAATGCAAAAATCACACCTAATAGCATGGTCTGTAACCGTGTATCAGTACCAAAATAAACGCGTGAATGGCCGGTTTGTGCTTGGCCAATAATAATCATTGTTAATAAAGAAACTAATGAGATTATCCAAAGCACTAAAGTTACATTTCTATATTTCTTTATTGTGAGCAGTAATAAAATAAAGACGATAGGAAAAATAATATAGAATTGTTCTTCAATTGCAAGTGACCATAAATGTTTTAATGGCATAAAAGCAAAATGTTCGAAATAATTAACATCTGTTGCAATGTACCACCAATTAGATACATAAAAAATAGCTGCAAAGGCATCTTGTTTAATATTTACAATTTCAGCAGGTTTAAATATTAAACTTGCTACCGTTATAACCATCACAAGTACCAACATGGCTGGGATTAACCTTTTAATTCGCCTTAACCAAAATTGTTTTAAATTAATAATACCTGTGGACTCATATTCAAAAAGTAATAAGCTAGTTATCAAATAACCGGAAATCACAAAGAATGTATCTACACCTAAAAAGCCACCAGTCAACCACTGTTTGTTTAAATGATAGATTATAATACCTATGACCGCGATTGCTCGCAATCCATCTAAACCTGGCATATAGCGAGTATTATACTTTAACTGCTTATGCTTATTTAAATTATTGTTCATTTCTATTCATTCTTTCATCCCCAAAATAAAATATTTTATTATTATTCCTCATCATACACTCAATTATTGTAATGCTTCTGTAATACAACTGCAATTATTTTAATGAATTGCACTACAGAAAAAATATGTTTTTAAATGCCCTGAATTTTAGCTAAAAAAATAGCCCAATGTACAATTAAGTACATTAGACTATTTTATAATTACTATTTTAATTTTGTTTAACCGATACCTAAAGCAATTTTAGCATAACGAGACATCATTTCTTTGCCCCATGGTGGACTCCAAACAATATTTACTTCTGTATCTGAAATCTCTGGAATTTCTGCTAACACCATTTTAACTTGATTTACAATTTGAGGTCCCATTGGACACCCCATAGATGTTAAAGTCATTTCTACAGTACATAAGCCTTCGTCATCTACGTCTACGTTATATATTAAACCTAAGTTTACGATATCGATACCTAACTCAGGGTCAATAACCATTTCTAAAGCATTCAATATGCTATCTTTTAATCCTTCATCCATACATTTCACCTCTTTGTAATTAATCATACTAACAATATATCAAATATCTTACAAAACGCCAATAAAATGCTATGATATTCATACGTCAATTATTAAACATTAAGGAGAATTCAATGGAACCTTATTTAATTTGTCTAGATTTAGACGGAACACTTTTAAATGATGAAAAAGAAATCACACCTTATACAAAAGAAGTATTAACTAAATTACAAATACAAGGGCATAAATTAATGATTGCCACTGGTAGACCATATAGAGCTAGCCAAATTTATTACCATGAATTGAATATGGATACGCCAGTTGTTAACTTTAATGGTGCATTCGTACATCATCCCAAAGATGATCAATTTGAAATCAAACATGATGTATTAGATTTAGATTTATCAAAAAATATTATAAAAAGTTTGAATGATTATGGTGTATCTAATATCATTGCAGAAGTCAAAGACTACGTGTTTATTAATAACTATGATCAAAGATTATTTGATGGATTTTCAATGGGCAATCCAAAAGTAGAAACTGGAGATTTACTCACTTCATTAACTGAACCCCCTACATCTATTTTAGTTGAAGCAGAAGAATTCATGATTCCTAGAGTCAAACAAATGTTAACACGCTTTTACGCAGAAAACATAGAGCATCGTAGATGGGGATCACCATTTCCAGTCATTGAAATTGTTAAACAAGGAATTAGTAAGGCACGCGGTATAGATTACGTAAAGACTCATTTAGGTATCGACAGAAATCATATTATCGCGTTCGGTGATGAAGATAATGACTTAGAAATGATTAAATATGCTAAATACGGTATTGCCATGGACAATGGCTTGGACGAACTTAAACACGTCGCAAACCAAGTTACATATTCTAATAATAAAGATGGTATTGGACGATATTTAAATGATTATTTCCAATTAAATATGCCTTATAAAGAAACTATAAAATCTCAAATTTAATTTGCGATTTTAATTTGAGGAGGCCATTCAATATGAATAAAATTGTAGTCGTTGGTGCAGTTGCTGGAGGCGCAACTGTAGCTAGTCAAATAAGAAGATTGGATCAAGAAAGCGAAATTGTTGTTTTCGAAAAAGATCGTGATATGAGTTTCGCTAACTGTGCGTTACCTTACTATTTAGGCAATGTCGTTGATTCACGCGACAAAGTACTTGAAGCAACGCCAGAAGCTTTTTATGATTCTAAAAATATTATTGTAAAAACATATCATGAAGTGACATCTATAAATGATGATTCACAAACAATTACAGTCTATGATCACGTAAACGATACTTCGTTTGAAGAACACTATGATACTTTAATATTAAGCCCTGGATGTAGTGCAAATTCGTTGAACTTAAATAGTCCTATAGCATTTACTTTAAGAAATATGGAAGATACAGATGCAATTGAGACTTTTATTGAACAACAAAATGTAAAGAAAGCACTTGTTGTAGGTACGGGTTATATAGGCTTAGAAATTTTAGATAACCTTTATGAACGCGGTATCACGCCTACTCTAATCCATCGCTCAACTCACATTAATAAATTGATGGATCAAGATATGAACCAAGCTATTATTGATGAAATGGATAAACGTCATATCACTTATCACTTTAATGAAGAAATCACAAAAGTAGATGGTAACGAAGTATATTTCTCCTCTGGTAAAGTAGAAACATTTGATTTAATTATTGAAGGTGTCGGTGTAAAACCAAATTCAGGGTTTATTCAATCATCGAATATCACTTTAGATGACAAAGGTTATATCCCTGTTAATGACCAATTTCAGACTAATATACCAAATATATATGCGCTTGGTGATATCATAACATCACATTATAGACACGTTGACTTAAATGCACACGTGCCCCTTGCATGGGGAGCACATCGTGGTGCAAGTATCATTGCTGAACAATTGGCGGGTAACCCTAAAGTAAAATTCAAAGGCTTTTTAGGTTCAAATATCGTAAAATTCTTCGATTATACCTTTGCTAGCGTGGGATTATCGCCACAAGAATTAAAACATTTTGATTATGGAATAGTCGAAGTTAATCAAGGTGAACATGCGGGATATTACCCTGGAAATAAAAAATTACACTTACGTGTTTATTTTGACAAAGCTAACAGACGTATTATTCGTGCTGCTGCAGTTGGAGAAAAAGGCGTAGACAAACGTATCGATGTCTTATCGATGGCAATGATGCAAAAATTAACAATTGATGAACTGACAGAATTTGAAGTTGCTTATGCACCACCATACAGCAGACCTAAAGATATTATTAATATGATAGGCTATAAAGCTCGAAATAAATAAAAAATCAACTTTATTTTACTAACACAGAAAATAAAAACCGATAATTTCTAATCACATACTGAGTAGAAATTATCGGTTTTTATTAGTAATTTATCGTTTAGATTTGCTATAAAACAGAATAATTCTAAAACGTTGCTTTCTTTTTCTAGAAATTTTCGTATTTTACTTAACTACACTTTTAACAATTATACTTATGAATAATCTTCTTTATATCGAAAAAAATTGATGATAATATAGTTAAACTTTATTATCTTGATTCTATAATCATTTCATCTAAATAATTTGTTGTTAACGCTGTTTGTTTATTTAACAATTTTATATCTTTATATAAAGCATTGACTTCTGAATTGGAACCTTGAATTTGATTCATTATTTTGATATTAATAATTAATTTTAATAGTGGATAAGCAAGACATTTAAAATTCTTAAAAAGCGTTGACTGTAATTTTGGGACAATATTATAGTTACTATGCCCAATTAATAAATGTAATTCATTATATGACTTAATCATATTACTTAGAAGTTGTTTTTGATTTTCTTTATATTTATTTTTCAATGATATCCCTGCGTTTAGAGGTATTATCATTGCGGCATGTGACATTAACCAATCTTCGAACCTTGTTTCATAAGTTAATTTTATAGATGAATTTTTAAAAATTGCATCAAGTTTATTATGGAATGGTATTACTCCATTAAGATGGCTTACTTTTAATTCCCCTGCATTAAATCGAATAACAGTTGTTGCACTATCCCCTCTATTTCCTCCAGTCATTAAAAAACCAAAAGATATATTTTTATGTGTGATGGATTGGTGAAGTACTGTTTCACGAAGCTTATGAGGATCGGTGTTATTACCTATAAAAATAATATTGGTGCTTATATTTTGAGCTATTGAAGGTACAACTGAGTAAAAATCTGAATACTTCATTGTTACAAAGATAATATCATAACTATCATTCTTACCTAAATTACTTACATAGTTAAAGTGATCCGTAGTTCTTTTATTTTGTAAATAATGATTCAGTACAACCCCTCTATCATTTAAGTGTTTATAATTTTGACCTCTAGCTAATAGTGTTATGTTATTTTCTGGTTGATTTAATACATGTGCTAAATATTGCCCTTGTACTCCAGCGCCATAAATAAGTATATTCATATACGTCCTCCTTTTTAATGAACATTTGTTCATTAACTTGAACTTATCATTATAAAAAGTTAAACTCAATAAACAAAATAAGTATGTTGATGCTTATTGTACAGATTTCAAAAATCGTTGATAAATGAGGAATAGTTATGGATAAAAGAAAAGAAAAATCACGTCAACTTATTATCGAAAATTTTATAAAGCTCATGCAAAAAAAGGACATTGCTAAAATATCTATGAAAGATATTGCCGAAGCTTCTAATATCAATAGAGGAACGATTTACTTAAACTTTTTAGATAAATACGACATACTTAATCAGTCATTAGATTTTATATTAGCCGAAGCAATTGAAAAATGCGAGAGTACGATGAACCTTCAACAAGATGGTAAAGCAAATATGGGTGAAATACTCATAGCTATAGATAAACAATATTTTATCTTGAAACAATTAATACAAAAATCTGATTTAAATATATTAAGACAAACACTTTCTGAGAAATTCATGCAAAACATAAAGCAAAAAGATAATGAAATAGCGTTACAATTTTTAGGTTCGGCAATAGTAGGTGTTATTATATGGTGGATAGAGCAGTCTAGACCGTGCTCTATTGATGAATTAAGTAATGAACTATGGCATCTGTTAGAGCCACATATTGATGTATTTCTATAGATTAAATGGAAAAGTTTCATCGCAACTTTGATACTCTATATTAACGTTTGTTGTCTCACACTATAATACCTATTAGTTTAAATATATCTACCAAAAAAACAAAAAAGAGACTATGACAATGAAGTCATAGCCTCTTTTATATAACTTACAAACCAAACATTTGTGTAATTGGCCCCATCGGTAAAATAATTCCAATAATGATAGTCAAGATAATAACTACGATAGTAGTCCATAATAAACTATGACTTGGTTGACCTTTTTTACGTTTAGTAATTGTCACTTCCATCAATGCAACGACTGCCACACCGCAAATCATTTTCAATGTCAGTAACATATGTCCACCTGCATTATCAGATGAGAATGATTGAATCCAAACCCAAAAACCTGAAATTAACACAAGTAACATAAATAATCTTAAAACCATATGAATCGGTTTAAAATAAGGTGAAGCACCTTGTTTTTCAGAAAAGTTAAAGTAAGCTGCAAAGAATAAAATAATTAATAATACCCAACTTGCTATATGCATATGTAACATATAATATAACCCCCACACATTTTTCACTTCAAAAGTATATAAAACAAAAGTATATTGTAGTCTTTTAATTATAAAATCAAAAGATTACTTACCTTATCATACTTAAAATCACTTCATTTTTCAAAAAGAATTCTATATTACTCTACTAAAGATTAAGTAAAAAGAGCGGGATACAAATCAAAATTTTAAATTTGATACGTATACCCGCGCTCTATATTGTCTTAATACTTTTTATTTATCAGCAATAAAATTAGTTAATGTACCAATATTATCGATGGTAACTTTAATCTCATCACCTGGTTGTAAAAACTTAGGTGGATTCATACCTGCACCAACGCCTGCTGGTGTGCCAGTTGCAATAATATCACCTGGATGTAATGCCACAAATTTAGAAATTTCTTCTATCAATTCATCTATTTTAAGAATCATTTGACCTGTGTTACCATCTTGACGGATTTCATTATTTACTTTCGTAACAATGTTCACATCTTCTGGTGTAGGTAATTCATCTTTTGTCACAATATAAGGACCTATTGGGCAACCACCAGTTAAACTTTTAGATAAGAATGCTTGGTCTTGTTCATTTTGAGCTTTACGGTCTGTAATATCATTAATAATAGTATAACCATATACGTAATCTAGTGCTAAACCTTTAGGAATTTTTTCACCAGATTTACCGATTACAATACCAAGTTCACCTTCGTAATCTAACTGTTCAGTAATATCTTTATGGTTAGGTATCGTGCTATTATCACCAGTTAATGACGAAGCAGCTTTTGTAAACACATATAATCGCTGAACTTCATGGTTTAGCTCACTAGCATGATCCTGATAATTACGTCCAAAGGCAATCACATTATTTGTTGGCGTGACTGGCGGTAAAAACTCTATTTCGCTAAATTGTACTTTATAGTCGTCACCTTTGCCACTATCTTCTGCTGCAACAACAGCTTTACGAACTTGTTCTTGAAAATCGACAACTTGGTTTTGTTGAAGTCCGTTTAATAATGTTTTCGGGTGGAATTCGCCTTCAGCAAAATCTGCAAAAACTTTTTTTAAGTCCCATGCAGCCTCTTCACGTTTAACTTTCACACCATAAGATGTCTGTCCTTCATGTCTGAATGATAGGAATTTCATTCAATATCAGCTCCTCATCTATATCTTATTACATATTATAACTATATTTACCCAGAAATAACAAATAAATAACTAGCGCTTACAAAAATTCTCCTGAACTCAATCAAAACGTATTTTTCATGTTGTATGTCTGATTTGATTATAACTTCAACTTATTATTTGTCCTTTTAAACATAAAAAAACAATTTTAAAGTTAACAAATGAGAGTAGAACGGCAGTCTAATTTATTTAAAAGATTGACCATCCTATCTCTGCAAAGATGACTAGGAGTAATAAAGATAAATTCTACGCATGAGCTGCCTCTCATCCATAACTCCCACTAACATATTACATATTAATGATGTCCTATACTCATTTAATAATTTTTATAATTCATTTAAGGTATGTGATCTTTCGCCATAGCCATTCAAAAGGCCCCATTTTAAAATGTTTTAAATAATAGTAACAGCCTACTAATTGTAAGACATAAACAAGTAATGCAATGATATATGATTGATATAGTGGCAATTGGTTATATAACCCTCCACCTATACCTAAAAATATTAATGATAAAACTATACTCTGAGTTAAATATACAGATAAACTTAATTTACCTGGATATGTAAATACTTTGAGCAAGTGTGCAATACGTGTACTTTGATACATAGCAATAAAAATTAATATATAGCCGGCAGCAACAATTGGACCACCAATGATATTGATATTCTGGTATGCACTATTTGAAAAATCAAGTGCAAAAGGCATTTTCACTATATAACCTATAATAAGGCATAAAGTTCCCCATTTAATTGCACTTTGTTTTCGTAGTTGTATTTTCTTAACTAGCTTTAATTTTTGTGCAGCTATACCTAAAAGAATATATGGTAAAAATTCAAAATAGGCAGACCCTGTCACAACATCTAACACATTATATAAATTTTCTAGTGCATTTATTTTCAGAAAATCTGTATAAAGTCCTTGTTGTTTAATTTCTATCAATTTAGATAAGGATACACCACTAAAATTATGCTGGGTATATGGATCATTTATTAAAGAAAATACTGCAAACGGTATGACTAGCAATAAGATTTTTAGGATAAATAAGATGATTGCTGCCTTTATTAAACGTTTTGTTTTGGCTTTAACAAATAACACCGCTATTAAACCTGTAAATGCGTAGCCAAATAAGATATCTCCTGAAAACACAAAAAATCCATGTAACACACCCATAAGCATTAGAAAAATTAATCTTCTAAATATTATTGGGTAATAGTTAATGCCTTTCATCTGACAATTGTCATACATGATGCTCAAGCCATAACCAAATAAAAATGTAAAAATAGGATAAAATGAACCAATAATTAATAAGGTAATTCCGTGTAATAAAATAGCATCGCTTCCCTGCACAACATCAGACAATAAACTTTCCTCGTACGGAAAACTAAAAACTAATATATTCATTAAAATAATACCTAGCAAACTTAATCCACGTAATGCATCTATTTCATATAACCTTTGCTGCGATGACACAACAAGCACCCCTTATACTCTAGTTTATTCATCAATAGAAAGTTGACCAAATTTAAAGAAATATAAATAGCCTTTAACATTTGTTTTCAATATAGTTTCTAAAGTGTTTCGATAGTATTCCATTTGTACCTTATAACGTTCTCTTAGCTGTGCACCTATTGCTTCATCTGACATATTACGACGTCTATTAAAGGCATCTGTCTTATAATCGACAAAGTAATATTGGCCATCCTTCTCAAATATAAGATCAATCATACCTTGAATAATAGAAGCATCTTCTTCCATATTTTCAATACGGTCTACTTTAGCTTGATTGACAACAAATGGTAACTCACGATATATACGTTCACTCGTAGCAATCGTTGAATATAATTCACTTTCAATAAACTGATAAATATCTTCAAACCGGATATCCTTTTTGGCATCTTCATCAATAATATGCTTGTCTATTAACTGATTGATAAGTACATCCACATCACTATGAGACAACCCTTCCTTTTTAAAAGGTAAATGTTGCATTACCGTATGCATAAGAGTACCAATTTCATTTGCTTTTCGTTTCGTAGTATGGCTTAAAAATCCCGGTCTTTCATATGAAGCTGAGCCAATTCGATATTGTCTAACTCTATCGTAGTTAGTGTCAGCTTGTTCTGTCTCAAGTTGTCGTTTCAATTCTGATACGGATTGTTTTGACGGCTTTTCAATAGCTACTTGATGTGGGTATTTGAAACTTAATTGTTCATGAATCTGCGACTTAAGCTCATCATTACCAGTCTGAGCTGACTGTATATCTACTAGCGTACGTTGTTCACTTTCGGCTATAACGATTTCTGACGCAATATCTTCATAAAAATCTGTTTTAAACTGTACAAAAGGCATCATTGAGCCATCAATGTCATTAATTGTTGTTTCAAAACGTAATTCTTTTGGCAGTGAGGTAGATTGATATTTTGCCAATATTGGATAAATCATATCAATCGGTCGTTGCGCGGTTAAACGGTAGCTCACGGGTAAGTGCGTCTGCGACACTGAAACCTGTTCAAATTGAGTTAGTTCTTTTTCGTCTTTTACGCGGCCTATTAAAAACAATTGTTCTTTAGCGCGTGTCAATGCAACGTAAATTAACCTCATTTCTTCTGAAACCATTTCTTTTTCGGCTATCGCTTTATACGTAACAGATGATAATGATGGATAAGACAAACGACTATCAATATCATAATATGTCATACCCAAACCATAGCTTTGATTTAAGATTACTGGTCTGTGCAAATCATCTCTTCTAAAACGTCTCGATAACCCCGAGTAAATCACGAATGGGAATTCTAACCCTTTACTACTATGAATTGTCATCATTCGCACAACGTCATCATTTGGTCCTACAATATTTTCTTCACCAAAGTCCTTACCTCGTTCTATCAATTCATCTATAAAACGAATAAATTGATATAATCCACGGAAACTAGAACTTTCAAATTCTACTGCTTTATTGAACAGTCCATATAAATTTGCACGTCTACCTTTACCACCAATGATGCCACTAAAATATTGAATAACATAATGATCATTATAAAACTTATCAATTAGTTGATAGACAGGGTGACTTTGGCTATAGCGTTGATACATTTCAATATCTTTCAAGAAAGTTTCGAGTTTAGTGACTAATTTTTTATTAGCAGCATCATTAGCTATATAATGTTGAATCGATTGATAAAAATAATCATCATTTGGACTAAATACCCTTATATTTGATAACTCATCTTCAGTAAACTGATATATTACAGAACGCATGAGCCCAACTAAATAAATATCTTGTAATGGGTTATCTACCGTTCTTAAGAAGGATAATATGAGTTGAACTTCAGTCTGTTCAAAGTATCCCTCTTTACTATTTACATGAAATGGAATGTTATGATCTTTAAACGCTTGTTGTATCTTACGTGCCTGCCCATAAGAACGTTCTAAAATGACAATATCTTTATAACTTGGTTTACGATATTGCTCAGTTTTCATATCATATATCTCATGGTCTGACATAATCTTTTCCACTTGTTGGACAATATATTCTGCTTCTTGTTCCGAACCATTTAAGTCCGAAGAAGCATCTTCCACTAACATGTTCAACTGGACATTATGTGGCTCATTATCGAAAGGAGCACCATAATAAAGTTGGGCAGCATCGTCATAGACAATTTCTCCAACCGCTTCATCCATCATATGCTTAAATAAATAGTTCGTGGTAGTCAAAATTTCTTTTCTAGAACGGAAATTTTGTGATAAATCAATACGTATACCATTCTCTGAACCATCTAATGTAAAACGGTTATACTTCCCTATAAATAAACTGGGATCCGCTTGCCTAAATTTATAAATAGATTGTTTTACGTCACCTACCATAAATAAATTCCCATCTGCCTCACTACCTCGTTTAATACATGCAATAATTTGCTCTTGTACACGGTTAGTATCTTGGTATTCATCGACAAGTATTTCTTCAAACTGTTTACAATACATATCAGCAATATCTGATGGTGTGCCATCTTCGTTCATCAATACCCGCAATGCAAAATGTTCATAATCTGAAAAATCAAGTAAGTTTCTACTGCGTTTCTTTTGATTAAATAGATCAATTACATCCGCTGTTACTTGTGCTAAATATGCTACTCTAGGCGCTAAGCGCTGCATATCCATTTTTAAATCTTCAGCATTACGTGAAAAATAATCTTCTTGCACCTTAGTTACCAACGCTTTATATTGATCGTAATGTTTTTTACCATCATCGTATGCATCTAACATCATTTCATTAGCTTCTTTTATTTTTTTATTCTTAGCTGGAAAACGTGCTTCAAATTGGTGTTCTGCAATAACTTGTGTGTTTAATATACCGTCTTCCATTGCTTGAGCAATAAAATGCCGTTCTTTTTCTAAGACTTCAAGTTGTTTATCTACTTCTTCAAGCATCATGAACAAATCATAACTTTTATTCAAAGCTTCCAATGCAGAATTCATAAAAATCATAGCTAAATCATTTAATAGTTTTAGTAAGTCAGCTTGTTTTGTAATATCATCGTATGGTGCTGATAGCTGCTCTAACCAAGCCGACGGGTTAGGATTCGCCACACTAAAATAAAACATTTCTTTAACGGTGTTTCTTAGCTGATTGTCATTCCTATCTGAAGATAGTTGTTCCGTTAAATCAATGAAATTAGGATCAAGTTGGTCATAATGTTTTTCTAACACTTCATCTATTGTCTGTTCAAGTAGCAATATATTTTCAGCTTCACTACTTGTTCTAAAGTTAGGATCAATGTCTAACACATCATAGTGATGTTGAATTAATTTCAAACAAAAGCTATGTAACGTAGATATCTGTGCTTGATGTATCTTCACACGCTGATTCTTTAAATGTGTGTTATTTGGGTCTTCATTCGAAGCTTCTTGAATCCTTTGGTCTACACGGTGTTTCATTTCTCTTGCACTTGCATTCGTAAATGTAACAACAAGCAGTTTATCCACATCAACTTCATCTTTAATAATACGTTGTATAATACGTTCTACAAGTACGGCAGTCTTTCCAGAACCTGCGGCAGCAGCAACAAGTATATCCTGACCTTTTGCATAAATACTCTTCCATTGGTTGTCTGTCCATCTCGTGTTCCCAGGTTTCACTGGTATTTGACTCATTCTCCATCGTCCTCACTTTCTAAAACTACATTTTGTACCGCTTCTAATGGATCAATAGATTCGTCAACTGTACGATAACGTTTACTATCTATCATACCGTCTACATGACAGACTGATTTATAGCTACAAAAATCACACGGTAATGTCTGATTGTATTTCATTGGTGCCACTTCTGTATGTCCATCCATGATATTTGATGCCGTTTCAATAAAGTTTTGTTTATTATGATGAATTAATTTATAAATGGTATCCTCATCTGCAACCTTACTATTACTTTTAATACCGCCATCTTTCTTTAATCCTAAAGGTACAATATCAGAATTATAACTTGGCTCCAGTCTAGTATCAAAAGCGTCTAATACTGATTCATCATTATTTAGTAAGCCGCTTAACTTGAAGGATTGGATGAATTCAGAGTCTCTTTTTTCTTCCGACAATTGGTTCCATGCGAGTTTAATGCGCGGTTCATGTACATGGAAGTATAATAGCCCGCCAGGCTTAGTTAACTCTGTTAACCCTAAACGTGATTTATTTTGAAGTACAATATCCATATATGTCATCATTTGCATTTGCATACCGTAATAAACTTTTGTTAAATCCAACGTACCACTATATTTAGATGACTTATAATCAATAATATTTACAAAACTCTCTTCCCCGTTTTTATACGTATCTATCCTATCGATTTGTCCACGTATATTTATAGGTATACCTTGTTTTGTATGTAACGATTCAGCTAATAACTCACTATTATCTCTTGGTTTTCTTCTAAAACCAGCTTCAAACCGTTGTGGCGTAAATTTAGTATAGCTACCTTGATATTTTAATGCTGTTAAAGTCGTTTCTACAATTGCACCAATACGCTGTGATAAATAACGGTAATAGGCTGTTGAATTTAATAAATTAAATTGGACTTCAGGTAATATTTCACTTAGAGCTTCAACTGTTAGCTTATGAATTTTTTTGGGGTTTAGATTTTTAAAATCACCATTTACTTTTTCTGATATAAATTTCAATACTTGATGGAAGATATCTCCTAGATCAAAGTTTTCCAACTTATATTTTGTACGTTCATTTAAACGTAAACCATGTGATGCAAAGTGTTTAAATGGACAAGCTTGATAGCCTTCAAATCTAGAAACACTTGCATTAATTGTAGAACCATACAATTCTTTAGATAATGATTCACTTAATTGAACCGTTTCATTATCATAAGTTAAGGCAGTTAATAAGTAATCTAAACCGTCATTTAAACTTTCATCGTCTCGCATCACTTGATACGTATCTAACCAAGTTTCCGCAACAATTTCATCATCTAACCAAGCTTTTAACGATTCAAATAAAGCAATTTTAGTTTGATGTGGATGTTCCATTAAAGTAAGTGGTTGTGCTTGATGTTGATGATGTATATTTTGAACTTCTAAATTAGTAAATAATTGTTGAATTTGGCTTAAAAATGGACTTGGTTCTTTTTGATCACCACTAGAACCCATAAGTGAATATGAAAATGTAACTTGTTTACAACTACGCGTCATTGCAATATAAATTACAAATGCTTCATCCATTTGCAGTATATCTGCCGTAGGACTTAATTCTATAGAGGATTGTTCTTGGAAATATTTCTTTTCGTCATCCGTAATTAAACTTGAAGATGAAACAGTTTGTGGTATAACACCATCATTCGCTCCTACTAAATATACGTGTTGTTTATTATCTACTTTTGCTAAATCCATAGTACCAATACTCACCTGATCAAGCGTTTGAGGAATCATTACAAATTCTAACTGTTCTAAACCAATATCAAACAATTCTAGAAAACGCGATTTAGACATTGTTTGCTCCCCAAATACCGTAACTAAGTCATCCAACGTTTGAATAAAGCCATGCCATATTTGGTCAATTTCCTCAGCCGCTCTATGTTGACTGTTAAAATCTAACGTATCACGTTCAGTCATTAATTGGCTCGGTAAGTCGAATGCTTCCATCGATTCATAGAAAGCAGTGGCAAATTCAATAGCTGTAGTTGCACGATTCATACTTTCTTCAAATAACATCACTTTATTGATAACATCTGTTTTCATTTGAATAACACGCTCAAAGGTCTCACGTTCTTCATCTGTTAATTGTTGACGTTTTAGCCCCATTTTTCTAAATTGCTCAATATCAAAATATTTTTCATCCAACCAGCGTTTGCCATAAATACCACGTTCTAGAACAAAATTCTCTAATATGTCTATCAAGTAATTACTATCTTTAAATTTCTTCGATAGAATATCTGTTTTAAAAAGCCGCATAAGTGGATCAAAATTCCAATTGGTTTGTATTACTTCAATAAGTGATCTTATCATTTCCATTATTGGATGATGTGTCATTGACGGCTTCACATCGATGTTATATGGTATGCCAAATTGTGGCAAAATTGATTCCATGAGATAGGCATAAGCTTCATCTCTATATAAAATTGCTATATCTTGATATCTATAGCCTTTCTCACGTATTTCTCTTAAAATACGACGAGCAACTTCATTTATTTCTTCTCTCATCCCACTCGCTTCTAAAATTGCTATATCACCATTTGCAACTGTCGGCTCAAATTGTAATGCATTAAAATTACGTTCTAAATTGGCTAGGTCAGCATTATCAAAGCGATATACTTCATCAAAACGCTTCGTACGTAATTGTACATTGAGGTCACTTGCAATTTCTTCTATGTGTGTCAGTGATTCCGAAGGCTTTCTAAATAAACTAAACATATCTTTATCGCCATCAGTTGTTAATACAATCGTAACTTTTTTAGCGTATTTAACTAAACTACGGATAATTTGATACTCTAATGTCGAAAAGTTATGAAAGCCATCAATATAAATTTCCGCTCGCTTTAACCATTCAGATTGATCCATCATCGTAATGAATCTTTGTAAACTATCTTCAGTAGATACATAAGTCCCGTCAATTCTATCTTCTAAATGTTTATAAACCAGCGCAATATCTTGTAATTTATGCTTTGTTCTTGTTTGTAAGTCATTTTCTGAAATATAATCATTTAATTGTTGTGGAGTAACTGCATATTTTTTAAAATCTTGTATTTGTTCATAAAGCTTTTCACTAAATCCATAGTATTTAACTTGAGAACGATATAGTTTCAATTCTGATTGATGTTGTTGTATGATGTCATAAATCATCATTTCAGTGCCTGCTTTAGATAATTGTTGTTCTATCAAACCACCGACTTCTTGAAACACACGATAACTTAATCGTTCAAAGTGTAAAACTTCGGTTCTCATACTACCATTTAATGATTCATCACTTACGAATGATTGTTCAAGCTGGAAAGTGTTTTGTGTAGGCGCAATTAAGACAATAGGATCGCCTAATGGGTCTTCTCGCATTTTTGTTTTAATTTCTTCAATCATTGTTTTCGATTTCCCTGTGCCTGCTCTGCCAATATAAGCATTTAATTCCATGATTTACGCCAACTCCTTTGACTCACATTTTAACATATATATGGTTGTGTATAACTATTCTTATACCTTGAAGGTCGAATAAATTAGAATATGGCTTTGCTATAAATTTGATTATTTGTTAGTAATTTATAGCAAAAAGAATCGAGACACAGATAGTTATCTCGATCCTTTTTTCTATGCTCATTGCAATAGCAACTGAATTGTACATATTATTGTTAGTCAATAAACACTATTCTAATTTTGGAACTTTTACTTTATTAATAAGTTAGGGCAATGAAATTTTATTATTCATATTTTGTATCTGGATTAAATCCAAATTTCATTTCGCTTAACGGCCAAAAACTAAATGACACTTTACCAACAACTTGGTCTTCGTCAATTAAACCAAACGAACGACTATCTTTACTTACTTCACGGTTATCCCCAAGTACAAGTAATTTACCTTCTGGGATTTTATTTTTATCTTTTACTTTGTCTACACCTTCAGATTGTTCGTTCATCTCTTTTGTTGTAAAACTACCCGTTATATAATTATAATCTTTATGTTTTTCATTATAATCTAAGTATGGTTCGTCTACTTTTTTACCATTAACAAATAACTGATCTTCTTTATATTCGATGTTATCACCTGCTGTACCGATAACGCGTTTGACGTAATCATTATCCTTAGTTGCATGGAAGACAATCACATTGCCTTTTTCAACATCTCCAAATCTTTGACCAATCAAATTGACAATAACGCGTTCCCCATCTTTTAATGTAGGATCCATAGAGTCGCCTTTAACTGTATATGATTTCCCCACGAAGTTAACAATTAGCAATACTAAGGCCACTGCAACAACGATGGACACAATCCATTCTACGATTTCTTTTCTCAATTCCTTCACCTCGTTTATTTAATTAAAAGTCACTGTAAATTTTTCAAACGGATAATATCTTAAACTTGTGTTGCCAATGATATCTTTCTGATGCACGAAACCTAATGTTCTTGAATCATTTTTATTATCACGATTATCATTAAGTACAAAGTAAGCATTCGGCGGAATAATATCACTTTCAGAACCTTTGATGTTTCTAAGTGACAAGTTATTGATGCTATTGTTTGTATAAGGTTCATTTACTTCTCTATCATCTCTGTACAATGAGCCGTCTTTAAATGAAATAGATTGTCCAGGTTTTCCGATGATTCTACTAAACCGGATTTCTTTTCCGTTACGATACATAATAATATCATTATTATCTAAAAAATTAAATGTCGTTTTTATTTTATTAACGATAATACGATCACCTTGTTTTAGATTTGGAGCCATTTTATCATCTTTTATAACTGATCCTTTAAGCACAAATGCCTGAATCAATAGTACAATAATAAGCGCAAATATTATGGAAATCAAATGTTTTAATAATTTTCGCAAGTTGTCACTCCTCTGACGAATGCATAAAATGTTTCTCTAGTTTTCTACCAACGAGCCATACTACAGCAATTACTACCACTATTGTTATCAGCCTGATCGGATTAGTAAAAAGTGTTGTAATATCATTACCTAACCAGCCTACAAGACCAATCATTATAAACTTAGATGCTATTAATACAATTAGATAGGCATGCGCTTTAATATGGGATAAACTTGCCACAATATTAACTAAAGCACTTGGTGTAAATGGAAAGCACATTAAGATAAAAATAGGTATGACACCCTTTCTATCAATAAAATGTATTAAACGTTGAACTGATGTCCGGTGCTGAATTTTTTTCATATATTTTGTATGTGTTAATCTTCTAAAAAATAAAAATACAATATAACTTCCAGCTACAGTGCCTAACCAAGCTAATAAAGTACCAATGAACCAACCAAAAGCATTAACGTTTACAATTACAAACACAATGATTGGTAAAATAGGAATAAAAGCCTCAATAAATGGTAATAGAAATCCTGCGATATATCCTAAACTCCCAAATATATCAAACCAATACTGTACTTGTTCCTCTGTCATCAAACCCATCCTCGTCATCACTATTCTTTATAATTATAAGTGTAAAGTTGCTTTTTTAAAACTATAAAGCGTTCCTTCTAATATAAATCAGTCTTAAGAACGACATGCTTTCGAAACCGAAATTGAATGACTATCCACGCTTTCAATATAACACTAATTTTAAAGATATTAAGCAAAATCATAACCACTATAATATTGACTTTGAGTTATTAAGCTTGCGCAATACTTTTATGTATATGAATTAGAAAAAGAAAGGATGAAACGTATTTGAATTATTTAAAAACTTTCATCTTCCTACTCTGACAAAGATGACTAAAGTCGAAAGAAATAAAAAGTTTACCTGAGTTGAATATCATACATAAGTTCTTCTATCTCAACATAATGATTAAGGCTGAGACAATTAATTGTCCCAGCCTCTTAAAAATTAATTTAACATCTACTAAATTAAATGCTATATAGCATTACATTGAAGAATTATAAACGTTTTTCTAATTCTTCTTTTTTATCTTCAAAACCTGGTTTACCTAATAAAGCAAACATATTTTGTTTGTATGCTTCAACTCCAGGCTGGTTAAATGGATTAACACCTAATTGATAACCGCTCATAGCACATGCTAATTCAAAGAAGTAAACGATATAGCCAAATGTCTCTTCATCTAAACGAGGAATATTGACGACAATATTAGGTACACCACCGTCAGTGTGAGCTAACAATGTACCCTCAAATGCTTTCGTATTTACTTCGTCTATAGTTTTACCAGCTAAATAATTTAAACCATCTAAATTATCACTATCTTCTTCGATAGTAATATCATGTTTAGGATTATTAACTTTCACAACTGTTTCAAATAAGAAACGACGACCTTCTTGAACATATTGTCCAAGTGAATGTAAATCTGTTGTATAGTTAGCGCTAGAAGGATAAATACCTTTATAGTCTTTCCCTTCTGATTCGCCAAATAATTGTTTCCACCACTCATTAAAATATTGCATTGATGGTTCATAGTTAATCAACATTTCAGTGTCATAACCTTTTGCATATAAAACGTTACGAATTGTTGCATATTGATACGCAATATTTTCTTCTAAATCTTCTGAAGACAATTCTTCACGTGCTTTTGCAGCACCTTCCATCATTGTTTTAATATCAATACCCGCAACAGCGATTGGTAATAAACCAACTGCAGTTAATACTGAATAACGACCGCCTATATCATCTGGTACGACAAAAGTTTCATAACCTTCATTAGTTGCAAGTTGCTTTAATGCACCTTTTTCTTTATCTGTAGTAGCAAAGATACGATTTTTCGCTTCTTCTTTACCATATTTATTTTCTAATAATTGCTTAAACAATCTGAATGAAACTGCTGGTTCAGTCGTAGTACCTGATTTAGAAATAACATTCACTGAGAAATCCTTACCATCTAAGTAATTGATTAACTCTTGTGTATATGAAGAAGATAAATGATTACCTACAAAGACGATTTCTGGGAATTCATTACTATTTCTAAATGAAGATGTTAGCATTTCGATAGCCGCGCGTGCACCTAAGTACGAGCCACCGATACCAATTACTACAAACACCTCTGAATGTTCTTTGACACGTTTTGAAGCTTCTAAAATACGCGAGAATTCTTCTTTATCATAGTCTACAGGAAGATCAATCCACCCAAGGAAGTCACTACCAGCACCAGTTCCTTCATGAATTGTTTTGTGAATTGACTTAACTATATCTTTTTGTTGCTGTAATTCATGTTCGCCGAAAAATTCTAAAGTTTTACCATAATCTAATTGAATATGAGTCATTTTGAATTGCCTCCAGTGTTTTTAATTTCATCATTATTTTACTAAGTTTATTTTGAGTATTCAAACAACTAGCCTATATTATATTGATAATTTAACTATTAAAACAGCAAATCACTCAATACCCCGAATTAATTATTCATTATTTTATACAAAAACAAACATCCTTCAAGTGTTAAGAATGCTTTTAAAACAGCTATTTAAAATATATTCCAAATAAGTCATTTCATATTTTTGTATATTTATGTATAAAAATGGTTTTATTTTCATTCACTTTCTGCTATACTAATCAATATCAAATTCATATTAATAAATTATAAAAATTCAATTGAGGTGGAACTTATGAAAGAGAAAATAGTATTAGCATATTCTGGTGGTTTAGATACAAGTGTGGCAGTAAAATGGTTATTAGATAAAGGTTATGACATCGTAGCTTGTTGTTTAGATGTCGGCGAAGGTAAAGATTTAGATTTAGTACATCAAAAAGCTTTAGATATGGGTGCAATCGAATGTCATATCATTGATGCTACAGAAGAATTTAGTGAAGATTTCGTATCATATGCAATTAAAGGTAACTTAATGTATGAAGGTACATATCCTTTAGTTTCTGCATTATCAAGACCATTAATTTCAAAAAAATTAGTTGAAATTGCTAGCAAAACAAATGCAGTTGGTATTGCACACGGTTGTACTGGTAAAGGTAATGACCAAGTACGTTTTGAAGTAGCAATTAAAGCTTTAGATCCTGAATTAAAAGTTTTTGCACCAGTAAGAGAATGGGCATGGAGCCGTGAAGAAGAGATTGACTATGCAATCAAACATAATATCCCAGTTCCAATCCAACATGATTCTCCTTACTCTATCGACCAAAATTTATGGGGAAGAAGTAATGAATGTGGCATACTTGAAGACCCTTATGCTGCACCTCCAAAGGATGCATTTGACTTAACAAACGAACTAGAAGACGCACCAGATGTAGCTGATGAAATTGTACTTTCATTTGAAAAAGGTATACCAACTGCTTTAGATGGCACATCTTATAAACTTAGCGAACTCATCTTAGAGCTCAATAAACTTGCCGGTAAACATGGTATTGGCAGAATCGACCATGTTGAAAACAGACTTGTTGGCATTAAGTCTAGAGAAGTTTATGAAACACCAGCAGCAGAAGTAATTGTCAATGCTCATAAAGCGCTTGAAACAATTACGCTTACTAAAGATGTTGCACACTTTAAACCAGTAATTGAAAAGCAATTTTCAGAACAAATTTATAACGGTTTATGGTTCTCACCTTTAACAGATAGTCTCAAAGTATTTGTCGATAGTACTCAAGATTATGTAACTGGCGATGTACGTCTTAAATTATATAAAGGCAACGCTATTGTAAATGGAAGAAAGTCACCACATACACTTTATAATGAAAAATTAGCTACTTATACAAAAGAAGATGCATTTAATCAAGAATCAGCAGTTGGCTTTATTGATATCTTTGGCTTACCAACTAAAGTAAACTCAATGTTACATGGTGGATACAAAGATGAGCAGTAAAGCTTGGGGTGGTAGATTTAGTGAGCAACCAGAAGCATGGGTTGATGAATTTAATGCTTCTATACACTTTGACAAAACATTAATTAAATATGATGTTCAAGGTAGTATTGCTCATGCAACCATGTTAGCCAAACAAGATATTATTTCTGATTCAGACTGCGAGCAAATTATTGAAGGTTTAAATGCAATTTTAGCTGATTATGAACAAGGCAACTTAGCACTTGATGTCTCATTGGAAGATATCCATTTAAATATCGAACATGAATTAATAAAACGTATTGGTGATGCTGGTGGTAGATTGCATACAGGACGTAGCAGAAACGATCAAGTTGCAACTGATATGCATTTATATACAAAAGCAGAAGTATCTCAATTAATCGATTTAATTATTTCGTTTCAACAAACAATTGTAAAAATAGCTGAGTCTCATGTAGATACGATCATGCCTGGTTATACCCATCTCCAAAGAGCTCAACCTATTTCATTTGCGCATCATATCTTGACATACTATTGGATGCTAGAAAGAGACAAATCACGCTTTCAAGATAGTTTGAAACGTATTGATATCTCTCCACTTGGTGCCGCTGCGTTAAGTGGTACTACTTATCCAATAGATCGTCACGAAACGCAGTCATTATTAGACTTTTCTGCTGTTTATGAGAATAGTATGGATGCCGTTAGTGATAGAGATTATATTGTTGAAACGCTGCATAATATTTCATTAACAATGGTTCACCTGTCACGTTTTGCAGAAGAAATTATTTTTTGGTCCTCTGCGGAAGCAGACTTTATTACATTATCAGATGCATTTTCAACTGGTTCTTCAATTATGCCACAGAAAAAAAATCCTGATATGGCTGAATTAATCAGAGGTAAAGTTGGACGTACAACAGGTAATTTAATGAGTATGTTAATGACGCTTAAAGGGTTGCCTTTAGCATATAATAAAGACATGCAAGAAGATAAAGAAGGTCTATTTGATGCAGTTCATACACTAAAAGGTTCTTTACGTATCTTTGAAGGAATGATAGATACGATGACTGTAAATGTGAATCATTTACAAGAAACTGTATATAATGACTTTTCCAATGCAACAGAACTTGCTGACTACTTAGTCAACAAAGGAGTTCCTTTTAGAAACGCTCATGAAATTGTTGGTAAAATCGTACTTTGGGCTATTCAGCATAACGTATACTTATTAGATGTACCTTTAGACCAGTATCAAAGTGCACACGAAAGTATCGAATCGGATATCTACAATTATTTAAAACCTGAAAATTGTATCAGCCGTAGAATAAGTCACGGTTCTACTGGACAAGAAGCTGTAAAAAAACAATTAGAAATTATAAAACAAAACTTAAATTAAAATTTTTGCACGGATACTCTATTTAATAGGTGTGTCTGTGCTTTTTTGTATGCCAACTCAAACACAATATTTCTATATAGTTAAAACATTGTAATAGCATTCATTGATTGTATGTAATGTTAAAATTAATTTTTTATAGTTTAAATTAGAATATTGTAAATACTATTTTCAATTTAAGTTTTTTTATGTAATGTAAAAAGAAAGTTCATATTAAGGAGTGACAGCTTGTGAAACATTCGAATAAATTTTTGATTTCAAGCATAGCAATATTGGCTTTATCTGGTATAGGGAGCTCAACAATTACTGAAGCGTCTAGTAACTCGCTTGGTGTAAACAACCAAAATGAAAATACTTCAGTTCAAACAGTTAATGAGAATAATAAATCAGATCAACAAAATTGGATACATAATTTAACTGGAGAGAAATTCACAACAATTGCCCATAGAGGTGCTAGTGGCTACGCTCCAGAACATACATTTTACTCATACGACAAAAGTCATAACGCTATAGGTGCGTCGTATATTGAAATTGATCTACAAATGACTAAAGACGGCCACCTAATAGCCATGCATGATGAAACAGTTGATAGAACTACCAATGGCACCGGTCGGGTTGATCAGTATACACTTAAAGAATTAAAACAACTTGATGCTGGAAGCAAATTTAATGAACAAAATCCACAATATGCTAATTCAAATTATAAAGGTGCAAAAGTACCGACATTAGATGAAATATTAGAACGTTATGGCACTGATGCCAATTATTATATAGAAACAAAATCTCCTGATGTATACCCTGGTATGGAAGAAAAATTATTAGATACACTTAATAAACATCAATTATTAAATGAACAGTCTCTCAAAAAAGGTCATGTTATGGTTCAATCATTTTCACAAGAAAGCTTACTTAAAATGAAAGATTTAAATTCAAATGTGCCACTTATAAGATTATTAGACAAAGGTGAACTACCAAATATGTCACAACAAGATTTGAATTATATTAAACAATATGCCATCGGTGTCGGTCCTGAATATACAGATTTAACTAAACAAAATGTTGCCAATCTTAAAAATACTGGATTTCTAGTTCATCCTTTCACTGTAAACGAAGTAGCCGACATGGAAAGACTTAATGACTATGGAATCGATGGGTTATTTACGAATTACCCTGATTTATATAAACAAGTCACAAACGAACAATAACTGATAACTTACATTTAACAATTTATTTATAAAATCCAAAAAAGTCCGAGACATCAATAAATGTCTCGGACTTTAAACTTACTATTACTATTCAAATATTTATTTATGCCCATCCACGATAACGTGCTGCTTCTGCAGTACGCTTGATACCAACAATATAAGCTGCTAAGCGCATATCAATCTTTCTGTTTTGAGCTAGTTCGTAGATTGTATCAAATGCTGTTGTAAGTTTTTCACGTAATTTCGTGTTTACTTCTTCTTCAGTCCAATAATAACCTTGGTTATTTTGTACCCATTCGAAATATGAAACAGTTACACCACCAGCACTAGCTAATACATCTGGAACTAGCAACTTACCACGTTCAGTTAAGATACGAGTACCTGCTGGTGTCGTTGGTCCATTTGCCGCTTCAACGACAATGTCAGCTTTAATGTCATGTGCATTTTCTTCAGTAATTTGATTTGCAATTGCTGCTGGCACAAGAATGTCACAGTCAATTTCAAACAATTCTTTATTAGAAATTGTTTCATCAAATAGATTAGTCACAGTTCCAAAGCTATCTCTTCTATCTAAAAGATAATCAATATCTAATCCTTCTGGATCATGTAAAGCGCCGTAAGCGTCAGAAATACCAACAATTGTTGCTCCCATATCATACAAGAATTTCGCTAAGAAACTACCCGCGTTACCAAATCCTTGTATAACAATACGAGAACCTTTAAGTTCTAAACCTTTTCTTTGCGCTGCTTGTTCAATAGCAATAACAACACCTAACGCAGTCGCACGGTCACGTCCTTGTGAACCACCTAACACGATTGGTTTACCAGTGATAAATCCTGGTGAATTGAATTTGTCTAATGAACTATATTCATCCATCATCCATGCCATAATTTGAGAGTTTGTAAATACGTCTGGTGCTGGAATATCTTTCGTTGGTCCAACGAATTGAGAAATTGAACGCACATATCCACGAGATAAACGTTCGACTTCGTGAATACTCATTTGACGTGGATCACAAATGATACCACCTTTACCACCACCATATGGTAAATCAACAATGCCACATTTCAATGTCATCCACATTGATAATGCTTTAACTTCTTCTTCGTCCACATCTGGATGGAAACGTACGCCACCTTTTGTAGGTCCAACAGCATCATTGTGCTGCGCACGATAACCAGTAAAAGTTTGTACAGTACCATCGTCCATGCGCACAGGAATTCTAACTTGAAGGAATCTTAAAGGTTCCTTTACTAAATCATACATCCCATCATCAAATCCCAGTTTGTGCAATGCTTCTTTAATAATTTGTTGCGTCGAAGTAACTAAATTATTATTCTCAGTCATGATTCATTTCGCCTCTTTTTCGTTACTAATGATTTCGCTTTCATGATAATTGTAACATAAGATTTTCCTTTTTAAAGGGTTTTCAAAACATATGTTACAGAACTGTGAATTTACTCAAAAACACTTCTAATTTTGTCTAATGCAAAGTCTAATTCTTCTTTAGAAATAATGAGTGGCGGTGCAAATCTAATGACCGTATCATGCGTTTCTTTACATAATAAACCTTTTTCTTTTAATGATTCACAATAAGGTCTCGCTTCCTCATTTAATTCAACCCCAATAAACAAGCCACGTCCGCGTACTTCTTTAATTGATGGATGATTTATTTTTTCTAATTCTTCTTTGAAATAGTTACCTAATTCTAATGAACGCCCTGGTAAATCTTCGTCAATTATTACATCTAATGCTGCATTTGAAACCGCACAAGCTAGTGGATTACCACCAAAAGTAGAACCGTGAGACCCTGGTGAGAACACACCAAGTACTTCTTCATCAGCTAATACTACAGATATTGGTAATACGCCCCCACCTAATGCTTTACCTAAAATGTATACATCTGGTTTAACGTCATCCCAGTCCGTAGCAAATAATTTACCTGAACGTCCTAAGCCAGCTTGAATTTCATCAGCAATAAACAACACGTTATGTTCATCACATAGAGCTCTTATTTCTTTTAAATAACCCTCAGGTGGAACATTAATACCTGCTTCACCTTGTATTGGTTCAATTAAAATTGCTGCTGTATTTTCAGTAATAGCATTTTTAACAGCTTCAATATCACCAAAATCTACTTTGCGGAAACCATCTAATAATGGACCATAACCACGTTGATATTCTGGTTCTGATGATAAAGATACTGGTGCCATTGTACGACCGTGGAAGTTACCATTGAAAGCAATAATCTCTGCTTTATCTGGGTCTATTTTTTTAACATCGTAAGCCCAACGGCGAGCTGCTTTTAAAGCTGTTTCAACTGCTTCAGCACCCGTATTCATTGGTAAAGCTTTAGCTTTGCCTGAAAGCTTACAAATTTTTTCATACCATTCACCTAGATTTTCACTATGAAATGCACGTGAAACTAAAGTAACTTTATCCGCTTGATCTTTCAATGATTGAATAATCTTTGGATGTCTATGACCTTGGTTTACAGCTGAATATGCTGACAACATATCCATGTATTTGTTACCTTCTGGGTCTTTAACCCAAACGCCTTCAGCTTCCGATATAACAATTGGAAGTGGTACATAGTTTTGTGCTCCATAATGATTTGTTACTTCAATGATTTCTTCTGATCTCGACATGATATCTCCCCTTTGTAAAAATTTAAGAGTAAAAAGACTCTTAAGTAATACTCATTCATAGCATAACGTATTTATCGATTAACTGAAACTATTTTCTAAAACTACTTGGACTTTATGTAATAAACACTGTTATATCAGTTAAATTAGCGTAAATAATATAATTATGAAACACTAAAACACCGTTGTAAACCCTTACATATATAATGACACATTTGCTAATACTAGCACAAGCCCATTTTATTAATTTTAAAATTTAATTATTTTTTATTATTATTTCACAAAATTGCATATTTAATCATACGTTCATCGTTTTCCTTAAAAATTTTTCTTTTATAATTACAATCGTGAATTTACGAATATTTCATAAATTTATATAATATTCGAGGCCGAAACATCAATTATATGTTTCGGCCTCGAATACTTTGATAAATATTTTACTTATTATCTGTTCTAGGTAATGGATAAAAACCTTTATTGAATTGTTCCCAAAGTTTAGGTGGTAAATGATGTCTATCTTGTCTATTTGGATCGAAGTGTGAAATAATTTCATCTTCTTTACCATCTTTAATTTTACTTATAAAGTTATGGTCTAATAATATTTCTCTACCTAATGCAACAAGTTCAACATTAGTAGACTCAATCGCTTCAAGAGCTTGTTCCGCAGTAAAAATAGAACCAATACCTACTAAAGGCATACGACCATCTATCCACTCTAATAATAATTTAATTCGTTCTTGGCCTTTGTATTTACCTTCACGTGTTTCTGAATGTATATCCATTAGTGAAACATGTAAATAGTCTAAAGGCTTATCAATTAAGTGTTTGACTAAAGATTCGGTAATTTCCATACTTATACCAGGTGACTCTGCTTCTTCAGGTGAAAATCTATAACCTACAATAAAGTCTTCCTTACCATATTGTTGAACTTTTTCTGTTACTTCATCAACAACGTTTAATGCAAATTTCAAACGGTCTTCGCCCCACTCATCTTCACGACGGTTATAATATGGTGATACAAATTGATGAATTAAGTAATGGTTGGCGCCATGGATTTCAACACCATCGAATCCAGCTTCTATAACTCTTCGGGTCGCTTCGCCAAAAGCTTTAATTGTTTGCTTAATTTCATCTTGTGTAATTTCACGTGCATGATGTTCTTCTTGCTCACCAAAACTTTTTAGTGAAATTGGCGTTGGTGCAGCTACGTCTCCATTTGGAGTTAAATTAGGTAATGATTGTGCACCACCATGATGAATTTGAACGACAGCTTTTGCCCCGTTTTTCTTCATAGCTTGAGCTAGACGTTTTAGTCCATCAATATTTGAATCGTGTGCTACAGATGGTTGTCCAGGAAATGCTTTCCCTAAATCTGTAACATTACTAGCAGCTGAAATAGCTAAGCCTACATCTTTCGAACGTTGTTCCATATAAACAACTTCCTCATTTGAAATAGATCCGTCATCATTTGATGAAACATGCGTAAGTGGTGCTAAAACAAATCTATTATCTAAAACAACTTTATTAGGTAATGTTAATTTTTCAAAAAGTGGTTGAAACTTTTTATTCATTTTACTTTTCCTCCTATGCGTTAAAACATTCGAACATCTTTAAAACACTTAAAGTTTTTAGTGCTTTTATAATTCTAACTATAATAATCTGATATATAAATAAATATGCTCACGCATATATTTATGTAATTTTCCAAAGTTAGTTTCTAAATAGCTGTTTTTTAAATCCTTTTAATATATGAATACTAAAAATAAAAGTCTTCCTCTAAAAAGCGCTCCTCATTATTTTTAATTACATATATATGAAATATTTATTTCTGTAGCTTATTATTTCTTATAAATTTTTTATTGAAAAAGATAAAGAAGACAATCCTATAGATACTGAAATAATAATTAATACAAATTAGACATTTGTCGTTTTAACTCTTTACTAATTATTCTTCTTTCCATACGTATGAAAAAAACTATTTAACTTCTTAATCTAACAATACTTCGGTTTATCGAAGTTGTTCAATAAAGCGTAAACGGTCCAAACATAACTATTAAAAAACCCCCTATAAAACACTTAAGGCTGAGACATAAATTTATGTCTCAGCCTTAAGAAAAGATGATTTCATTCATCTTTGATCGCATTTTTGGACTGTTTAATCCAAACCGGTAAGCGTTCTTTAATTGTTTGAAACCCATATCTTTCGGTTTCTTTAATTTCATCTAATACTGATTGCTTTTCTTTCTTACGCTCATAATTTTTAAAATAGTCATTATCCTTTAATGAAAGGTTTAATTTCCCCTCATCATCAATTGAAATTACTTTCGCTCTTACAATTTGTCCTTCTGATAAAAACTTTTTCAAATTATGGACGTAATCATCCATAATCTCAGAAATATGGATTAATCCTTCAGCATTGTCAGGGGTTTCTACAAAAGCGCCATACGGTTGAATACCAGTCACACGAACTTTAATATGTTGACCTACTTTATAGTGATTATTCAACGTGATAACCCCTTAATTCGTTTTACTTAACACTATTATAATAGCATACATTATAGGCAGGCACTAACATAAACATAGAAAAATTTCACATTTTACAATTTTATATTGATAAAACTATTACTAAATACGATGTTTAAACATTGAGAAATTGTCTTTGACAGCTATTTTTCATAGTAATTTTGAACAAATGATTACTCCTATTTCAGCTAAAGATGAATATTTTAGTTCTTAGAAAATCCTATTACTTCCTATTGAAAATATATTGCTGTTGAAATATCCACCATTCATTGTTGGCAATTCTATACCACATCATTTTTAAATATCCATAAAAAAAGAAGAAGAGTAGAAATCAACACCACATTGATTTCTAAGCTCTTCTCCTAAAGTTAAACTAAATAATCAATCAGCTTATATATACTGAAAAAAGATAGTTATCTACAATTTCATATATTTCATTTATTATTCAATAATATCGATTGAATCAATTGTAATATCATATAATGGTTTATCTTGTGGACCTACTTTTGTATTAGCAATGTCTTCTAACGTAGTTTTGCCTTCAATTAATTGTCCGAATACAGTATGTTTTTGATCTAACCAAGGTGTGCCACCAGTTTCACCGTAAGCTTTTACAATTGGCTCTGGCCAACCTCCGTCTGCTAATTGACTAAGCATTGATTCTGGTACTTCATTCATTTGAACAATGAAGAATTGAGAACCGTTTGTATTTGGACCTGCATTTGCCATTGAAAGTGCACCGTAGATATTAAACGCTTCTCTTGAAAATTCATCTTCAAAAGGTCCACCGAAGATACTTTCGCCACCCATACCTGTAGCAGTTGGATCTCCACCTTGTACCATAAAGTCATTAATTACACGGTGGAAAGTAACGCCATTATAATAACCATTTTTAGCATGTGTAACAAAGTTTTCTACTGTTTTCGGTGCAACATCTGGTAATAATTTAAAGGTCATATCTCCCTTATTTGTATGCATTACCATTTTAATTTCATTGTCATTTATTTCTGTGTTCAATTGAGGATAGTTCGTCATTTTTATTCTCCATTTCATGTTAAGATGATATATGTATTCTAACACAAATGAAGGGATGTATTGAATTATGTTATACCGTTTTTCACATAAAACTGGCAGTTATGGCGTAACAATTAAGGAAGAAAATGAAAATAGAGTTCTCGTTCAAGTTGAACAAGTAATTAATCACCCTAAACAAGGAGATTTACACAATCCTACTGAAACTGAAAATGTTTTTTTTCATGAACGTAAAGCACTTAGTCATTTTGAAAAACGCTATACGACAAAATCACATCTTAGAGAGTTCAATGTAGAAACTATGTCTTACATAGAATCATTACAACAAGCTATATCTAAATTAGAAGCTCAATTAAAAAGGCAAGATACATTGCATGCAACTATGTCTCTCGACAATTTACAGCGCTTAAAGCATGATTATTCCATTCAATATAAACAAAATTTTGAATAAAAATACCGTGTTTCTTCTTATTTAATAAAACATCTAACACAAGTGTTTCAAGGCTTCCTGACGTTTTTCAGAATAGTCGACTTCATGTATAATGGTTTTATAATACATTTTTAAAGGAGGATAAAATAATGAGTTTGTTACATATATCGGTACTTTTACCGTTAATATTCGCACTCATTATTCCAATTGTATATCGTTTTTATAAACGCATACATTTAGGATGGTTTGTGTTACCTATCCCCGTCGTCTTATTTATATATTTCCTATCATATATTTCGCTAACCATGTCAGGAAATAACATAATGCAAAAAGCCAATTGGATGCCGCACTTCGGTATGAATTTCAATTTATATGTTGACGGTTTAGGCTTATTATTCAGTTTGTTAATAACTGGCATAGGTAGTTTAATTGTACTTTATTCCATAAGTTATTTAAGTCGACAAGAGCAACTTGGGAATTTTTATTGTTACCTATTGCTCTTTATGGGTGCTATGTTAGGTGTTGTATTATCAGATAATTTAATTATCTTATATTTATTTTGGGAATTAACTTCATTTTCTAGTTTCCTGCTCATCTCTTTTTGGCGTGATAAGCAAGCATCTATATATGGTGCTCAAAAATCTATGCTCGTTACGGTATTCGGAGGATTGTCTCTTTTAGGTGGTATTATACTACTTTCAATCGCCGGTGGGACAACAAGTATTCAAGAATTAATTCACAATGTTTCTGAAATTCAAACTAGCCCATTTTTTATTCTTT
This sequence comes from Staphylococcus sp. AS1337, assembly GCF_051408735.1. Taxonomy (NCBI): domain Bacteria; kingdom Bacillati; phylum Bacillota; class Bacilli; order Caryophanales; family Staphylococcaceae; genus Staphylococcus; species Staphylococcus sp. AS1337. The sequence goes on along the minus strand of NZ_JBOIHZ010000005.1, from coordinate 70,685 downwards.
CGTTGATTTTAGTTTTAATTGGGGCTATTACCAAATCGGCACAATTCCCATTTTACATATGGTTACCAGATGCCATGGAAGCACCAACACCAGTTAGTGCTTACCTACACTCAGCAACAATGGTTAAAGCTGGCCTTTATTTAGTTGCGCGAGTGACTCCAATTTTCGCTGTTTCACAAGGTTGGATTTGGTCAGTAACTTTGATTGGTCTAATCACATTATTATGGGCATCTTTTAATGCTACAAAACAGCAAGATTTAAAAGGTATTTTAGCGTTTTCTACAGTTTCACAATTAGGTATGATCATGTCTATGTTAGGTATCGGAGCAGTTAGCTATCATTTTGAAGGCTCTGAAAGTCAACTTTATGTTGCTGCATTTACTGCTGCTGTTTTCCATTTAATTAACCATGCCACTTTTAAAGGCGCTTTATTTATGGTAACTGGTGCAATTGATCACTCAACAGGCACACGTGATGTAAATAAATTAGGTGGACTATTAACTATCATGCCGATTTCATTTACGATTACAATCATCACTTCATTAAGTATGGCTGGTATACCGCCATTTAATGGTTTTTTATCTAAAGAGTCATTTTTAGAAAGTATGATTGAAATTACAAATGCTAATATATTTAGTTTAAATACGCTTGGCATATTAATTCCTATTATCGCAATTATTGGTAGTATTTTTACATTTGTTTATTCTGTCAGATTTATTGGTCAAATCTTTTTAGGTAGTCATAAAGCTGATGAATTACCTAAAAAAGCTCATGAAGTATCTATACTCATGCTAATTTCACCAGCGATTTTAGCTGTATTAGTTATTGTGTTTGGTTTCTTTCCCTCAATATTAACTGGCACAATAATTGATCCTGCAGTAAATGCAATTAGCCAAACAACAGGTAAACCTGCAGAATTTCATATGTTCCATGGCTTTACACCAGCATTCTTCTCAACAATTGTTATTTATGTTGTAGGTATTCTGCTCATATTAACTTTTGGTTATTGGATTCGTTTATTGCATTTACAACCAACCAAGCTCACATTAAATTATTGGTATGACAAATTTGGCCAAGTTACGCCGGATTATTCAGGTAAATTTACCGAATCTTATGTCACTGGATTTACTCGTAATAACTTAATTATTATCTTTGCTTCATTAATAGTAATTACGTTAGTAACACTTTTAGTTACACCATTTAATATTGATTTTAAAGATGTCAGTGCAGTACGTCCATTCGAATTAATCATTGTAGTATTAATTATTACTGCTGCTTCTATGATTATATTTGCTAAATCTAGATTATTTAGCATTATCATGGCAAGCGCTGTAGGTTATTCTGTTGCCATATTCTTCATTTTCTTTGGTGCACCAGATTTAGCCCTTACACAATTTGTAGTTGAATCTATCTCAACTGCACTGTTCTTATTATGTTTCTATCACTTACCTAATTTAAATAGACATAAAGAAACACGTTCTTTTAAATTAGTAAATATTGTTATTGCGGTCTGCGCAGGTATCGTTGTAACGGTACTTGGTTTAATTGCTTATGGTAATAGACATTTCGGCTCTATCGCTGAATTTTACAAATCAAATGTTTATGACTTAGCCCATGGTACCAACATGGTTAACGTTATCCTTGTTGACTTCCGTGGTACCGATACATTATTCGAATCTTCTGTATTAGGTATAGCTGGTTTAGGTGTCTATACAATGATTAAATTACGTACGAAAAATAATAAAACGGATGAAGGAGGTAAAAATGTTGAACAGACAGAAGAATAATTTGATTTTTCAATATTCAGCAGTTGTTATCTTCTTCCTCATTGTGATGTTCGGTTTATCTTTATTCTTGGCTGGGCATTATACGCCAGGTGGCGGTTTCGTTGGCGGTTTATTATTATCAAGTGCCCTTGTTATTATTACGGTAGCCTTTGATATTAAAACTATGCGTAAGATTTTCCCTTGGGATTTTAAAAAATTAATCGGCATCGGGTTATTATTTTGTTTAGCAACACCAATGGCAAGTTGGTTTTATAATAAAAACTTCTTTACACATACACCGTTTGAAATTCCATTAGGTATTTTACCACCAATGGAGATGCACACGGCTACATTCTTTGATTTAGGTGTTATGTGTGCAGTTGTAGGTACAGTAATGACTATAATCTTAGCGATTGGAGAGAATGAGTAATGGAAATTTTGATGATTTTCGTATGTGGTATCCTCACTGCAATGAGTGTCTATCTCATTCTTTCTAAAAGTTTGATACGCATTATTATTGGTACTACATTACAAACACATACAGCAAACTTATTTTTAATTACAATGGGTGGTTTAAAAAAAGGTGAAGTGCCTATTTATGAAAAAGGAATCACATCTTACGTTGATCCTATACCACAGGCACTCATTTTAACTGCCATTGTTATTTCATTTTCAGTCACAGCGTTTTTCTTAGTACTTGCTTTTAGAAGTTATAAAGAATTAGGCACTGACAACGTAGAAAGCATGAAAGGAGTGCTAGAAGATGATAGAGAGTAATCTCATTATTTCATTACTCGTCATACCAATGATCACGATTATCGCACTCATTTTCATTGGTAAGCGGCCTAAAATCAAACGCTATGTTGCCTTAGCAGGTACTGCATTAACTTTAATTTTTGCTTTTATTAATTTAAATAATGTTTTAAAAGATGGTCCTATTACTTTAGAGCTTGGTTCGTGGGATGCACCTTATAGTATTGTCTTTGTACTTGATATATTTAGTGCATTACTTGTCATCACAAGTCTCATCGTCACAATGCTCATCATCTTATATTCCTATCAGTCTGTAGGTATTGAACGCGAAACGTATTATTATTACTTCGCCGTCATGTTTATGTTGACTGGTGTTATAGGATCATTTATTACTGGTGATATCTTTAACTTATTCGTATTCTTCGAAGTATTCTTGATGGCATCCTATATCTTGTTGGTTATTGGTGGCACAAAAGTTCAATTGAGTGAAACGATTAAATATGTTCTAGTAAATGTGACTTCTTCAGCATTCTTTGTTATAGCTGTAGCTATGCTCTACTCTGTAGTCGGTACTTTGAATTTAGCTGATATTAGCGAAAAGATAAGCCAACTATCTGCTGAAGATAGCGGTATAATAACAATCATATTTATCATGTTTATCTTTGTTTTTGCAACTAAAGCTGGTGCATTTCCAATGTATATTTGGTTGCCAGGTGCATATTATGCCCCACCGATTGCAATTATTGCATTCTTTGGTGCTTTATTAACAAAAGTGGGCGTATATGCCATTGCAAGAACAGCTAGTTTATTCTTTAATGATTCATCGAACTTCTCATTTTATACAATATTATTCCTAGCATTACTTACTATTATTTTCGGGTGTGTCGGTGCTGTCAGCTATTTTGATACTAAAAAAATCATACTTTATAACATCGTAATTGCTGTAGGCGTTATCCTAGTTGGTATTGCTATGATGAATCAAGCAGGAATGATGGGTGCGATATACTATACACTACATGACATGTTAGTAAAAGCAGCATTATTTTTCCTAATTGGAGTTATGTATAAAATTACGAAAACACATGATTTACGTAAATATGGCGGTCTGATTAAAGATTATCCAGTTTTAGGATGGACATTCTTTATCGCTGCGCTAAGTTTAGCAGGCATACCACCGCTAAGTGGCTTTTATGGTAAATTTTATATTGTACAAGCTACATTTGAAAAAGGATTTTACCTAAGCGGTATTGTTGTTTTACTTTCAAGTTTAGTAGTTCTTTATTCTGTAATTCGTATTTTCTTATTAGGCTTTTTCGGAAAATCTGAAGGTTATCAAGTAAATCCTAAGTTGCAATATAAAGGAATACTTACAATAGCAATCGTTTCAGTCATTATTACAGTTGTTTTCGGACTTTCTGCAGATTGGTTGCAACCAATTATTAAAGATGCTGCTGAGACATTCTACAATCCTAGTATCTATAGAGACGCAGTATTGGGAGGTAAATAATATGGCAGTTCAAATATTAGTAAATTTGATGCTTTCTGTATTTTGGTTATTCGTCACAGGCAGCTATACATTTAATAACTTTATTTTAGGTTACTTATTCGCACTTTTATTAGTTTACTTAATGCGTGGCGTATTACCAGGTAGATTCTATATCATCACCGTCTATAAAATTGTGCAACTATTCTTGGTATTTTTAATTGAATTAGTAAAAGCAAACATAGATGTTATACGTATTGTAATTAAGCCAAAGATTGATAATGAGCCAGCCTTCTTTACGTACCATACAGATTTAAAAAATGACTGGCAAATTGCATTATTATCCAATTTAATCACACTAACACCAGGCACAATTGTGTTAGGTGTTAGTGATGATCGTACAAAAATATATATACACAGTATCGATTTCACTACAAAAGAAGAAGAAATAGAAAGTATCAAATCATCCCTTGAAAAAGTGGTCAGAGAGGTAGGCGAAAATTAATGAACTATAATATTATTTTAATCATTGCGCTAGTTATTGTAGCTTTATCAATGTTAGGCATGCTTGTTCGTGTAATTATCGGCCCTTCTCTTGCTGACAGGGTCGTCGCACTTGATGCAATGGGTATTCAACTCATGGCTATTGTTGCACTATTTAGTATTTTCTTAGGTACAAAGTATATGATTGTTGCCATTTTATTGATAGGTATTTTAGCCTTTCTTGGCACAGCAGTATTTGCAAAATATATGGATAAAGGTAAGGTGATTGAAAATGATAACGACGATCGTCATTAGTATTGCACTTATCTTAGTCATTTTAGGCTCCCTTATCAGTGCCCTAGCAGCTATTGGTCTATTACGTTTAGACGATGTATACGCCAGAGCTCACGCAGCCGGTAAAGCTGCAACACTAGGTTCAATGCTACTAATTAGTGGTGTATTCTTATTTTTTATCGGTCGAGAAGGTTATGTAAATATGCAATTACTTATAGGTATTTTGTTTATTCTAATTACTGGGCCCTTAGCAAGTCATTTAATTATCAAATCAGCTTATAATTTACAAACACCTGCTTCAAAGCGAACGAAGCATGATGAAATTAAAGAAGATTTGAAAGATACAAAATTATAAAAATAGATTACTTGGATTTGGTTTAGTACATTTCCCATTCTCCAAGTGCTGTCTATAAAATATTTGTGGGAGAGACATGTGTCTCTCCCATTTTTTTATTTACTAAACTTTCATATTCATATGTTTATTACTCTCATAATTTATTTACAAAATCAGTTGTTATAAAGTATATTACATGATATATTAAATCGTAATTGTTACGATTTAAATAAACAGGAGTGATTTTATGACAACATGGACAATTATTGGTGGTGGATTACATGCAGTAACTATCGCTATTAAATTAAGATCTTTAGGTTTAAAAGCATCACAATTATCAATTATTGACCCAAACCCTAATTTATGTGCTCAATTCGATAATTTTTCACAACGTATCGACATGCCTTATTTACGTTCACCATGTGTACACCATGTACATCCTAACCCTTTTCATCTAAATCAATATGCTAAAAAAATGCATTATACTAATGCTGCATATGGACAATACAAACGACCTAACCGAAATATGTTTATCGACCATACACATGATTTAATTCACTCATATCATTTAAATTCCTGTCATATTCAAGGATATGTCAGTGATATTAAGCTGAATAAACAACAATGGCATATGCAATTGAACAATCAAAGCTGGATCAGTTCAGACCATGTAGTAGTTGCATTTGGTTGTAATCATGAAATATATGTTCCTAAACTATTTCAAAATCAACCTGACATTTCTCACATTTTTGAAAATGAACAAAATAATTATGCAGGTACATCGCATGTCGTTGGTAGCGGTATTTCTGCAGCTCACCTCACGTTAAGGCTTTTAAAGGAAAACAGTAATAATCAGATTCATTTATGGATGAATAAAGCTATAAATGTCCATGACTTTGACGCAGATCCTGGATGGCTAGGACCTAAAAATATGAAAAAATTTAGTGCTATGCAATCTTCTATTGATCGTTTAAACACAATTAAAAATGAGAGACATAAAGGCTCTATGCCAAAAGAACTAGAATTAAGACTTAAAAAGTATATTAAAGACGGTCGTCTTAAAGTACATATCAACGAAATAACAGATATAGTTAATCACCATATTTGCACTGACACTTATTGTATACATTACGACCATATATTATTAGCTACAGGCTTTAAAGAAACGATTATGCAACAACCTTTAATCCAGCAATTAATAACAGAATATCAAGCTCCTGTATGTAGCTGTGGGCTACCTTCAATTACATCAAATTTAGAATGGCTCCCTAACCTTTATGTAAGTGGTGGATTGGCTGATTTAGAACTTGGGCCATTTGCGCGTAATATTATGGGAGGACGTGAAGCCTCATTAAGAATCGGAGAAGCTTTTGAACATAAACAGTACAACAAATCACAGAAGCATTATTATAATCATGATCCCTTAAATACCAAGCAAAGCATAAAGCAATAAAATATAAACACAATAACGAAATTTTTATTTTTTTATTCTAGATAAAGCATTTCATTATAATTAAAGATGTCTATAATTAAAAATATCACTACTAAATAAGACAAAAATAAAGGCCAGAACCATCTCAATAGATGTTTCTGGCCTCTATTTTTATTAATTAACGTTTTAATGGTTTTATAGCAATAGTACCTCGCATTACACAAATTAATCTATCTTTATTATCTTTAATATCAATAGACCATACCTGTGTGGTTTTTCCTTCATGAATAATCGTAGCAGTTGCAAATATAGTCCCTTCAGTAGTTGAACCTATATGATTGCCATTCATTTCTAAACCAAGTGGTACATATTGTTCAGTATCAATTAAATAAGCAGCTCCCATAGAACATGCTGTTTCACCTAGTGCTAGACTAGCACCTCCATGTAAATAGCCAAATGGCTGTTTTACATTGTCTGTCACAGGCATAGACATTACCATTAAACCACGTTCTTGTTTCACAACTTTAATATCTAACGCATCTAACATATTAGCCATTGTGTCACCTCATTTTCTTTATATACCTTTTATAGTACCATAGCAGCAATTGTTCCAAAAATAATTAATGGAATATTGTAAAATAGAAAGTTAGGTATACAAGTATCTCTAATGTGATCATGTTGTCCATCAACATCCAAACCTGCAGTAGGGCCAAGAGTAGAATCACTTGCCGGCGAACCTGAATCCCCTAATGCACTGGCTGTACCTATTAAAGCAATTAATGCCATAGTGCTTAAACCTAACGATTCTCCTAAAGGTACAAATAACGTAGCAATGATTGGAATAGTAGCAAATGACGAACCAATGCCTAAGGTAACTACTAAGCCAATTATATACATCACTATAATACTCAATAACTTGTTATCACCAACAACACCACTTAAACTCTCAACAAGCTTGCTAATATCTCCGGTTTCATTCATTACTCCTGCAAAACCATTAGCCGATAAAATTACTACTCCGATAAATGACATGATTTTTATACCATCAACAAACTGCTTGTCTAATTCTGTCCATTTATATGCTCTTGAAACAAAGAATACAAGCACACCTGCTAACGCACCAAAGATCATAGAGTCTGTTAATAATTGCACTAAGAATGTTGCTATAATTGAAATAACAGTAACTATAAGTACGTAGGGTTTAATTTCTATTTGGCTATTATCTTTAATCTCTTCATGTTGAATGTATTTTCTTGGCTTTCTATAATAAAAGATACCTGCAAACAATCCAAAAATATAACCTAAAGATGGAATAATCATCGCTTTCCAAATCATGTCCATTTCAATTGGGTGATTTGCTTTGGTAAAACCATTCTGAATAATTTGGTGGAATATTTGACCAAAACCAAAAGGTAATAAGACATAAGGCCAACATAAACCAAATCCTATTATAATTGCTATTTGTCTTCTATCAATATTCAGTTCATTAAACAAACTAATTAACGGTGGTATTACAATAGGAATAAACGCAATATGTACGGGTATTAAGTTCTGACTCATAATGCTCATCACTAATAAAGCTAATATGATGATTACTTTCACTTTAATACGTGACATCTTGCTATTTTCAGCATGGATACCATTTATAATTTTATTCACTAAATAATCGGTAATTCCACTATAAGAAATAAGCGCTGCAAAGCCACCAAGCAATGCATAACTTAGTGCTACTTCTGCACCGTCTACAATATTCTTACCAAAAACAGACACGATATCTGAAACACTCATACCTGCAATTAATCCACCTACTAAGGCACTGATAAACAAACTGATTACTACATTTAATCTACATAAACATAAAATAATCATCAGTACCACTGCTATTACTACAGCATTTATCACAAAGCACAACTCCTTTACCACGTTATCGAACTAAAGCATCATGAAAACTATAATATCAATAACATGAGCACTTGTCAAACACAACAAATAATTTATTCATTGATTTCTTATTCTACTTTTAATAGTTAATTGTATGATGTTCATTTTGTATCTTTAAAAGCCTAATTACGCACGATTAATAGCATCATCATTTCATCTCTTTTAGTGTTTTAAATAACTAAAAAAGTGGAAGTATAAAATCAATATTTTAAAATTAACTTCATACTTCCACTCAAAAACAACTATATTTCTATTAATTTTTAAAGTATTAGTTATGATATATTATTAACAAATACAACAAATTAAAGAGAACGCGTTATGTTAGCGTGTTTCTAAACTTTCATAATTATTTTAAATTGCGTAACCATTCAACTATTGTAGGAATTAAGTATCCTGTCGGCCCTTTTGGACCTTTATACGTATTTTTATTGATGGTTGCAGGGCCAGCTATGTCAAAATGCATATGAGGTGTATCTCCTGCAAAATGATTGATAAACGTTGCTGCAAATAAAGCTTTGCCTTGCCCATTTGTATGATTAACTAAATCTGCAACATCACTATTTTTGATTAAATTACGTTCAGTAGTTGTCATAGGTAATTCAAATACAAATTCATCATTAGTCTGTGCATAATTAAGTATTGTTTGTAAATGATTTGTTGCATTATGACTAAACACGGCAGCCTTATCATCTCCTAAAGCTACAATGGCTGCACCTGTTAATGTTGCAAAATCTAAAATCACTTGTGGCTGGAATTGATTCGCATAGAATACTGCATCACCTAATACCAAGCGACCTTCTGCATCTGTATTCAACACTTCAACTGATTCGCCACTTAAAGCGGTATATACATCATCCGGTTTCATTGCAGTTTCATTTATCATATTTTCTGCTGCAGCAATAACACCGACAATATTTATTTTCAATTTAAGTTTGCGAGCAACTTCTATCATTCCTACGACGTTAGCAGATCCACACATATCGAATTTCATCGTTTGCATGCCTACTTTTCCTTTTATAGAATAACCACCTGAATCATAAGTAATACCTTTACCTACTAATGCAATAGGTGCTTCATCTGTTTTTCCACCATTATATGTTAATGTAATGACTCTTGGTCCATGTTTAGAACCTTTACCTACTGCATGAATTAAGCCAAACCCTTCATTTTGTAAAGTCTCATGATCTTTAATATCAACATCTACTTCTGTCTCTTTAAAATAATCGCAAATAGAGTTTGCATAATATTCAGGAGTTAAAATGTTTGGTGGTATATTACTATAGTCACGCGCTAAATTTATTGAACTGCCAATAATTTGACCTTCTTCAACAGATTTCAGTATGTCATCATCGTCTGTATGTATATCTAATGTTAGTTCATAAGGCGTAGATTTATCTGTTTTATAGTTATCAAATTGATAGATCGCACGAACACCTTGTTGCCCTAATATCTCTGCAACTGCATTTCTATTTAAAGCTTGCGCTTCAAAAGTTTCTAATTTAAAAGAGGCTTGTGTAATACGGTTTTGTTTTAAGTATTGAAACAGATTTCCAAATATTTTCAAATAGTCATTATAAGCCAAGGTTTTGATATTCCCTATGCCAACAGTTATCAGTTTGATATATTCATCATGTATTGTAAACATCGTGCTGGAAACTGTACCAATAGTAGTATTAACTATTTGATTTTGTTTTAATAATTTTAATTTATCATTAATATTTTCACCATTAATAATGATTTCCCCTAACTGATTTAAATGTTCAGGCAAACCGATAATCAGGGTGTTTGTTGCTATGTCGTTAGTATTTTTAAGGTTAACTAACATATACTATCTCTCCTTTATTAGTTTGAACTTCTTTTTAATGCATTTTAAAGTAATACTATTAAAAAGTATAATAAAAAGAGACCGGACATAAATCATGTCTCGGCCTCAGATATGTTTTAGATAATGATGACTGTAGTATAGAAACTTTTCCCTTTCATCCACTTTTCATCAAGGTCTTGGCGGGACAATAAAATCATTTTAGAAAGTGTTTTTTTCATCCCGCTCCTTTAAAAATTTTCATCACAGTTAGATATGTGAATTACATGTTTAAATTCTATATTAAAATTTACCTTTTTTGAATGCTAAACCGATACCGCCAAGTTTAAATACTGCACGAGTATCAATAACTTTCTTCATGAATGCTGCTTTTTTACCTTGGATATCTTTACCATAAACAACACCAACACCATCATGCGCACCTAATGAACATACAGTACCACGATCAACATAATCAAATTCTTGAGTTGGTTGACCTTCTAATACATTTTTAATGTTTTTAGCAGTATGTTCACCTTGTTGCATAGCGATTTGTGCTGTAGTTGGTAATGGGCGTTCTTCTCCAGCAGGGATAAATGCAGAACAGTCGCCAATAACAAAGATATCGTCATAACCTTCGATAGTTAAATCTTGTTTAGTTACAATACGTCCACGTTTTACGCCTTCGAATGATTCTTCCATTAATTTACTACCACGAACACCAGCAGCCCATACAACTGTATTAGCTTCTAATTGTTCTTCTTTGTCATTAACTTTTACAACGAAACCTTTTTCGTTAGCTGCAACAATCGGTGTACCAATTTTGAATTCTACACCTTTATCTTCTAAGTAACTTACTGCATAGTTAACTAGTTCGTCAGAGAACATCGGTAACATTTTAGGAGCAGCTTCAACACAAGTAATTTTCACTTTGCTTTGCTCAACACCATATTTATTACATAATTCTGGAATTCTATCAGTTAATTCACCTAAGAATTCAACACCAGTAAATCCAGCACCACCAACAATGATTGCTAAATCTTTATCATCTTTTTGTTTTGAAGATGCATAGTTAGCAAATTTATCTTCGATGTGACGAGATAATTGACGAGCAGTTAATATGTTTTCAATTTGGAAAGCATGATCTTTCATACCTTTGATACCAAACGTTTCACTTTCAAAGCCTAAACCTACAACTAAGATATCAAAGTCAAAGATTCCAGCATCTGTTTCGACTTTTTTCGCGTTACGATCAATTTTAGTAACTTCTGCCTTAACAAAGTTAACTTTGTTTTTGTCTACAACACTTTCAACTGGATATAGTAAATCTTCATAGCTAAGAGTACCTGCTGAAGCCTCGTGTAACCACGTTGCTTCGTAGTGGTAATCATTTTTATTAATTAATGTAATTTCAGCTTCATCTGCTGAAATTTGCTTTTGTAATTTTGTAATAGTTTGTAAACCGGCATAACCAGCGCCTAGAACTAATACTTTTTTACGATCTTGAGCCATTTCATTCACCTAAGCTTTCTTAATTTTTTTGTTGCTATAGTCTTTTTCTATACCCCATTCGCAATATAGTAATTCACAAAAAAGACATTTTTCATCCAATACTAATTTTATAGTTTTTACTGCTGATTTTCAAGCACCAACGACCATATTGTTTATTATTTCACATAAAAGATTAAAAGACTATAGTTTACACTTATTTTAAGTGAACTATAGTCTTTTAATCTAGATACTATAATTTAGCAATCTTCTGGTGAACCAGCAACTTTTGCAGTTCTAAACGAACTACCACAACCGCATGAAGCAATTGCATTAGGGTTGTCTATTTGGAAGCCACCGCCCATTAGTGATTGTTTAAAATCAATCGTTGTTCCATCTAAAACTGGTTTATCATATTTATCTATTAATACTTTCAAACCATGAAACTCATATATTTCATCATTTTCAGCAGGTTCAGCTTCAGCAGACATACCATAAGTTAATCCGGTACAACCGCCACCGTTCACCTTAACTTTCAAATAACCATCTGCCATATCATTTTGCTGTAACATATCCTTAACTTCATATGCAGCAGCTTCAGTCATTTCAATAATAGCCATTATTTTTACCTCCCTAAAAAATCCATGTTTCTTCTATATGTGCGTAAATTTTTTGTAATAAATCATCCGGCGAATCACCTTCAACGATATCACCATTCACTAATGCATACAACCCACTAGAACAAATGCCACAATTTTGTAAACAACCATATTCTAATACGTCTACACCTGGGTCATTTTCAAGCTGATTATATACATAATCTCCACCCTTCGCTAAATTCGAAATGCAGAACTCGATTATTGGATTCATAATACACCCTCTCATAAAATATCAGTTAAGCAATTATAACAAAAACGTTATTGTTATTTCTACATACTAGCTTATAAAATATAACTTGATAAATAGTTAGAAATAATATGCACTTTGCATTACGTACACAATAAAATTGCAAGAAATAATGTCCGTTAAAATAAAATATATATTTTTAATAATTACAATTTGTCTTCTTTATTTGTAGTAACAAATAAAAAAGCATATAATAAATATAAGTAAGCTGATTATAGAAAATTGGTATATCGATGCAGGACGAAATATGATTTAACCAAATTATATTTAATAACTTACATTGACGAGATAACAAGTTCAATTACCTACTATAGAAGTAAGTAATTGTATGTTTATGCTCAATACAATTTTTACTAGAGGGGTATCACAAATGAAAAACTTAGTATTATTAGGTGGCGGTTATGGAAATATGCGTATCATGTCACATATCTTACCATCTGCACTGCCTGAAAATTATACGATTACATTAATAGATCGTATGCCTTATCATGGTTTAAAACCAGAATTTTATGAATTAGCAGCTGGTACAAAGTCAGATAAAGATATTCGCATGAACTTTCCTGATTCAGATAGAATTAACAATGTCTATGGTGAAATCAATGATATTAATTTAGAAGATCAAATTGTTTCTGTTGGTAACACGAAAGTAGACTATGATGAATTAGTGATTGGTTTAGGTTGTGAAGATAAATATCATAATGTCCCTGGTGCTGAAGAATACACGCATAGTATTCAAACACTTTCTAAATCACGTGAGACTTTCCATCATTTAAGCGAACTACCAAATGGTGCCAAAGTAGGTATCGTTGGTGCTGGATTAAGTGGTATTGAATTAGCTAGTGAATTAAGAGAAAGCCGTAAAGACCTTCAAATCTTTCTTTACGATAGAGGCGAACGTATTTTATATCGTTTCCCTGAAAAACTTAGTAAGTATATTGAAAAATGGTTCAACGAGCATGATGTAACAGTTGTTCCTAATTCTGATATTAATCGCGTGGAACCAGGTCGCATTTATAATAATGACGTACCTGAAGATGTGGATTTAATTGTCTGGACTGCTGGAATTCAACCAGTAGAGTTAGTAAGAAATTTACCTATAGACATTAGTAAAAGTGGTCGTGTGATTTTAAACCAATATCACCAAGTACCAACTTACAAAAATGTGTATGTCGTAGGTGATTGTGCAGAATTACCACATGCACCAAGTGCTCAACTAGCAGAAGCTCAAGGCGACCAAATTGCAGATGTTATGAAATTACAATGGCAAGGTAAACCTCTACCTGAAAAGATGCCAGAAATCAAAATACAAGGTTTCCTTGGTTCCTTAGGAGACAAAAAGGGATTTGCTTATATTATGGATCGTACCGTTACAGGTCGCTTAGCTTCCATTTTAAAATCCGGTGTACTTTGGATGTATAAATATCATAACGGTTAATTAATGACTTTAGTAAATATAAACTAAATGAATTAATTTTATTGAAAGTCCATTTTATTTTTAAAAACACAGGCACCGTCATTTGTTAATGACGGTGCCTGTGTTTTTAAAAATAAGATTTTAGTACCGTAAACTTTATATGATTAATAGTCATAACTTAAGTATCTTTTTAATCGAATTAATTGATTTAATGATTATCTAAAAAGCGAGTTATATCCTTCAATTGTACATATCCATCAGAAACATACTCGTCATTCATAGTTATGAGTGGATAAAAGAGTTCATCATCTTGAATACGCTCAATAAATTGTTGATCATGATCTGACAGATTTTCGGTATCTTTTTCGATATCGATATACGTAAATTCAAATTGTTTATCTGGATACTTTCTCTGTAATAATGGTTGCAACCAGTCAAATGTATTACGAGACGTCGGTGCGTTGACACAACTTGCACAAATAACATCTGCCCCATAAACAACAACACTTATTTTGTCCATATATCTTTTCCCCTTTTATCTTGAATTATAGATTTTTCGTTACATTTCTATTATAATAAAAAGATAAGTAGAAAATGAAATAATATACTTGAAAGGAGGCATTTCCATGCCAACTGAAAACGTAACAATGTTTGATCAAGTAGCGGAAGTTATCGAAAAATTACGTCCCTTCTTACTACGTGATGGTGGTGACTGTTCCCTTGTTGACGTAGAAGACGGAATTGTTAAATTACAATTACATGGTGCTTGTGGTACATGCCCAAGTTCAACAATTACATTAAAAGCAGGTATAGAACGTGCTTTACACGAAGAAGTACCAGGAGTAATCGAAGTAGAACAAGTATTCTAAATAATAGATGCTTTAAATATAACATCAGAAAATTTGGTTCCTTTCGAACACTTTTATAAGAAACAGGGCAATGAACCTTCAATACGATTGATTTCATTGTCTTGTTTTAATTTTCATGCGAAAATTCCTTTCAATATTTCACTTAATTGTTTAAATATTGAAAGGAATTTTTATTTTTAGTATGTTATTTTTGGTCCATATGTTCATCGATATTTTTAGTGATGTATACCCAGCCTTTCCAGCCAATATGTACTGCATCACTTACAACATATGGTTCATAGTCTTTATCTGACATATCGTATGTCTGTCCGCCATGATCCACTATAGTTTTATCAATTTTTTTATATATTTTCTGACGTCTATCTTTATCAATACCGATGTGGTCATACCACTTACCGTTAGAAGGTATAATTATATAGTCAACATCCGCACCAGCTTCTCGTAATGTATCTACGAGTAATTCTAAATCTTTAAATTCAGGAGAATTTTCCCTAAATTCATGATTTCTATTAATTTTTCGTTTATGTTTTTTGATTAAATCCCAATATTCATCTCTAATACCAAATTCATTTGTTTTTGTATGCTTCGCGCCATAGATTTCAGCTTCTGTCATCATATCATTCCAAGAATCATTTTTTGAAGTAATAGGATCGATATGCGATACAGGCGATTTTCTCAATGGATACACAGATTTAATAGCTTCAATTTTCTTCAATTGTTCATCATTAAATTTTGAAAGATAATTTTTATTTTTTTGTGTTTTTCCTTGTGCCACTTTTTCTAAATATGCACGATTCTCCACATCTTTAAATTGTAATAATCGTTTGGCATAACGTTGTTTAAGTTCAGGGCTTAATTGCTCTTGGTTAAACAATTGATTGAGCTGTGCCTTTGAAATACGCGCCTTAAAATTATCTTGTGTTAAGCCATTTTTTGTAAACCACTGTGGTGAAACAATAAATGCCATTTTCTTATCTTTCAAATTCCCATATTGTGAACCTAGTTCCACAGCATTTACTAAATCTGTCGAACCACCAGTACCAATTAAAAATGGTTTCTTACTAACTTGATTTCGATTATTTAATAAAATTGCTGGATTAAATGGATCATCTTTTTCTAATTCACTAGAACCATATATCGGATAATAAGCATCAGACTGATACATTTTATCTTGCACTAAAATTCCTTTTAGTACTTGATCTGTTAGAGCAACACTTTGCGTAGCTACTGTCTTGGAATTAATTAACCCAGTGAACCAACTTGCTGGCAACACTAAGAAAATTCCAAACAATACAAGACTGAAAATAATAGGTATAAACGGTTTTAATTTCATCGTAATTCTTCTAATACCGCTACAATCTTGTTAGGTGTCGCCCATTCATCTCTATCAAAATCCATAATCGATACTTCAATATCTAATCTATTTTGAATCTCTAACAAAAGACCTACCGTTTGAAACGAATCAATAATCCCCTCTTCAAAAAGCTCTACGTCTGGATTTTCCTTAATGACATTATTTTCAGCAACTTCAGTTAATAAATCTAATACTTGTTCTCTAAATTCCATAATAAATCCTCCTTATAATTAAAACAGTTTCCCAGAAAAGATAAGAAAACCAAACGTTACAAAATGGAATGTAACAATAATACTTAACATTGATGTATATTGGTTAGACCACCTTGGCGGATGATTTTTCCGCCATTTTTCATAATAACCATAACCAATAAACAAAACTGCGTGATATAAACCATACAAAATATAATGAACTTCAATACCATGCCAAATACCCATAATTAAAAAGTTTAATGAGAAAGCAATATTAGACATTGTAAATTGATTTTTTAATAAGCGTTTTTTCGACATAAAAAATAGCGATCTCATATAGATACAATCTCTAAACCAAAAAGACAAGGACATATGCCATCTATTCCAAAAATCTTTAATATTCTTTGCTTTAAACGGTTGCTTAAAGTTTTGTGGCGTCTGTATGCCATATAAATAGCTAAACGCCATCGCAAATAATGAATAACCAGCGAAATCAAAGAATAGATACAAACTATATGCATACATATATAACCATTTAGCAGTGAAATTTGAAAAATCTAACATTAATGGATTAATTGTATAAACTTGTATTAAATAAGCAATAATGTATTTATATAAAAAACCTAACATGATGAAATGTATTGCTTTATTAAGTGATGCTCGATAACTTTCGCTACTTTGTATTTTACTTTCATCTTTAACAAAACGTTTGTAGCGGTCAATTGGACCAGATGAAATTGTAGGGAAAAACGAAATAAATTGAAATACTTTACTAGCTTTCACTTCTTTTATTGAACCATCACGAATTTCCATTAATAATTGAACACTTTTGAAAGTAACATAAGAAATACCTAAGAAACCTATAAATTCAATTACTTTATTTTCATGGAGCTTTAATTGTGCAGCACCAAACCATGAACTTTGCATTACTTTCACCACTACAAGTGGCAAGATTGATAAAACAATAACCGTGAAAAACTTTATAAATGAGTTGTTTTTTGAACGTGATTTCCAATAAAACATAATGATTGCTACTTGCCATAATAGATATAAAACAAAGTTTATAAGTTGAACACTTAAGTATGCTTGACCAAACAAATTATGTTTATCTGAGGAAAAAATGAGCACAATCATAATAGCTGTACTTATACCATTATAAATACGGCTTCTTTTTCCAGCTAAACCTAATATAATTACCGGAATTAAAACTATAAATGCTATAAGAAAGAACGTAAATGTACCATATGGAATCATGCTAATACATCCTCGGCAATCTGCTTACGATCTAATTTTCCGTTTATTGTTAAAGGAAATTGTTCTTTAAATATAATCTTTCTCGGAATCATATATTCTGGCATCGCTTGTTTAAGTTCTTGTTTAATATCGTGTATCAACGTTTGTTCATCTTTGTTATCATTTAAGTCATTCAACACTACAACGCCTTGTAATTGCGTTACTTTATCGTTTTTGTACACTGGTACAACAATTGCTTCTTTGACTACATCTAATTGTCTTAAATGAAATTCTATTTCTTCTAGTTCCATACGGTATCCATTTAATTTCACTTGAAAATCTATACGCCCTGTGATAAACCATAGGTCACCTTGAACTGTTGCTTTATCACCAGTAAAATACGCCCTGCTATTATCTATATTTTTAAACACTGCATTAGAGCGTTGCTCATCTTTCACATAACCTTCACTTATGCATTGTCCAGAAATGATTAATTCTTCATTTTCGGCTAAAGACAATTGCGTTCTCGGTCTCACTTTACCTACTGGTAATGGATTATATTGATTAATAACTGCTTCAGTAATTAAGATACTTGTAACTGCAACTGTCGCTTCTGTCGGCCCGTATGTATTATAAATATATGCAGATGGGAAACATTGCAACAACATCTTAGCAGTTTTATGAGGTAAAATTTCACCACAAAAGAAAAATTCTTTTAAGCTTTCATAGTGTGCTTCAGATAAATTAGGTAACATTAAGCACATTTCCATAAAGGATGGTGTAGACACCCAAACGTTTATATTGGATTGCTCTAACATATCATTTAATAATTTTGGTTTGTTAATCATTGTCTTATCTACTAAATTTAATGTGCCTGCAGTAGCTATACATGGATAAATTGCCATTACAGATAAATCAAATGAAAATGGTGCTTGATTTAGCCATTGTTGATTCTCACCTAATTTATTCAAATCTACCATCCAGTTCGTAAATTCGTTAAGACTTTCATACCTAATTTGTACACCCTTAGGTTCCCCAGTAGAACCCGATGTAAAAATAGTATACGCAATATCTTGATCTTTAATTTTAGATTCAAGTTCAACTGTACGATTATCCGTCAAAAGTGTTTCAGTATTAATGATTTCTCTGCCATTACTATCTAGTGAATGTTCACTTGTATTAAAAATAAAATCTGGGTTAATTTTTTCAATAATAGTATTAATACGTTCTTTAGGCATTGATATATCAAGTGGTACATAACCACACCCCGCTTTTATGCTAGCAATCATTCCAACAATCATAAATGGTGACATATGACCATATACAATTAATGGACTTTTAGTATCTTTGATTAAATCGGCGAGTTTATTTGCATATTGATTTAACTCTCGATACGTTAATACATTTGTATTATGCTTTATCGCTATTTGCTCAGGGTGCATTTTTTCATTTTCAATTAATGAATATATAATATCCTTCATACTATTCTCCTCAACTAAAATTCATTATAAATAAAGTTATTATGCGTATCTCCAGAACCATAAATTAAATACAGTGCTATAAATATTGCAAAATATAAAAGCGTTAATAACCATGGTTTAATTTTTTGATATTTCGTTGTATTTTCCATCTCTGTACGCATTTTTCACCTCTTCTTTTAGATTATTTTTTTATATTATTAACTATTTATTACATAAGTAAGTTTTTTGTTGTAGTGCTATTTACACTACTTTAACATTTTACCAACTTATTATACATTTTTTATGATGTTGTGACAATCGAATTAACATTTTTATATATAACAAAAATGTTAGATTGTTCATTTTATAGAGTTTTATAAAACCAAAACTACTGTCAATCCTTAGTTTGTTTTACATAACATGATTCAAAGTTATATTTTATTATTGTGAAAATCATGTAATGACTAGTTATAAATTAATATTAAAAACGCTTGACTAACGCTATAATTTCACGATGTAGTTGATATCTATCGCATATAAAATATGCAATAGATTAATTATATTGCTACGGAAAATGTACAAAGTAATGTGTAAAAATAATAAGTTATTTTGAAAATAATTCATTATATCCTTACTTTTAAATTTAATATATAGGTATTTAATTGGGTCAAATTTATGACAAATTTGACTCTTATTCACTTAGTTTTTATATGATAGTCTTTCCGTCATTATTGATAGTCTAATAATTAAAATTTCACATAAAAATACGCCTCTATTTTTAACAGAGGCGTATTTCTATATTATCGTTAAGTAATTAATGCTCTAACCTTTTTATTTTAAATTAGGATATAATAATACAAAGCATAGATATATTATCTATTTACAAAATTTATTTTACATTGACGGGTGTTTTAGCTCGTTGATTATTTAATACTAATCTTATATTATCAACACATAATTGAATCATACGATTTCTAGTTATAACAGACGCGCTTCCAATATGTGGGACGATAACCGCATTATCCATTGATAATAAAGGGTGTGCCATGTCTATAGGCTCTTCACGCAGAACATCTAGTCCACAAGCTGCAATCTGTCCGTTTTGTAACGCAAATGCAAGTGCCTCTTCATCTACGACAGAACCTCGTCCTATATTTATAAAAATAGCATCATTTTTCATTTTTTCAAATGCTTGAGCATTAAATTTATTTCTAGTTTCTTCTGTAAGCGGTGCAGTACAAATAATAAAATCACTATGTTCAAGCAAAGTATCAAAAGGAACGTACAATGCACCAAGTACTTTTTCAGTATCTTTATTTCTAGATCTATTATGATACATTATCTTAGTATCAAAACCTTTTAATCTTCTTGCAAATGCCTTACCAATCTCGCCCATACCATATATTCCTACATTGGCATTAGACAAATCTTTTCCGGCAAACAAGTATGGTCCCCAACTTTTCCACTCTCCATTTTGAACATACTTTTCAGCTTCCACAATACGTCTAGCTACTGTTAACATTAATGTAAATCCAAGTTCTGCAGTTGTTTCAGTAAGTACACTAGGTGTATTAGTTACAGTAATCCCTTTGCTATTTACAAGGGGTACATCTATATTATCAAAACCAACTGCCATATTAGCAATCACTTTCAATTTTGAAGCAGCTTTGATAACTTCACTATCTATTTTTTCACTTAAAGTAATCAAACAAGCAGTTGCATCTTTAATAGACTCTAGAAATTGCTCTCTTGGCATTGGTATTAAAGACTCTTCCCACATTTCAACTTGTGCAATAGTCTCTAATTGATCTATAAATGGTTGTGGAATACTTCTACTTACAATGATTTTTTCCATTCAATCACTCCTAACTCTCGAGTTCTTTGATAACATCATTTAAATCTTTAAATGTATATGTCGGAGGTACTGGCTTCTGTCCAATTTCTTCTTTGGTTGTTACACCCGTTTGTACATGAATCGTATCAATATTCACATTGATCCCCGACATAATATCTGTGTCGTATAAGTCACCGACCATCGCAACCTCTGAGCGCTCTAATCCTAAAATGTCTAACGCTTTTTTCATAATAATTGGTTCTGGTTTACCGATAAATGTGGGTTGAACGCCGGTTGACACTGTGACCACGCTTGTAATCGCGCCATTTCCAGGTAAAAATCCACGTTCCTTTGGTATAGATACATCTTGGTTAGTTGAAATAAATTTCGCACCATTACGCACACCTAAAGTAGCAGTTGCTAATTTTTCATAGGTAACGGCTTCATCTAAACCAATAACAACATAATCTACAAATTCATCTTCTTTAACTACTAATCCTTTGTCTGTTAACGCATGTTTCAGCCCGCTACCACCTAGCATATATACACTTGCTCCTGGAGATTCCTCAGCAATATATTCTGCAGTAGCTAGCGCTGATGTAACCACCTCATCAGCTTGTGCGACTAATCCCATTTTATTTAACTTTGCAGCTACTTCTTCTGGATCTTTGGTAGAATTATTAGTCACATATAAATGTGGAATTTTGTATTGATTTAAATATGATATAAATTGAGACGCACCATCTATATGTTCATCACCTTTATATAAAGTACCATCCAAATCAATTAGGTAAGCTTGATATTTTTTCATATTACTTATTCTCCTTTTTTGCCAAATGCAGTTACAGGTACATCTTCACTCTTTAAAAATTGTATAACTTCTTCTACATATGTTTGATAATAAGATACCGATTCATCAAAAAGTGGTACTAATTTAACGGTATCAAGTTCATCATAATAATGAACAAATTGTTTTCTAACATCTACAGTTTTATTGATTTGATTTTGTGTATCTTCTGAAATCACTTTTTCCAAAGCTAAGATATCTATTACGTCTCTATAATTTCCTGGGTCTCTTAAGATAAAACCATCAATAATCATGTTTCCTATGTCTACTGCTGATTCAATAAACATTTGTGCTATACGCTCGAACGCATAAACATTCTCTTTGTTTTGCGGATAATCTTCAATAAGTTGTTGCAAGTAATTTAATTTTGTATTTAATTGATCTTTATTCACGAAATACATCTTTTCACCCCTATCAATCTCATCATACCATACCTTTGCAGTCGAATTCATTTATGGTTATACTGTAAATTAAGACTTTTTAACTAAATTAAATATCTATAATAATTAGATTTGTAAAATAGAAGAAGTAAGGAGTGTTTCAAAGTGATTGATATGTATCTTTATGATGATGATGAATCTGCTCAGGTGCAATTTGTTGGTTTTGTTGGTGAGCATAGTCGCTATGACCTAATGTTAGTCCAAACAAACCGTCATTTCGGTAAAACGATTGTATTAAATATGCAAACGAATCAATTTGGTATAATAGGTACCGACGATTTAGAAGAAGAAGGTTATATTGCCCACATCTTAGGAGTTAATGAAGACGAAGGCAATGAAATTTCAGAATACCTTAATGAAGTGATTCAATAAACGCGCACTAGTATATAAATATTATTAACGTAACAAACTTTAGCTAAGTAAAAATACTTATATTAATGTTAGTAAATCAATGCTATGTATATATGTTCTCTTCTACAACATAAACCAAAAGCAACTTTATTCGTTTTTTGAATAAAGTTGCTTTTTTAATTCGGACTATTCTATTTATGTGTCAAATTTTTAAATACACTATACATACATTACTATCGCACGTAATACTAAAGTATATTGTAAATATTATTTAAAGCACTATATAATCAAAATTATTATTTTTCAGTATCTTGAATACTAGGCTTTATTTTAACATCATGCAACTTATCTTCTTCAAAATCTGTTTCAACTATGTCATTTGACTCTACATAATTTTTCATTTCTGCTTCTGGAATACGTCTTAATATAAAGTACGGGCAACCAAAATTACAATATTCTAATAAATAATCTTGAATTGTTGAGAAGCGTTTGCTTAATTCGGCTTTCTTATTAGAATCTTTATAAAAACCTTTTAACCTCAGTTGGTCATAACCAAAATCTCCAACAATAAAATCATACTTATCTAATATATCTGAATAGCGATTGACAAATGTTTCTTCATCAAAACATTCTCTATAATCTTCTATGATTTCAAAAAATTGTCCATTTAACTTTATCATGTCATTCACCTAATCTAAACGCATCAAATTACTATTATTCACTAGCTAATTTATTAATAAATAGTTCTTTGACTTGTATGTAATTATATTTTACTTCTAAGAAAGACTTAGCTCATTAGTATTGCGCATCACCACAACTGTATCAAATGAACTAAGTCTTTAACTAACTTATTTATTTAAATGCTTACCAATTTCTGTACCAAGTTGCTCTTCACCAATACGGTGTTTTTCTTTAGCCGCTTCATTCACTTGCTCGTCGGCATGATATGAACTTCTTACAAGTGGTCCTGCTTGGCAATGTTTAAATCCTTTATCCATTGCTACTTTTCTTAATTTACCAAATTCTAATGGTGTATAATATTTTTCAACTTTTAAATGTTTACGTGAAGGTTGCAAATATTGACCAATCGTTAAAATATCAACATCATTAGCGCGTAGGTCATCCATTGTTTCATAGATTTCCTCGTGTGTTTCACCTAATCCAACCATAAGACTTGATTTTGTTGGGATATCAGGTTGTAACTCTTTAGAACGTCTTAAGAACTCTAATGTACGATCATAAGTTGCTCTAGCACGAACTCTCGGTGTCAAACGGCGGACTGTTTCGATGTTATGGTTTAAAATGTCTGGTTTTGACGCCATTAAAGTTTCTAAAGCATCATAGTCTCCACCCATATCTGAAGGTAAGATTTCTATTGATGTGAAAGGATTACGCTCACGTACTTTACGTACAGTTTCAGCGTATACATTTGATCCTGCATCTCTTAAGTCATCACGAGCCACAGCTGTAATAACAACGTGTTTTAAATTCATTAATTCTACAGATTCAGCCACGCGTTCTGGCTCATCTAAATCTAATTCATTTGGAAGTCCTGTTTTAACTGCACAGAAACGACATGCACGTGTACAAACTGCACCTAAAATCATAAACGTAGCTGTACGACGTTCTCCCCAACATTCATGTATATTTGGACACTTTGCTTCTTCGCAAACTGTATGTAAATTCTTTTCGCGCATCATTTTCTTAAGACCAGTGTAGTTTTCGTTAGTATTTAGCTTTATTTTCAACCAATCTGGTTTACGTAAAATCTCTTCATTTTTAGTAGCCATAACCGCACAATCCTCCTGATTTGAAATCTCTAATCATTATAACGAAAATTCAGGTAAATTAAAACGTATAAAGTCATATTTTAATATTCCAATAATTTTTCTTTAAAAATATCTCTTAAAAACTCTGGCATCAGGTAATCTATAGACTGATCTTTTAAAGTAGGAAAATAGCGTCCAAACGTATACATATCAATCGTTCCTAATATATACGTTTCTTCATCATTTATTAATTCACCGTTTATAAAGTAACGTGATTCAGACTCAATAAATCCTAAATTATATAAAATATAGCCGCCAAAAATATTACCTCTAAAACCCAGACCTTGGGCATGTTCATTAAGATATTCTTGTTTTTGACTTTTGATTATTATATTTTTCAACTCTCGCCCACTTAATCTAATACGGACTGCGTTAATAGGGTGAGGTAACATCTGATGTATATCATACTCCGTTAATCGCTCTGCCTCTATGCCATTTACGATGAGTCCTGCATTAATAATTGTACAGTCTGCATTCGTAAATTCAAAAATACTTTCTGCTAAAATATGAGTTGTTTGAGTAATGGTGTCTGTTTTTCTAGGTAAAGAAATTGGTCGATCAATCACTGAATCATTTAACAACATTTTTCCTTCTTCATCAAAATGAGTCTCAACTTCTGGTAATTTGTCGAGTGGATGGAGTATTGCTTGTTTTTTTATTATGTTATTATTTTCAATTTCTAGTGTGACTTCCCCTAAAAAATGCCCATATTTTCCTGCTGCAGCCATCAAAACACCATTGTTAATCTCACCATTTTCAAAATAGTGGTGTGTATGACTACCTAAAATCAAATCAATTTCTGGAATTTCTTGGCATAATTTTTCGTCAAAGAATACACCAACATGACTCATAATCACAAGTAAATCATAAGCACCTTCATTAGCTTTTATTTCATCTTTAATTGCTTCTAAAGGATTTGTAACAATCCAGTCTAAAGCTCGATAAAAAGGAGTGAATGGAGCAGTAGCCGCAATAAATAATATGCGTACTCCGTCTATAACTTTTATGAATGATGATGACATATTACGGGGTAAATGCCCATGTTCATCAAAGACATTCGCACAAGTGACATCGAATGTTGCATTGTCATATAAAGTATTTAACGCATCATGAGAAATAGTCATACCTTCATTATTACCAATAGTAGCGATATCGCAATGCGCCGTATTTAATAATTCGACGTTTTTTATCCCCATAGTTGCTTCAGTGACAGGCGCCGAAAGGTCAACATGGTCGCCAATATCTAAATATAGTGAATGATGTCTTAGTTTTGATCTCTTTTGGGTCAAATACTCTGTAATTCGTGCATATTCATGTAAGTGACTATGTATGTCATTTGTGTGATAAATTGTTAATTTCATCTATAGTTCCCCTCCTTCGTTTTATAAAAATGATTTAATTATTAAATATATACCCATAATTAACATTACTGTACGCAACAATATTACAACGGTCTCTGATTTTACCGAATGATTAATTTTCACGCCAATCTTCGCACCGAAATAACTTGCAAATACTAGAACAATTGCATATAACCAAGCCACATGACCTTGTGCAATATGACCTACTGAACTCATAACACTAGAAAAGAAGATCATCATCATGCTTGTACCAACCGCCACATGTGGCGGGAATCTAAATACAATTAACATTAGTGGTGTCATTAATGCGCCACCACCTATACCTAGTAACCCTGTTAATATACCAATAAATAATGTTGCTATAAAAGAAATTAAGGGTGGCACATGATAAAAATATTGCTTACCATAACCATCAATATAACTCCGTTCGTACTTTGCTTTAGCAAATATTTTTAATGGTCTTATTTTCTTTCGTATTACAAGCAAACTTGCTACTAATATTAAAAACAAACCAAAATACAAGTTAAAAGATGCTAATGTTAAGTAACGGCTTATTACAGATCCAACCAACGCCCCAGGTAGCAAACCAAATAAAAATATCGAGCCATTTTTCACATCAACTTGTTTTGTTTTTAAGTATCCCAACGTTGAAGATAGTCCAGTTACTATCAATATAACTGATGAAGTACCTATAGCGACTTGAGGCGTTATACCTTCAAGTAAATCATGATCAACACCTAAATAAACCAGCGTAGGTACAATGATTATACCTCCACCAATACCAACTAACGATCCTAAAATTGCTGAAAAACCGCCAATTAAAATCAATAATATTACTGTTAACATTCAATCGCTCCTAAAATAATTTTAATTGTTGTGGCGCTAAACCCTGATAATCTATGCCCAATAAACGTTGATAGGTTTTAGCATTGGGTGCTGCATGTCCACCAGAATTATTATTAAAAACGACGTAAATATCTTTGGCTTTATGTTCTAGTACTTTTACTTTATCAATTAAAGCTTTTAATTCTTGTTCACTATAATCATATAAATACCTTACTTCTCTCCATTCATCATCCATCATATCTTTTTTAGTCCATCCATGTACATTTCTTCCATGGTACCGTACAAATGCAGTTTCATTTGTAATGCGGTTAACCATCGGTACAGAACCTTGACCAACTTGAGGTTCATCACATACTGCATGAATGATATCTTGCTGTGTTAAGAATGACAATGTTTCTTCTTTAAAAGACTCATTAAACCAAGATTGGTGTCTAAATTCTACACATACAGGAAATGCTTCCAATTGTGCGCGGATATAGCGAATATAAGTTATATTCTGAACAGTACAATCAAACCAAGGTGGAAATTGTACCAACACCATCGCAAGTTTATTCTCATCTTTTAATGGTTGAAGCATCATTTTAAATTGCTCTACTAAAGTTTGCCTTGTATCAGCAAAGTCATGATAGTCTGCATGCAAAGTTAATGCTTGATGTATTTTCACTATAAATTTAAATCTTTCAGGTGTTTCTTTTATCCATTTTCTAATATTTCTCTCAGGTTGAATTGCATAATACGTTGCGTCCAATTCTACGATTGGAAAATGGCTTGCATATGTAGTTAATTTATCCGTCTTACGCTGCAAGTCTTCATACAACGAATCATGGTCCCCCCAACCTGTTAACCCTATATTTATCATAGTATCACCAAGTTAATGATACCATATATGTTTTAATGGATTCACTTGATTAAATTTAATTTACTATAACTTAAAAAAGTAAATGTTGATACTTTATAATTTATCGAATGTATTTAAAAACATATAAAGACATGCTAATTATAGTTAGTGTTAATTTTCAATAATAAAAAAGAGAAGTAGTATTGAAATCAAAAGTTTAAAGTTGATTTCAATTTATACTACTCCTCTTGTCTAAAAAACACTATTTTTAAAGCTAAGTTATAGGTTAATAAGTAAATTACATATTGCGTTAGTCATATATTTATAGTTATTCACTGATTCAATAGTTGGTTTGCTTGTTGTACAATACGTTCCATCAGTGTTGATGCCGACGAATATTGTGCTAATCTAGGGCTTTGACCACTCCATAAATGTGTCCACTGCGCATTACCTTCTCTAGCCGCTTCTTTGCGAATTGCGCTAGTCAATTGATTTTGTATAGGGTAATCTGGGATATCTTCATTGTATTCACTCATCTTATGAATAAACTCATTATCTATGCCTCTCGCAGGTTTTCCAGTAAAGACATTTGTAACTACAGTATCCGTTTCTTTACTATGTTGAATTGCGTTTTTATAAAGTTGGCTTGCACCGCTTTCCTCCGATGTTAAAAATGCCGTCCCCATTTGTATACCTTCAGCACCTAAAATCATACTAGCGACCAAACCTCTGCCATCCATGATACCACCTGCTGCAACGACAGGTATACTCACCTGGTCGACAATTTGAGGTATGAGTGACATCGTACCTATGAGAGGGGTAAGATTGCTGGACGTTTCTGTAAAAGCTCCCCTATGTCCACCTGCCTCACTGCCCTGAGCTATGATAGCATCCATACCTGCACTTTCATTAGCAATCGCTTCCTCCACACTTGTAGCCGTTCCTATAACTTTAATATTTCTTTCTTTTAATCTGGTAAGTATTGATTGTTCAGGAATGCCAAATGTAAACGAAACTACAGACACACCTTTTTCAATCACGATATCAATCGTATCTTCAAACTGCTGTTTCTCACTTATATTAACAGTAGGCTCATCTATATTTAATGCTCTGCGATATGGTTTTAACCAAGCATTCATGTGCTCTACTTTTTCAGGAATAAATAACTTCTCACTAGGCACAAACAAATTCACTGAATATGGTAAATCAGTTAATTGTTGTACATAAGTGATTTCTTTTTCCAGTCGTTCTGCACTAAAATATCCTGCGCCAATCGTTCCTAATCCACCACTATTACTCACTGTCGCGACTAATTCAGGCGTGGTCGATCCTGCCATGCCAGCTTGTATAATTGGATATTTAATATTTAATAATTTAGTAACTCTAGACGATAATTTCATTTAATCTGCCCCTTTGCCTTTTTAACAAAATAACACCATTAAACCACGATTAAAATCATATATTATTTTTATTGTACGCCTTCATTTGTTCCTCTAGTTTTTCATTTTCTTCTTCATCCATCTCGTCTTCTATTTCCATACCTAACATTTCTTCAATAAGGTCTTCATGAGAAACAATAGCTTCCGTACCACCATACTCATCTAAAACAATGGCTAAATGTTTACGTGAAACTGTCATTTTCCTCAACACCCATTCAGCACGATTATGCTCATTTACAAATAAGGGTTCCGATGTATATTTTAAAATATCATTCTCAGGTTCACGGCTCCATGCTAATAAATATTTAGAATGAAAAATACCTATAACTTGATCGATATCTTTACCATATACAGGATAACGTGTATATGGATTAGAAACTACAGTCTCATAAGTTTCTTCATACGAAATATCTGAAGGAAATGCAGTAACATTTATGCGTGGGGTTGTATCAATGTCTGTAATCTTTAATTGCTCAAAATCCATAACCCCTTGAATACGATTACGCTCCATTTCATTAAACGCGCCTTCGCTACCTGCAATGGTAACCATCTGTCTAATCTCTTCTTTTGAATAACGTTGTTGCTCTTCCTGTCCTTTAGATAAAAATCGGTTAATTGCATCTGTTATACCATTTAAAATTTTAGTGATTGGTTTAAATATAAAGACGAAAAACGATATAGGTGTATACACTAAACGTGAAATTCTATCTGGATATGTAGCTGCAATTGACTTAGGAATAACTTCTGAAATAACAATGATAACTACTGTTGTTACTGCAGTTGCGATCCCAACATTTAAACCCAAGTCTACTGCTAATATTGTAACTAATGTAGGTAAAATAATATTCGAGATATTATTCCCAATCAGTATCGCCGTGATAAATTCACTTGGTTTTGTTAATAATTTTGATAATTTCCCCGCTTTTTTATTTCCCTCTTGAGCATCTGTTTGTATTTTCATCCTGTTTGCAGCAGTTAATGCGGTTTCACTTCCCGAAAAGAAAAATGAGGCAAACAAAAGTATGATTATACCAATAACCATAAATTCATGACTCCTTTAATAAGCTTTATTAATAAATTCACTTTCATATTATTTCCCACTTTAATAACTTTATAAACGCATTGTTCTTGTAATATAATATATCGTTTCCCAGTATAAAGAACTCACAACTGATAGCTAATTGATACAGGTAACTATGTTATGATAAGGAAAATAATACAGAAGATGAATTTTTCATATGGCTAAGGTAACACAGTGCCAAAGTTGTGGAATGCCTATAGATAAAAAAGCCCCTGCAGTAATAGAAAGTGACGGTTCAACATCAGAAAAATACTGTCATCATTGTTATCAAAATGGTTCATTTACTATGGATCTTGGATTTGATGATATGTACGAGTATAATCTAAAAAGATTTCAAGAATCAAACATGAATAAAATACAAAAATTCTTTTTAAACAAACAAAATGTATACTAAAAAATTTATGGCCAAGTTAGATCGCTGGAAATAACACACGCTAGTAGCATGCAAAAGTACAAAATCAATTGAATTATTTAAGCCACTTTCACACAATTGCTCTCAAGTTAAAAACAAGTATAAGCACACATAGTCGATTCAGTCTTATTTAATATTATTTTATAAAATTCTCATACTATTAGATGTTTTGTTTTAAACACTCCCTTTGTTTAGGCTTTTATAGTTAAATAATATATTAGTAGTGTTACTAAAAAACCCCTTTTACGTAGAGCTAATATTGTTCAATTTTAAATAACTTAGCTCATAATTTTTTCAAATTTAAAGAACTCAAATTCTTTTTTCATGCCATTCACATCAAACATTTCTTTATAAAATCCTGTGATATGAAAATTGCATTTATTTATGTAGAAATGGATATTACGCTTTTCAAAATAAGGTGTATGTAATTCTCAAACTTTAGTTTCTGGAAAATGATTTTCAATCGCTTTCCAAACTTTAGTTCCAATCCCTTGGCCATGTGCATTGTCATTAATATATAATGTATCGACATGACTTCTTTTATTTTCTTTATCAATTTCAAAGATAGCGCCACCAATATTCCCACCATTTAAATAAAAATAATAAATATGAGGATTATCTGAATAAAAAGATTCATTATATTCTTGTTCTGATGGGACTGGTGCAAAATTTTCTGGGTGTTCTTGTTCTGGGAAAGTTGCTTGGAGACCTTTCAAAAATGATAATGAAGATTGTTTTTTGAAAGCTTCGAATTCATCCTTTTTAACGCATATTAATTGTATCTCATCAAATCTTTGGTCTGTCACTATTTATTACTCCCCTCAAAAAAGAAAAATCTATTAGTTCATTTCATTTTTTATTTTCAAAATAAAAAACACGAAATGATACGCAATTTTAACAACATTTAAAGATAAATGCTATTAATTTAGTATCACTTCGTGCTTTTATTATTTTTAAATAGTGATTTCAATGATTAAATTTAACCGATTGAACCTTCCATTTCAAATTTAATTAAACGGTTCATCTCTACCGCGTATTCCATTGGTAATTCTTTTGTAAATGGTTCAATGAAGCCCATTACAATCATTTCAGTCGCTTCTTCTTCAGAAATACCACGACTCATCAAGTAGAATAATTGTTCCTCAGATACTTTAGAAACTTTCGCTTCGTGTTCTAAAGAAATATTATCGTTAAATACTTCGTTATATGGAATCGTGTCTGAAGTAGATTCATTATCTAAGATTAAAGTATCACATTCAATATTTGAACGTGCGCCCTTAGCTTTACGTCCAAAGTGAACAATACCGCGATAAACAACTTTACCGCCATCTTTAGAAATAGATTTAGAAACAATTGTTGAAGAAGTGTTTGGCGCTTTATGAATCATCTTAGCACCAGCATCTTGTACTTGTCCTTTACCTGCAAATGCAATAGATAAAGTACTACCTTTGGCACCTTCACCCATCAATACACAGTTAGGATATTTCATCGTTAATTTAGAACCTAAGTTACCGTCAACCCATTCCATGTTACCATTCTCATGAACTAACGTACGTTTTGTAACTAAGTTATAAACGTTGTTTGCCCAGTTTTGAATTGTTGTGTAACGAACATGTGCGTCTTTATGAACGATGATTTCAACTACTGCTGAGTGTAGAGAGCTTGTTGAGTAAACAGGAGCTGTACAACCTTCAACATAGTTAACAGATGCGCCTTCATCAGCGATGATTAATGTACGTTCAAATTGTCCCATATTTTCAGAGTTAATACGGAAATATGCTTGTAATGGTGTATCTAATTTAATGTTTTTAGGTATATAAATGAATGAACCACCGGACCAAACAGCTGAGTTTAATGCTGAGAACTTGTTGTCAGCTGCAGGTACAACTGTTGAGAAATATTGTCTGAATAACTCTTCGTTTTCTCTTAATGCACTATCTGTATCTTTAAAGATAATTCCTTTATCTTCAAGTTCTTTTTCCATATTATGGTAAACAACTTCAGATTCATATTGTGCAGAAACACCAGCAAGGTATTTTTGTTCTGCTTCAGGAATACCTAATTTATCAAACGTACGTTTGATTTCTTCAGGTACTTCATCCCATGAACGTTCTGTATTTTCAGATGGTTTAACATAGTAAGTGATATCATCAAAGTCCAATTCAGATAAGTCTCCACCCCATTGTGGCATTGGCATTTTGTAGAATTGTTTTAATGATTTCAATCTATAGTTAAGCATCCATTCTGGTTCATCTTTCATGCTTGAGATTTCACGGACAATATTTTCCGTCAAACCACGTTCTGATCTAAAAATGGAAACATCTTCGTCATGGAAACCATATTGATAATCCCCAACATCAGGTGCTTTTTTAGCCATTTAAATCACTCCTTTTATATATTAAAAACGACTTACGTGCAAAATCATTTGTGTATTACTTTTTATATGCTGTTAAATAGGCAATGTATTAAACCTTTAACTACATTAGATATCATGTTGTAATCCCTAGTTTGAATGGAATTTTACACATTGTCAATGCATCAACTTCAGTTTAATCTTACTCTTCAGTATTGCCTTCTTTTTCAACTGTACCCTTTTCGAGTGCTTTCCATGCTAATGTGGCACATTTAATACGCGCAGGGAATTGAGCGACGCCTTGTAGGGCTTCAATATCGCCCATATCTTCGCTAATTTCATAGTCTTCACCAAGCATCATTTTAGAAAATTCTTGACTCATTTTCATAGCATCTGCTAATGAATGACCTTTTACCGCTTCAGTCATCATTGAAGCACTAGACATGGAAATTGAACAACCTTCCCCATCAAATTTAGCATCTTTTATGAAACCATCTTCAATATCAAACGTAAGATGAATGCGGTCACCACACGTTGGATTGTTCATGTCGACGGTCATGGAACCATTATCTAAAGTGCCTTTATTTCTTGGACTTTTATAATGATCCATAATCACTGAACGATACAATTGATTTAAATTATTAAAATTCATATGAGAAAAACTCCTTCGTCTGTTTCAACGCTTCGACGAGTTGGTCAATATCTTCTTTCGTGTTATAAATATAAAAACTTGCGCGTGCTGTAGAAGATTGATTCAACCACTTCATAAGTGGTTGTGCACAATGATGTCCGGCTCTTACGGCCACACCTTCAGTATCTACCGCAGTTGCTACATCATGCGCATGAACATCAGTCATATTGAATGTAATAACACCAGCGCGTCTTTCTTTCGCAGGTCCATAAATTTCAATACCCTCTATCTCTGACATCTTGTCGTAAGCGTACTGTGTTAATGCTGTTTCATGTTGTTGGATCTCTTCGAAACCTAAGTTTTCAATATATCTTACAGCTTCAGCTAAGCCAATTGCTTGAGCTATTAATGGTGTACCAGCTTCAAATTTAGTAGGTAAGTCAGCCCATGAAGCTTCATATTTGCCTACAAAATCAATCATATCTCCGCCGAATTCAATTGGTTCCATTTTATTAAGTAACTCGCGTTTACCATATAAAACACCAATACCTGTTGGACCAAGCATTTTATGACCACTAAAGCTGTAAAAATCAACATCTAATTCTTGCATATCCAATGCCATGTGAGGCGCTGCTTGTGCACCATCCACGCTAATGATTGCGCCATGTTCATGTGCAACTTCTGTTATAGCTTTTATATCATTAATTGTGCCAAGTACGTTGGATACATGTGCTATAGCTACAATTTTTGTATTATCATTAATTGTAGCTTTTACATCTTCAATCGCTAACTCCCCATCTTCAGTCATTGGGATAAATTTTAATGATGCATTTTTTCGCTTAGCCAATTGTTGCCATGGCACGATATTAGCATGATGTTCCATTTCAGTGACTACAATCTCATCACCTTCTACAATGTTAGCATCACCATAACTATGAGCGACAATATTTATTGATGCTGTTGTACCTCTAGTGAAAATGACTTCTTCAAAGTATTTTGCATTAATAAAACGTCTCACTGTCTCACGAGCACTTTCATAACCATCTGTCGCTAATGATCCTAATGTGTGTACACCACGATGTACATTTGAATTATAACGTTTATAATAATCAGCCATTGCATCAATAACTTGCACGGGTGTCTGACTAGTAGCAGTTGTATCTAAATAAGCCAAGCGATTGCCATTAACTTGTTGATTGAGAATTGGAAAATCTTTTATAATTTCAGTAACATTTAAAGTATCAGTCAAATTACTCACAGGCCTTCCTTTATTAAAAATCAATATGCAGACCTTAGCAAAGGTTCAGTCACAATTGATAGATCGTTATACTATCTTTGTCGCTACGGTCAAAATTGGACTTCCCGCTTTAATTACTATTGTCTTAACTTCAATTTTAAGTCTATTTATTTACTTTTAATTCAATTACTTCACGTAATTGACGTTTAACATCTTCAATTGGTAGTTCACGAACTACTGGATCTAAGAAACCATGAATAACTAGGCGCTCTGCTTCTTGACGAGAAATACCACGACTCATTAAGTAGTATAATTGCTCTGGGTCTACACGGCCAACTGAAGCTGCGTGTCCTGCTTCTACGTCATCTTCATCAATTAATAAAATTGGGTTAGCATCTCCACGAGCATTTTCAGATAACATCAATACACGAGATTCTTGGTTAGCATTTGATTTAGCGCCACCATGTTTGATGTGTCCAATGCCATTAAATACTGTTGAGGCACTTTCAAGCATAACACCATGTTTTAAAATATAGCCATTTGTTTCTTTACCATATTGCACAATTTTTGATGTTAAATTAACTTTTTGGCTACCTGTACCAACAACAACAGATTTTAATTCACTTTCTGAACGGTCACCAATTAAGTTTGTTGTATTATCAATAATCTGGCTACCTTCATTCATAAGTCCAAGTGCCCAATTAATTGTAGCATCTGCTTGAGTAATACCACGGCGGATAATATGACCAGTAAAGCCTTTATCTAAATAATCTACAGAACCATAAGTAATTTTTGAGTTTGCTCCAGCATTTACTTCTGAAATGATATTCAATTGGCTACCTTCACCACTAGCATTTGATAGATAGTTTTCAACATATGTCACTTCTGCACTTTCCTCTGTACTAATAATGACATGATTGTAGAAACTTGCTTGTTCATCGTCATGTAAGACAACATATTGAATTGGGTGTTCTACAACTACATTTTTAGGTACATATACAAATACGCCACCGTTTAATAATGCTGTGTGTAATGCTGTTAATCTGTGTTCATCAACAGTAACAGTTTCATTCATGAAATATTGTTTTACTAAATCTGGATGATTAACTAATGCCTCAGATAAACCTTCAACAATAACGCCATCATTTTTTGCAGAATCAGAAACTTTAGTAAAAGCCAATGTATTATTATGTTGAATAATCAAATTCTCAGAATTATCTATATCGATAATATCTTTTACTGCTTCTGGTAATTCTTCTAACGTATGATATACGTTACCTGTTGTTTCGTGTTGCTTAAATGAGTCAAAATCCCATCTGTTAATTTTTGTTTTATCTGGTTTTGGCATTTCTAAAGTTTCAGTTAATTTTAACGCTTCTTTACGTAATTCTGTTAGCCAAGTAGGTTCATTATGGGCTTGTGAATATTCAACTAGTTGCGCTTCAGAAATGTTCAAAGTTTCAGTCGTCATACTTTTTTCCTCCCATTTGATGATTGTATGATTTAATTCATCGGTATAAATCAAGACCTTAAATCTTCATCTAAATTAATATGTTTAATATGAGTTGAGACTTATTCTGTAGCACCATACTCTTCTTTAACCCATTCGTAACCTTCTTCTTCAAGACGCTTAGCTAATTCTGGACCACCAGAAGTAACTACTTTACCACCATACATAACGTGAACATGATCAGGCGTAATGTAATTTAATAGACGTTGATAGTGCGTGATAATTAATGAGCCAAATTCGTCTCCACGCATTTGGTTGATCCCTTTAGAAACAACTTTTAATGCATCAATATCTAAACCTGAGTCAATTTCATCTAAAATTGCGAATTTTGGTTCTAACATCATTAATTGAAGAATTTCATTACGTTTCTTCTCACCGCCAGAGAAACCTTCATTTAAGTAACGTTGTGCCATATCTTGATCGATATCTAAGTAACCCATTTCTTTATCAAGTTTTTTGATAAATTGCATTAAATTAATTTCTTCACCTTCTTCACGTTTAGCATTTATTGCTGAACGCATGAAGTCTGCATTTGTTACGCCAGTGATTTCTGATGGATATTGCATTGCTAAGAAAAGACCAGCTTTTGCACGTTCGTCAACTTCTAATTCTAAGATATTAACGCCGTCTAAGATTACTTCCCCTTTTGTTACTTCAAAGCTTGGGTGGCCCATGATTGCTGATGATAATGTTGATTTACCAGTACCATTTGGTCCCATAACTGCGTGTATTTCACCTGTGTTAATTGTTAAATTAACACCCTTTAGAATCTCTTTATCTTCTATAGACACATGT
This sequence comes from Staphylococcus sp. AS1337, assembly GCF_051408735.1. Classification (NCBI taxonomy): domain Bacteria; kingdom Bacillati; phylum Bacillota; class Bacilli; order Caryophanales; family Staphylococcaceae; genus Staphylococcus; species Staphylococcus sp. AS1337. The sequence goes on along the minus strand of NZ_JBOIHZ010000005.1, from coordinate 33,679 downwards.
AGGTCTTTAATTTCTAATGTTGATGGCATACATATTCCCTCCGTATTATATGATATGTTTTTCCTATCTAGTTTATAATAATTTTAATCTACAGTCAAAAGACTGAGCACTTGTTACATCATCTAATTATAACGTAGTTATATATGAATATAAACCTTTTCTAGTGCTAAATTAAAATCGTTATTAAAACACAATGATTTTTGATAATAATACTATGGTTTCTGTAAATGATAAAAGTATCCTTAATGTTCTCAATACATTAAATGCTCTTTTTTATATTAATTCGCATTATAAATATGGTATCTACATCATTTTGTTTCTTTGTGTTTATAATATTGTATTTCACTTTTTTATGCTAATATCATTACTACATTATTAAAAAAGGAGAAAGATATGTCAAAAATTAAATGGTCTAATTTATGGAAAGGTTTTGCAATGGGTACGACTGATTTAGTCCCCGGAGTAAGCGGTGGAACAATTGCACTGTTACTAGGCATCTATGATGATTTCATACGTTCCATTAGCGGTATTTTTTCAAAACGATTTTGGGTAAGTCTGAAATTCTTAATCCCTATTGGTCTGGGTATGGTTATCGCAATCGGAGTATTAAGTAAACTCATTAATTACTTACTTAGTACACACACAGTACCAACAATGTTCTTTTTTGTTGGACTTATCGGAGGTATTATTCCTTACCTATTGAAAACGTCTAAATTCAAACAAACGTTTAGTATACAGCATTATATATTATTGTTACTAGGCATCGTTATTATAGTAGTTATTACATTACTCAATAATGGAGATAAGCACGCTGGTGAAACTTTAACATTAAATTCTGGTTTAATAATCAAATATTTTATAGCAGGTATGTGTGCTTCTAGTGCCATGTTATTACCTGGTATATCAGGTTCATTCATGTTACTCGTCTTTGGAGTTTATGGCACAGTAATGTTTGCTATTTCAGAATTTATGTCATTAAACTTTGCGACAATACCTGTTTTATTAACTGTAGGTTTTGGTATTATTTGCGGATTTTTATTCTCAAGTAAATTAATTCAGTATTTACTATCCTATTATACTTTTCTCACATATGCTCTTATTATAGGTTTTGTAGTTGGCTCACTTTACGCAGTGTTCCCAGGTCTACCTGGCACATTTATAACTTGGATTATTTCAATCATCACACTGATATTAGGATTTGTTATTAGTTATAAACTAGGAAAAATTACAGCAGATGACTAATTATTTTTAATTTGTATCATATTTATCTACAAATTAAATTAAGAGTTATTCAATTGATCGTTCGAACAACTAATTTCACATAAAGTAATTCTTTACACTAGCTATGAACTCGTACTTTTTATATAATAGTATACTAATCAGAAATGATTGAATAAAAATATATCGGAGGAATTAATTAATTTTTGGGAACCTTTATTAGTTTAATTATATTTATTTTATTATTGGTGTTAACCGCATTCTTTGTGGCGACAGAATTCGCAATCGTTAAAGTTCGAACATCTAGGATTAACTCACTGGCGAACGGAGACAATAAAAAAGCGATTGCCGCACAAAAAGTAGTTTCACACTTAGATGAATATTTAGCTGCTTGTCAACTTGGCATTACGATTACAGCTTTAGGTATTGGTATGGTCGGTGAATCTACCTTTGAGTTTTTATTACATCCTATTTTTAGTAGTTTAGGTCTTTCAGAAACAATGATTCATATATTCACATTAATTAGTGCGTTTGTAATTGCAACTTATTTACACGTGGTTGTCGGTGAAATGGCACCTAAAACAATTGCAATTCAAAAAGCCGAACAAATCACATTGCTAATCGCTAAGCCAATTATCATGTTTTACAAATTATTTTATCCATTTATTTACATTCTTAACGGCTCGGCAAGATTAATTTTAAAAATGTTTGGTATGCAACCTGCTAAAGAAAGTGAATTATATCATTCAGAAGAAGAATTAAAACTATTAATTAAAGAAAGCCATGAAGGTGGAGAAATTTCTGAAAATGAGTTAACACACATTAATCGTGCTTTCGCGTTTGATGAAATGAAAATTGCAGACGGGTACTTGCCACTTGAAAAAGTCTCAGTTGTTGATATCAATAGTAATATTGATGAAACTAAAGCATATGTAAGTAATGCAAACTACACAAGATTTCCTGTAATTAAAGACAACACTACACAAATTGTAGGTTATATACATGCAAAAGATCTATTAAGTAATGATATAAATTCGCTTAAGGATATTACTCATAGTATTCTTAAAATCAAATTAAATTCAAAATATCATCAAGTCTTAGAACAAATGAAATCACACCAAATTCATATAGCTCTAGTGGAAGACGAACAACAAAGTCCACTTGGTATTATCACAATGGAAAATATCTTAGAAAACATTGTCGGCGATATTAAAGACGAATACGATCAATCTTAATAATCAAATAAGTACAAATGATTCCGAGACATAATTAATGTCTCGGTTTTTTATGTATTTTACTATCAATAGTTGTTGTTAAAATTTCAACAAGAAATACTAAAATTACTGCTAAACATCTTTGTCAGTATTAGATTTATATGGCGGAATTATTATTGCAAAAATTGATTTCTGTAACTCCAGCTCATAAGAAGTTTTATTCAATTTTTATCAAGTGAAGCATCATAAATAAAACCCGACACATAACTTATATACGTTTTCATCTATACTGAAATGAAAATTTATATAACATAATTGTCGGGTTTAATAATGATAAAATATCAATAGCGAAAATGATATTTCATTCATATAATATATCAATAAATAGAGCTTTAATAAGATTCATACCTCTAATTATTTTAAGCTCTCCCATTACAGTTAAAATTAACAATTTGAAACTAATAACATTAAATATTCAAAGTAACAGTAGTACCTTGGTATCTAACTTAGCAAATATATTAATTAAAACTTAATTATATTTTACACCTTATAATTGTTCAATTCAAACTTAACTACTAGGAAATACTTTATTACTTTTTCTGTTAGTATTAATTCTAAATATTAATTAATTTCGACCTACTTTTTAAAATTCTTATCAAACCAAAGTAAATAGACGATAGCACCAACTGGTACCCCGACCAATGGCGTTGTAACCAAACTTACAACAAACATACAGGCAATAATCGTCAATACATCATTAGTACGCCATTTTTTGTTTAATAAGTAATTCCACATTTCTTTTAGACTCATTTCAATCCACTCCTTAATATTTAAAAGTAATTTATTAAATAAGATGCGTTTTAATAAAATCACTAATTTAACTTTAAAATTTTCATTTCAAGATATTTGTAGTTATCATTTAAAATTCAATGCACTGATTCATTCACATTTTAAATTAGATAACTGTGCTAATTGTAAAATTAAGCTATTAAAAAATTATCTATAATCTGGAAATAGCTCGAGTATCAAAAACGGCATCTATTCACTATTGTTGGTAATCCTAGGAATAGAGATTTAAAAAATGCAACCAATAACGGGGAGACATTGGTTGCTACTACACACTCTTATTATACCAAACCAAGACAAATTCTACTAATTGCATACATCATTATACACAATCAATTAATGACCTTTATGCTTTTCTTTTGCTTTGTATTTCTTGATTTTTCTTTTTCTCTCTTTGAAAGCATCTTTTTTGGCTTTATTTCGCTTCTTACTTTGTTTCTTTTTTAACTCTTGTTCTTCTTTTAAGGCTAATTGTGCTCTAGTCAAATCTTCAGGCATTTTTTGTTCTTTAGATATTTGCCTTTGTAGCCTCTTAGTATTAACTTTTTGCTTTCGTTTTTTAGTTCTAACACTAGTTTGAGTGTTTTCTATCAATATTAGCAAATAGTTCTCAATAAAACAGAGAATTTCTCCATCGTCTGGCTCTGCTCCAAAAGTGTATTTGGCAAACTTGGATTTATTTCCAACCTTATATTCAACTATACCTATAAAAAATTGCCCATCATGAAATATAGATAGCTCCACGCTACCCCTCCTCTTAATTAATCAGAAATGATGGACGACCTGAGGAGGAAGGTTACTGACAAATAATTTCATTTGCATTGGGACTACCAACCCAATTGCGCTTTTACATTTCTATATACAATATAACTTAACTCCATTTTGATTTAAAGCAATGATCTAACATTAAATAAACCCACTCCTCGTATCAGAGGTAGTGGGTTGCATAATGCTACTTAAATCCTTTTCGCTTAATTTGTCTAAACGTAAAAATACCAAAGATTATAATAAATAGCCCTTGAGTGCATCTTATTAATGTTTAACTAAAATCTATCACTCCAACATTTAATGTTTCTCCTATAACTGGTATAACTATATTAAACGCTAGTAAGAATAAAGTAATTCCTACTAAAACTTGTTGTGATTTAGGCGTAAAAACGCTCCTATTTATAAATTATAGTATGACTGCAACAAATGTTGCTGCAACTCCATCTGCTGCCACTTTATTTAATCCAGCATTTTTTTGCAAATAATCACTTATGACTACTGTTGCTTTTTTCTGAGATTGTGCAAGCATGTTAACTAAATTGGTTACCGATTTGTAATGTAATGCTACAAGCTCTTGACCAGAAGTAGTTTCTATTTTTTTATCATTTTATCCCAGCCTTTTTGGCCAACCTTTTTCATTACAGCTCTTATACCTTCTGCTGCTACTTTTGCAGCTATTGTTGCTTTACCACGTTCTTCTGAAGCTAGCTATGTTATTCTTTAATTCTTGTTTAACTGATGGGTCTTTAAAGTCACTCTCTAGTATTTCATTAATTGCTTTAATCCAAGCTTCTTTATACTTAATATACTCTTCTTTTACTTGTTGGTCATTACTTTTCTCTGTAGTAGCTGCTTTCACTTGCGCTGAACTCATTGTTAAAGGTTGTAATAATATCGTACTTGCTAAAAAATACAGTGCTAAATTTCAAAAATTTGTTTTTCAAACCTATACCCCCTGTTTTTTTAGTTCTTCGCAACCATATTGTACATAATCTTTTGTTTATTTTCCTTTTATTTCCTATATGTATAAATTGAGTTCCTAAATGTCTAATTTAAATAATTGAATGTAACAGTAATAAAACACCCACCAGAACTTATAATGATGGCCGGAAGTTAGAAACCATATTTAATTTAAATAACCTATTAATATTAATAAATATTTGATAGCGTAATATTAGTTATATAAACAATCTTTATTAAATGGAGGCACATATGCTTAAAATTCAAGATGGTACTTATATAAAAAGAACATTAAGATTTTTAGCTACAACATTATTGATTTTCATAATCACTTTTATTCTGACCATTATATTTAGCCCCTCTATAAAAACCTTTAAAAGTGCTACAAATGGTACACCTAATACTCTAGAAAAAGCACAAGGATTGCAAAAAGTTTGAGAATATATACTAAATAATGGCTTTAAAGTACCTTTACAAATGCTAATATTAACCATACTTCCAATTCCTTTTCTATATTATTTGAATATCATAACTACAACAGTACCACTGGGTATAGCATTCGGCATTGTACTTAATTTTGACTTATATAAAGGGAGTATGATGATTGTAGCTTCTACGCCTCACTTCATCATAGAAATATTAGGTTTTTGCTTCATAGCTAGTGCCTTATTTAAAGTCAATCAATCTATCATTAGAAAAATAAGTAACATTTTTAGAAAAAATAAAAACAAAACCTATCTATCAAATTATCAACACTTAATTTACTAAAAATTCATTTTTTTATTTCTTTACATTTAATTGTAATAGCAGTCTTTATGGAAACTTATTTAGCAGAACTTTTATTAAATTTATTAACATAATAATAAGCCCATTCTCATTGATAGTGGGCTTTCTTCTAATCCTCCAATGGAACATCATCTATAATTTTAGTTCTGTTCGGGTACTTCTTATCCATTTCATCTTCTGATTCATCATCCCATCCCTCAACATTAATGAATATAGGTATTTCTACCGAAATTTCTTTCTTATCAGTAAATAAAGTATGATATTTACCAAGTAGATCACGCGCTTTTAAACGATCACTTATCTTAATAGGTACTTCTACCATCTCAACACTCTCATTATAAATAATATTGTACTTGCCTGTGTCTGGATTCTTAACATATTTACCACGTTTTATTCTCACGTTACAGAACAAATGGACAGAGATGATGAACAAACTTGAACAAGTATATTTAGGTTAATGCGTCCAAGATGGGCGTATTCTTATGCTTATATCCGATAATTTTCACACACTGCCCTTTTTATTCCCTTTTTCTATTTTTCAGACACAAAAATAACCCTCTAACCATCACAGTTAAAGGGCTTATTTGTATATTTCGCTGTTATTTAGCTGGTACTACCGCACCATCATATTTTTTATTGATTTCATCTTTAATTTCTTTAGATTGTAATACTTCCATCAATGCTTTGATTTTTTTATCATCTTTATGTCCTTCTTTAACAGCAATTAAATTGGCATAAGGATTGTCTTTAGCTTTCTCTAATACAATAGAATCATCTTTAGGACTTAATTTTTGATCGATTGCAAAATTAGAGTTGATAATTACAGCATCAGCATCTTCATTTTGATAAATTTTCGGTAAGTATTCTGCAGATTGTTTATTATTAAATTTGATATCCTTTTTGTTTTCTACGATATCATCAAATTTAGCATCTTCAATCTTCACGCCATCTTTTATTTTAATTAATCCTGCATCTTGGAAGAATTTTAAGAAACGGCCTTCTTCAGCTGGATTATTAGAAACATAAACTGTGGCACCTTTTGGTAAATCTTTTAGACTCTTATACTTTTTAGAATAAACAGCCATTGGTTCTAAATGAACATTACCTGCTGATTCTACTTTATATCCTTTATCTTTTTTCTCAGTTTTTAAGTAAGGTGTATGTTGGAAAAAGTTTGCGTCTAATTCACCTTTATCTAATAATTTATTCGGTGTTGTATAATCATTGATTGTTTTAATTTTCAAATCATAGCCTTTATCTTTCAATAATGGTTTGGCTTTTTCTAAAATTTCAGCATGAGGAGCTGGAGAAGCACCTACTGTAATTTTTTTATCTTCACTACCTCCACTATTCCCACAGGCTGCTAAAACAAGCGCTAATACAAGTACAGAAGCTAAACTAAATAATTTTTTCATATAAAAAGTCCCCCTTTTTAAGATTATCTCTTATCAATTTTATTAGTAGCCCAATCACCAATAAATTGAATGATGAACACAATAATAAGGATTAAAATTGTTGAAACAAAAATAACGTCATTTTGATTTCTAGTGAAACCTGTTAAATAAGCTAGGTTACCTAAACCGCCTGCACCAATAACACCGGCCACTGCAGTAGAACCTACTAAAGCAATCGCTGTAACAGTAATACCTGAAATTAACGCTGGCATTGCTTCAGGTAAAAGTACTTTTTTGACTACTGTCCAAGTATTAGCTCCCATTGACCAAGCCGCTTCAATAACACCTTTATCAATTTCTTTAAATGCAATTTCTACAAGTCTGGCATAAAATGGTGCTGCACTTATGATTAAAGCAGGTAATGCCCCCGTTGGACCACTAATCGTGCCTAACACTAAACTTGTAAATGGAATTAATAAAAGTATTAAAATAATAAATGGTATCGCTCTAAACAAGTTAACTATAAATGAAACAACGCTATAGAAAACTCTTGCTATAGGTGATTTACTTTTAGCTGATAAAAATAGTAATACACCTAATATTAAACCTAATACAAAGGCAAAAATTGTCGAAATAACTGTCATATAAATTGTTTCATATGTCGCTAACCAAACTTCATCCCAGCTGACGTTTGGCATTGTAAACATCTCGCGGAGGATGTCACTCAATGAATTACCCATGTCTTAACACCTCCACTGAAACATGTTGCGCTTCTAAGTCGTTTTTGAACTTTTCGAATTTTTCTGAATTTACATTGCTCAATTGAATCACTAAGAATCCAAGCGAACCATCTTTTGTATGTTTAATATTAGCTTCTAATATGTTCACATCGATATTATGCGTTTTTGTTATGTATGACACTAGGGGTTGCGTGGCATTATTCCCTGTGAAATTCAAACGTACAACATAATCATCTTTATTAAGTGATACTAAGTCACTAATAGATTCGTCAAAATCATCATTTAAATCATCTTTAACAAAACGTTTTGTAACTGCATGTTGTGGATTTTCAAAGACTGTGGAAACTTGACCTTGTTCAATCACACGACCGTTTTCCATAACAGCTACTTCATCACATATACGTCTAATAACATGCATTTCATGTGTGATAATCACGATTGTTAAATTTCTTTCTTCTTTAATTTTCAATAATAATTCTAAAATTTCATCTGTTGTTTGAGGATCCAACGCACTTGTCGCTTCATCACAAAGCAATACAGTTGGTTCATTTGCTAACGCTCGCGCAATACCGACACGTTGTTTTTGACCACCTGATAGCTCTGAAGGATATGCACTTTCTCTACCTTTCAGTCCAACAAGTTCTACTAATTCTTTTGCCCGTTGTTTTGCTTCACGGCGAGGCACTCCTGCTATTTCCAATGGAAATGTAATATTATTTAATACAGTACGAGACCATAGTAAATTAAAATGTTGAAATATCATGCTCACTTTTTGACGTTTTTTTCTTAACTGTGATTTTGATAGCTTACCAATTGTATCTCCATCGATAATGACGTCTCCTGAAGTTGGTTGTTCGAGGTTATTTAGAAGTCTAATTAAAGTACTTTTCCCCGCACCTGAAAAACCAACTACTCCAAAAATCGAGCCTGATTGAATACTTAAATCAACATGATCTACCGCCAGTACGTCCTGTTTTTTCGTTTTGTACTTTTTGACTATTTGATTTAACTCAATCATTCTGTTTCCTCCTTGTGTTGCTAATCCTTCAATTAAAAAATGCTTCCCCTATGTTCACCGAAGTATAGAGAAAGCAAAATAGCTTCTCTCATCTTCTAAAGTTTTAAAACTTTATGTGAATTGGCACCATTTCTTTTAAAGACGGTTGCCGGGCTTCAAAGGGCACATCCCTCCACCTCTCGTGATAAGAGTTTCATTATTTAATTATTTTTAATCCTACCATTGTACTAATATTTCGTCAATAACTATTTTAAATTTTCTAACAGATAAGGCACCGATTGAAATGCATAAATCCTTTTTTGCTCTTCGCCTTTTGACATTACTAATAAAACTGGTACAGATTGAATTTCATACGATTGGCTAAAATCAGGATGAAAGTTTAAGTCCATTTTTATTGTAGGTAATTGTAAGATATCGTTAGCAATATCCAGCATTCGTTCAGAAACCTTACATGTTCCACATGTTGGTGTATACCCAAAGATAAGATACTTATCTTCATTTATATATTTATTGACGTCAACGCGTTGCTCACTTGTTACATTCATGTTAATAAACTTACCCTCTCAGCTATATAATCCAATTTTGCTTTCGCCACCCTTTCCTCATCCTTTACTATAAAACCATGTTTTTCTAATACTCTAGATAGATATGGTTTAGGACAACGGGCAACTTCACAATATTGTTTATCTACCCTTATATGTCTACTTTCACTTAAATAGCGTTTGAACCATTTTCGTATTCTTTCACCTTCATCATCCGAATCTACAAGAATATACACTTGTTTGTCATATAGAGTATCGATCATTTCATCTAATTTATCCACACCCATTGTACCATTTGTGCAGATAATTTCTATAGGTTGATCAATCACTTGTTTGACACGCTTCTTGTCTGACTTTCCTTCGACAACAATTGCTTGGTTCAGTATCGTCATGACATCCACCCTCTAAATGTTGATAGTAAATCTTTCTACTTAGTTCTTCACAATCCGTGATGACAATAAACATAATTTACATAGTTAAAATATTTCTTATTATAATAAAATAATTTATCATTTTTTAAAGTTGAGGTGAACTCGTTAGACTTATAAAATCACTAACTCTCCAATAGCCTCAATGATAAGAAAAAACTCCAAGATAGTTATATCATGGAGTTAAGTGTTATGTTATTCGCCAATCATTTCTGAATATTGTTCAGCAGTTAATAATTCATCTAATTGACTTTCATCACTTAGTTCAACTTTAACCATCCAAGCTTTTTCGTAAGGTGATTCATTTACGAATTCTGGGCTATCTTCTAACTCATCGTTAGATTCAACTACTTTACCTGATACAGGTGCATATAGTTCTGAAACAGTTTTTACGGATTCAACACTACCAAAAGTGTCGCCTTCATTAATTTCGTCATCAACTTCTGGTAATTCAACGAATACGATATCGCCAAGTTCACCTTGAGCATATTCAGTGATACCAATTGTTACTGTATTACTTTCAACTTTTACCCATTCATGTTCTTTAGAATATTTTAATTCACTCGGTACTGCCACGAGAATCCCCTCCTAAATGATTTTACATATTAATGATGCCATATGCATACCATACAATCAACTATTTCTTAGCATATTAATATTATTATAATCTTTTCATAACAATAGATGAAGCGTTTACAAACACAACTTATAATTTCAACTTTTAGAGATGGCTCTATTTAAAGAGATGGCTCTATCTCCAAAAGAGGAATTAAGATAACCATGTTTCCTTATATTGATCTTCTTTGAAACCAACTGTAACTTTGTCTCCAGAAATAGCTAATGGTCTTTTGACCAACATACCATTAGTTGATAATAAATCTAACTTTTCATCATCAGTAAGGTCCTTCATTTTGTCTTTAAGACCTAATTCACGATATTTAGCACCGTGCGTATTAAAGAGTTTATTTATATCGATATCTGTCGCCTCTAAAATTTCTTTAAACTCGTTTTTAGTGGGCGTATGTTGTACTATATCGATTGGTTCAAAGCTCACACCGTAGTCTTGTAAAAATTTTGCTGCTTTTTTACAAGTAGTACAATTAGGATATTGGTAAAATTTTATCATTATTCTGTACCTCCTATAACTAGTTAACATTAATATATCAAATTTATTGCCAAAACGCTCTAATTAATAAGCTGATTTTTTTTATAACTTCAAAATGTCCGTTATAATAAGCTTAATTATATTTTTAAAAAGGAGAAAATTATGAAACCTATTAATACAAATGATGCATTTAAAGAAACTGTACAGAGTGATAACCCTGTCATTGTAAAATTCGAAGCTGGCTGGTGCCCTGACTGTAAAGCAATGGATATGTGGATTGACCCTATCCAAGAAAAATATAATAATTACGACTGGTTTACAGTCAATCGTGACGAGCTTGAAGATGTTGCAGCTGACAACGATGTGATGGGCATACCAAGCTTACTAGTATTTAAAAACGGAGAAAAATTAGCTCACTTACACTCAGCTAATGCGAAATCACCAGAACAAGTAGAAGCATTTTTAGCTGAAACATTTAAATAATTGATTAATAAATGAGATATTTCATCTCATTTTATGGGCTGGGAGAAATTAATTGTCCCAGCCTTAATCATTGTAATGACAGCATTTTAAAGAGCCACTCCTTTAAAGAGCCACTTCTCAATTTATTGAGTTAGTGGTTCTTATGCATGAGCGTAAGCTATTGTAATCAGTTTTAAGTTAGTGTGATATATTCATGAATATGAATTTCAGCTCAGATAAAGCTCCTGTTAGCATTAGTCATCTTTATCGAAATATAATGACGCAACTTTTTAATATTTGAGTATATAATTATAAAAATTAAGAATGAGCAATCAAAGTCAAATTTCACTTTTGATTTTGATTGCCCATTCTTAAAATAACTTTAAAACTTTTCTATTACTTGATCAGTATGACGCTTTCTATGTGGCATTTCATCCTGTAAATCTGTGAGATACAAGAAACCTACAAGTTGTTCATCATCTTTTACATTAAATATCGATCTTATTTCAGGGGTAAATATATATGCCGGTGATTTCCAACATGTGCCAATACCCGCTTCATGTAATAATAGCATTAAGTTTTGTGCGAAAGCCCCAAATGCCATATTATTCTCTAAATCTTCTCGTTGTCTTGGGTCTCTTTTTAGAATTAAGGCAAGCATGCCACCAAGATTTGTAACAGTGTTATAATGATTTTCTTGTTTTTTATCTAAATTAGGGAATGCGACCTCTGAGAGTTGTTTACTCATAGAACCCAAGCGATCTTTAGCAATATGAACCACTCTCCAAGGCTCTCTCATGCCATGATTAGGGGCATCTGTCGCTTGCTGTATCGCTTGATATAGAGCATTATCATCTATAGTCATGTCTCTTTTAAAAACCTTAATACTTCTACGATGTGCAATTGCATCTTGTAGTTCCATTGATTATCGCCCTTTCGTTAGTGATAATTATTTTCAATTATAAATCAGGCGACCACTATTTTCAAACTACTCATATAATTTAATTTGTTGCTTTAACTTTTCAACATGGATTTGACCAGGTGCTTTTGGATCGTCTAAGCAACCATATGAAACTGAGCCTCCAAACAATCCCTGAGCAGTTCTTGAAATTAATCCAAGCTTAGACATCGCTATACCAACAACTTGTTGTGAAACTGTGTCTGCAGTCTCAGACATTGCATTTAATAGATTTAGAACATCTTGTTTATCATGAGGCATAACTGCTACTTTTAAATAATCTGGTTCAAGCTGATGCATTTTATAATATAAACGTTTTAATACTTCCAATTTAGGTGTTTTCTTAAAGTTATGCTGTGATAATACAACTTCTATATTTTCACTATGAGCTGATTTTATCAAGGTTTGATATTTTTCTATAGGCATCCCTTCTTCATATTCAATATCTATCATATCAACATAATCTAATGGGATTATTTTCTCTAGCACATTTAAGTATTTATCATTTGCTAATTGACCTTCTCCACCTTGAATCTTTGTTCGATATGTTACTAACAATTTTTTATTTAAATTTAGATTATATATGTCTTTAGCAATTTTTGCTACAGATGCTTCATCAAAATTTAACCACTGATCAATTCTTAGTTCTATAATATCTATGGAGTCTTGATATTGTTTTAAATCCTCAATTGTATGTTGTGCAAGTTCATGTTTGGGTGCAATTGTAACAGCTATATCAACTTTGGCCATGTTTAAACTTCCTTTTATTAGTAATATTGAAATTATTGTATAACAATTTCTAAAAATAATACAATTAAAAAACATATAAATTACTCAGTGAAATGATTTAAATAATTTTTCTTGGGTAAACATGAATTAGAAGTTTTTAAGGAGGTCATAAAATGGCAGTAAATTATGAAACGAAAGCAACAAATACAGGTGGACGTAATGGTCACGTTCAAACTGACGATAAAGCAATTGATGTAGCAATTGTACCACCGGCTCAAGCTGATGCTGAAAAAGGCACAAACCCAGAGCAATTGTTTGCAGCAGGTTATGCTTCATGTTTTAATGGCGCATTTGATTTAATCTTAAAACAAAACAAAGTGAGAGGCGCTGAGCCAGAAGTTACTTTGACAGTACGTTTAGAAGATGACCCAGAGGCTGAAAGTCCTAAATTAAGTGTCTCAATTGATGCAAAAGTAAAAAATGTATTATCTCAAGAAGAAGCTGAGAAATATTTACAAGATGCACACGAATTTTGTCCATACTCAAAAGCTACACGTGGCAACATCGATGTCGACTTAAATGTAGCAGTTATTGACTAATATATTCCCCCGAAAAGTTCTTAATTGAAACTTTTCGGGGAGTTTTTTTGTCTTTTTATTCCTGGTGTACAATCTAGATGTTTTAGTACTTAATGAATATTTAATTAATTTTCCCCTTCATCTTTATTGTGAGATAAGATGTAAGTAATCAACACTGCAAAAGAAATCAGGATTAGCACTACCAGTGAAACTATAATAGTTATTAAAGCTCCCACAATTTATGCCTCCATTCACATTTATGCATATTGATATATTATACCATAATTATCATATCTATATTATTTGCTTAAATTATTTATTAATATTAATTATAAAGTTTATAAAAAATAATTCTTTTTCATAATGAATTGAAAATACTCACATATTTTTGCAAAAAATTAAAGATAGTATTGCTCAAATAAATTATTTCCTTTAATATTATAATTAAATTGGCAAACGAGAACTATTTATCCATTTTAAAAAATACTTTGCAGAGGTTAGGAGGCATTTAATGACTCAAATTCGCTATTTAACAACTGAAGATTTTTCTAATTATAAATCCTTGTTACTACAAGGTATTAATAAAGAACTCGAAGTATTAGCCTGGAAATTACAAAATGAGAAATGCTTAAATGATACAGATTTACACAAGGTACTATCCTCAGACTCAACAGATTGTATCGTTCTTGGAGCTTTTGAACAGGATATACTTATTGGCGCTGTTACACTAATTCATCATCAAACCTATAGCTTGTCTCATAAAGCAACCTTAGAAAATATGTGCATTAAAAATGTAGATCAAAATTCTAAAGAAGAAATTTCAAAAATGCTTATGCGCCAGATATTTGAAATTTGTAATGAAAAAGAAATTGAAATATTGATGACTTCACTTATTTCAAATAACATTAGTGGTAAAGTCTTTTTTAGTAACTTAAATTTTGAAACACTTGTGTTGGAACAGCATGCTAGAAAATACGATAATTATTACGTAGATGAGCACTGGCTTATTTATTATTTTGATGGAAATGACAGTGACTTATTTGTTTAATAGCTATAATTGCTAAATCGTTGTCACAGGGCAACTCCCCCCTATTTCATAATTAATTTTAAATGAAAGTTGATAAATTGTTTTTTATTTCAAAGTACCTAATTAATATGAGCCTAATCTACTAATCTTAAAAATGACTTGCAATTATATTGCTAAACAAATATTATTTTTGTTAAGTGCTATTTTATTAATAAATATTCTATTCATCTTATTATTTAAGAGAGGGCTGAACATTTTGAAATATGCTACAACGTTATTATCACTGTTCTTGTCATTAATCACACTTGCTACCCCATTATTAGTAGTTAATAAAGTTTTAGAGGGTAACCTACCAATATTAGCAGGTGGACTATTTATCTTAGGCGTTATATTAATTAATATATATGCAGCAATACGTGGCGACCGTATTGCTAATTTATTTGCCTTATGTGTCTCCATCTTTTCATTCATCTTATTAAGCTATCCGTTATGGAAACCTTTTGTAATTGGTTTTTTATATTACTAAATAAATATCCCTACTTATTTATAAAAGCTTTATGTTTACTTTGTTTGTAATCATAAAGCTTTTTTATAGTTTATTAATGCAATAAATATGAATTTACACATTTTTAATTTTACAAATTTTCTGAAAACGCTATAATATAAAAAATAAGGGGGAGAACGTTATGAATTTAGCACTATTAGGTTTTATCATGATTATTATTTTTATGATATTAATCATGACACGTAAAATGTCCGCATTAACAGCTTTAATTGTTTTACCAACGATTTTCGCTTTGCTTGGTGGCTTCTACGCTGGGTTAGGTAAATTTATGCTCGAAGGAATAGAAACAGTTGCACCGACTGGGATTATGCTTACATTCGCTATTCTCTACTTCGGCGTCATGATAGATGCAGGTTTATTTGAGCCTGTAATTAACCAAATCATTAAAGTGGTCAAAGGGGATCCAGTTAAAATTGCATTTGGTACTGTAATCTTAGCTTCAATGGTAGCATTAGATGGAGATGGCACGACTACGTTTATCATCACAGTTACAGCAATGATGCCACTTTATAAAAAAATTGGTATGAGCTTATATACACTGTCAACACTCGCGTTATTGTCCATTGGCGTTATGAATATGCTACCCTGGGGCGGACCGACAGCACGAGCTATTTCCTCATTACAAGTAACAACTGAAGAGGTATTTATTCCAATCATACCTGCAATGGTGGCAGGTATTGTTTTTGCTTTCGGTGTTGCATTCATACTAGGAAAGCGTGCCAAAAAACATATTACTTCTTATACCGATATAGATTTAAATGATATTAAGCCAGAAATTTCAACTGAAGACTCATTGTTAAAAAGACCAAAAATGCTTATACCAAACGCAATACTTACAATTTCACTTATTGTCTGTTTGATAATTGGTATATTACCAATCCCAGTAATGTTCATGCTTTGGTTTGGAGTAGCGATTTTATTAAATTATCCAAATCTTAGTATTCAAAATTCTGTGGTAAAAAAACATGCAGGAGACGTCCTATCAGTTATCAGTTTAGTATTTGCTTCAGGTATTTTTACAGGCGTAATGAACGGTACTAAAATGGTTAACGAAATGGCAAATACCTTAGTTAATATCATTCCTGATGCTATGGGTAATCACTTTGCATTAATAACTGCCATATTAAGTGGACCATTTACATACTTCATGGCAAACGATCCATTTTATTACGGTGTACTACCAATTCTTGCCGAGTCTGCACAACAATTCGGCATTTCAAAAGTTGATATGGCAAGAGCATCCGTTTTAGGCCAACCATTACATGTGCTCAGTCCTTTATATGCCGCTGGTTATTTACTAGTCGGCATGCTTGATATAGAATACGGACAAAATCAAAGAATCGTTATAAAATGGGCAGTAGGATCTAGTTTATTTATGATACTTGTGGCATGTATTTTAGGAATTATACCGTGGTAACAATATATTAAACTTTTAAAATAAATTATAACATGAGGGCTATGTTACCTATCTAAAAAAGATAGATGACATAGCCCCATTTTTGGTAAATAGTATCAATATGCAAGATTATAATTTTTGTCAGTCCATATTTATGTTAGGTTGTCCTGCATACCCCACTGCAACTTTTTTAAATATAAAATTCCATTACAAACTTAGACAACAAATAAAATACTTTAGAAGAAATAAATTTTTATTATGCAAACCGTTTGATTTATGTTTTACATGGGTAAAAGTTAACGTCGGATTTACAATATTGAGGAGTGTTTTTATGAATCAAATTAATGAATGTAATTATATCAATCCTTCTAAAGTTTCACTTGATTGGGAATGCTTTGTATTAAGCAAAAGTGACATGGAATTAGATGGATTGCCAAAGGAACTCATTAATTCTTGGATGGCACAAAATATCATTGAACCTTTTTCTATTAGAAACAACGAGATTAATTTTAAAACAACAGATATAAAAGCTGCTTTAGAAAAACAAAATTGGTATTATGACAATTAAAGTACTAGTTAGCTAATTCTATGTTATTTCGATATAAACTTAATGCTCGTTTTGCAGAAGCTAAAACTTCGTGATCAAAATAATTACTATAGAAATATGAATTTAATGCAATAAAACTTGTTTCATTTTTCGGAAAATTTTTGTCGCCTATAATATTATGCGCAAGTTGCCCGAGTGGTGTATCATCTTCTATAAAACCGATTACAAAATCATAAAATGTCATAAGCATTACCTCGATTATCTATATTTTAATCGTTACAGTCTTTTTCAAATGTGAGCGTTTGTTTAATCATAACAAATAATAATTTTTTGTCTATCACGATACATTTATAAATTTAAATGTTTTCAAATTAAATACTGCTATGACAATATTTAATTTGTATTGTAAAATTTACAAAGTTTTTTTAATTTAATGTTAATTTCATAAATTAAACTAAAGGTAGGGGTATTTATATAATATGACTGTATAAATAACCTACCTTTTCAATGTGTCTAATAAAATAAACGCACTAAATATAACATTGCAAAAAGTAATAAAATCTCTAATCACTATTCCCTTAATATATATTGACTGTTACTTAAACTAGCAAATCTTTCTATATGTACAAGCGAGTTGATTACAAATATTTTTCAACTAATAACTTCTTTTTGCCCCCCTTTGTCATTCACCAAAACTACTTACCATGAACATACACTTTTCCCTTTCAAACAAAAAGAGCTATAAAGCAATCCAAAATAACAGATTACTTTATAGCTCACATGCATAAACTTTTTAGTTGTACTTATACTAACACGTTACCATTTTGATCTGCTGGTTTAAATAATGTTAATATTGCACCTATAATAGCTAGTATTTGTGGAATGCCAGTCCAACAAAAGACCAAGAATAATAAGCCCATTCCTGTTTTTCTAGCATAAAACTTATGAATTCCAAAGCTACCTAAAAAAACAGCTAAAACAATGTAAATAACTTTATTAACTTCATTCATATTTTTGTCTCCTTACTTATTTATATTGACTTCATTATACATCAAACCATTTAATAAATTAAATAATATTACATATTATCATAATATACTTTGAAATATGTCTGTTCTAACTTCAAAATATTTGAATAACTATTTGGCATAATTTCAATGCTTAATTCGATAAACTTGTCTAAAATAAAAATTATCAAGCGTACGTTATACTTATCATCTTTAAACTTTTGTTTAATTTGTTCAATTATCGTATTTTCTTCTAAGAGTACTAATGCGCGTCCATAAGTTTTATCTACTTTACCTCTTTGAAAAGCTGGCTCTAAATAATTAAGCATGTCATCTACACTACTATAAGTTTTAAGCCCAGTTTGGATATGCAAATGCATTTTGTCAGCGATTTCTCTAATTCTCTCATCTTCTTGTTTATTTTTGGGCATTAATCCTTCACGAATCATGTTTTTTTGTTCAACAATATCATTTTCTACTTGATTATATAACTCAACAAAATCACTAACGCTTTTCGACTTTAATGTTTCTATCTTTTGTTCAATCTGTGCAAAGTTATTGTCATATTCTTCCATTATTATCCCTCTTTTCATACTTCAAATAATTAGAAGTTACTATTTATTATCCATTCTTTAATAAGTGAAACTTTAAAATTCATCCTATATGAGATTGTAAATTAGTGATAAGATGATAATGCTATAAGATTAAATGTAACTACAGTTAAATTTTGCACAAAATTAGCAGTTTCATAAGTGCATACACATAAAAAGGAGGTGTAGTATTTTGAGTCTACATTTCATGGTTGTTTTTTGGTTATCGGTAATTTTCTTAATTTGTGGTATAGGTGCGCTTATCGCATATAAAGTAAGAGAATCGCAACAAGCTAAAGAATCTTTACTTGGTGTTACAGTCATGCTAATTGTTTTTGGTATTGTCGGTATACTATTCTCATTAATATTTAGTTAAAAAATAAATTTAAAATTTATTTTTTCGAAGTATCTATAAAACTATACTTCGAAAAATATCGTATATTATTTCTTAACATAGATTAATCGGCGCAAAATACTAAACACAAATCTAATGGTAATTTCAGAAAATAAGTCCATATTACTTTAAATTAGGAACAAGACAGAAATCAATTTTGATTGTTGTACTGTTCCTTTTTAATAAAATTAAACTACTTTTTCTATTATTTTAAACTTCCCCTTTTAATCTTGAAGAAAGGTGTAAATGATTAATATCACTATTGCTAAAACAAAAAAATAAATAAATCGTTGGAAAGTACGTTTCTTTTCATGACGTATTTCATCTTTAGCGTAATTTTTATTTTCATGTAATCTAGTGTTAATAAATAAAAACGGCATTGTCGCTAAAAACGCGAAAATAAGACTTAATATTACAATAATAACTATGTTCATAGGTTCACCTCTATAAAAACATTGTTTACTTAATTCTTATTCCCTGTATTTTGTACTTTAATGGAAATTTGATTAAATATATTAGAAGTAGTGTTACAGCTTTATGATTTATAATGAAATTAATTTCGATTTAACTCGATAAAATTTTAAAAGGAGGTACCATTTTGAATTTAACTTACTTACCACAATGGTCAGTTATTAATCAAAGTCAAAAGCAATTTGTTATACAAGATGATGCCACGTCTATTTCAATAGTTAGTCCTATAAATGACTACGCTATGGGTATTTTAAGCCAGGTATCTTTTGATATCGAACAAGGGACTGTCACAAACTATAAAGTAGAAAATAATAGCAAATCTTTAAATATTGAAATCGACGAATCAAAGAAATACTTAATAATTAAAGATATTTAAAATACTATATTCTGAACATAAATTAAGATGAAGTATTAGAATTATATTTTCACTTATTTAAGTAATTAGCGGGTATAATATTTATAGCATGAGTTATTTATTTTATCTAATATAAGATGGGTGAGTGATTTGAATGAAATTCTTTAGAAATTTATTGTTACTCGTATCTGGTGTATTAGTTGTCCGTGCACTGTTATTAAGTGTTGATAGTTCAACTAACGAAAAAGTAGAAAACAAAGTTAACGTTCAAGATAAGCAAAAATAATAAATTAATATTAATTTAACTAACAATCATTAAAATTCTATAAAATGATTGTTAGTATTATATTCTAGGATTTATTTTATATTTTAAAGAGAGGTAACTATGCAACATTTAAAAACTAAAATTGAAAATTACCAAATCTACATATATTTTACTGCTATATTACTTGCTATAATTACGGGATTAACATCAGATCATTTAACTAAATTACTTGAATCTGCCATACCTATCTTTATTGGAATTTTAATGTTTAGTATGTTTGCACAGGTTCCTTTTTTTAAATTACGCAAAAATATTCTCAGTGGCAAATTTATTATGGCCCTATTTTTATCAAATTTTATACTTATCCCTATCTTCGTATATTGTTTAATTCAGTTATTCAACATTACTTCCCCTGCTATATTGATAGGTCTAATGCTCGTATTGTTAACACCCTGTATTGATTATGTAATTGTCTTCACCTCACTAGGCAAAGGCAACGCACAATATATGTTGATTTCTACACCTATTTTATTTATTTTACAAATCATCTTATTACCCTTGTACTTTGTTATCTTTAATAGCGAAAACGCCTTTTCTTTCAGAGATTTAGCACCATTTATTCAATCATTTATCATTTTTATCGTTCTACCATTTATGATTGCTGCATTACTACAATATTTTAGTAAACATGCTTTGCCTATTGAGAAAACGTTAAAAATTACTGGATGGCTTCCAGAAATTTTTATGTCTTTTGTACTTTTTGCAGTCATTGGATCTCAAATACATAAAATCACTCATGATTTAAGCATCTTAGTTACTGTTATCCCAATCTATATCATATTTATGATTATCGCTCCTTTCATTGGATATCTATCAGGAAAAATATTCGCATTAGAAACTGTGACTTTACGAACATTAGCCTTTAGTTCAAGTACAAGAAACGCTTTGGTTGTATTACCTTTAGCTCTTTCATTACCAGATAGCTGGGTAACGATTACAACAACTGTGATTATCACGCAAACGTTGGTTGAATTAGTAGGAGAGGTCTTTTATATAAAAATCATACCTAAATTAATCAAATAAAGTTTTCTGTAGAATCTTTAAACCAACAAACTCAACACCCCCAGATATAAAAAACGTTTTTTATTTATTAGCGATTACATATCATACAACTAAAACTTTTGTTATGATAGATATCAATAGTAAAATATTACCTTTTGGTTTAAAATCTTCGTATAAGTTAATATTTTAATACGTTTGGATATGAATTCATTATGTTTCATATTGAAATTAAACTATTAAACTAAGGAGTGGATGTTTTGAAGAAATTTATTTTAGTTTTATTAGGGGTATTAGGCATAGCATTTTTAATCAAACCATTATTAACAGTTGTAGTCGATGACGAAGACGAAAGTGTTGATGAGGATCGAACAAACGAACAATTTTAAACTCAACTATTTATAAATTACAATAAGTTAATTATAAATATATTCAAAAGCGCCGACAAACTCTTAAGATTTTGTTGGTTTTTTATTTTGCTAATTTTAAACACAATTCAAATATTGTTAATTTGTGTATTTTTACTATAAAATAGATATATAGTTTTCTTTCCTAATGATTTTGTATTCCATTAATTCACTAAACCTTTAACCCCTCTATACATGAGAAATTTCTAAATTTGAGGTGATTTTATGCAAATACTAAGAAAAGTGACTGACAATGACAGTCTTTTATATTATGTAAAAACTGACCTAGGCTTAATTATTAGAATTAAAGCTAACCCCTCTTTAAACAAAGCCGAAACAAAACAAATGCTGGTTGATGTAGCAAATGAAATGGATGATAAATTGAGGAGCAATATCGAATAAATAACAGACTCGATATTAGAGAATTTAATGACTGCTTATGTCTAATGCCTTCCCCATTAGCTATTTCATTTCTATAAACTATTCACTTCTTAAGGAATTAATATCATAAGACACTTAAATTAACTGTGAAAGAATCTATAATTAAAGATTTTTTCACAGTTTTATAATTTTATTAAAGAATAACTTCAAAATTTCTTAGAGATTAAATAACAAGAAAAAGCGCCACCCTTAAGAATGACGCAAATCTCGAAAATATAATCCACACTAGAGTTTGGAGGACTTCTTGTGCTTATTAATATGTACCCCAAATTCATTTAATAAAAACATAAATAACTAACTTATTATTAAATTCCTTAGATTTATTTATTAATTCTACAAATTCATTTTAACCCCTTCAATAATATAAACTTTGCTGTTTAAGAAAAAAAATAAATAAATTCAATCATACTGTTGGAAAACAAATTAATAAAAAGTTATCCTATATATAAAGCATTAAATGAAATAAGTGATAAATAAGCGTTATTCGTAGTAATAATTTACAACGCATTTCTATTTAGTTAGGTAGTAGATTAAATAGAAATGTTTCAATAAAAGGGTGATGAAATGGAAGTACTACGTAAAGTTTATAAGGACGATGAACCAGTCTATCATGTAAAGACTGACAAAGGATCAGTTATTAGAATCAAAGGTTCTGATGAATTAACAGACCAAGAAACTGAAGAACTATTAACACTAGTATCTCAAGATATTGATAAAATGAAAAAATAAACGATTACATTTTATAGACTACTACAAAATGTATAATACAGTAACTTATTAGGTGCATGTTTAAAGAAAGGGGCAATTAAACAATAAAACATCTTCTTAAGTTAAAAAATACATTAACAGTAGTAATATAATGAGATAAAAACTTAATAATATGTTTCTAATAAATAATTTTGAGAGTATTAACACATATGAAATGCGTGAATATGAAACCTAAACATTGTTTTAGATTTCGAATTCACGCATTTTTCTCATTATATTATCAGGTTATTAACGATCTAAATGCATTTGAAAAGTTATATGAGGAATATTGTCTTCTAAGTAAACATCTGAGACACTTTTAAATCCAAATGACTCGTAAAATGACTTAAGGTATGCTTGACCGGATATTCGAACTTGCGTTTGCTTATAGATTTCTTTAATTTTATTTAGTGTTACTTTTACAATTTTTCTACCATAATGAGATTTTCTATATTTTTCTACTACTAGTACCCTACCAAAAGTAATATAAGACGGATGTTCAATAACACGACTATATGCAATGATTTCTTCTCCGTTTTTAAGCATTACATGTAACGTATTTAAATCAAATTCATCTACTTCTTGATATGTACAATTTTGCTCAACTATGAATACATTGACTCTAGCTTGAAAAACTTTAACCAATTCTATATTTGACATTTCTTTTGTGTGCTTAACAACTAATTCCATCCTATGTTCCTCCAATAAATAAAAAGCACCAGATTTACCTCACCATCTTAAAACGAGAACATATAGCATAAATCTAGCACTATCAACGAAATTAATCCATTAAATAACAAACAATATATATTTAATTTTCATTCGATTTGAAACCATTCAGTATAAGATTATTTGTACTTTTCATGATGATGACTTTAACTAAAAATTTATATTTTATTGTTCAACAATTTGAATTAAATTACCACAAGTATCATCAAATATGGCAAATTTCACACCTTCAACCTCTTTGGGTTCTGTATGAAATTCAACCCCTTTATTTAACAATAATTCATGTTCTTTCTCCAAGTTATCTACACCAAACATGGTTACCGGTATACCCGCTTCATATAAACCATCTTGATAGTTCTTTGCAATTGGACTTTCATTAGGCTCCAAAACGATTTCAACCGGATTATTAGAATTATCTTCAGTTACCGTTAACCATCTAAAGCCACCGCCCATTTCAATGTCATGCTTTAATTTAAACCCTAATTTTCTGGTATAAAATTGTTGTGCCTCATCTTGATTATTAACAAAAATACTCATAGCAATTATTTTCATTATAAATCTCCTTATTTTTAATTTATTTTATACATATTCCCAAATCAGATAATTTTGACACATATCTACAATTAACCATTCAATTTACACTTTTCTATATCAAGATAAAAAATACATGTAAACATATATTTTTTTATTTAATTTACTTAAATAAAAAAACATAAATTTTGTAATAATAGCAACCATATATTATAATTAAAAGTGGTATTAGTATTATCTATTTATAGGAGTGAATGATTGTGAAAATTCTTAACGAATTACGCGAGAAATCTAATTTAAGCATATCTAAACTAGCTATTAATTTAAACAATGGCTATGGTACAGATATCAGAAATTACCAAATATGGGACTGGGAAAATGGCTATCGCACAATTTCAGAAAAAGATGCTGAAATGCTAGCAGACTATTTTAATGTTTCAGGAGAAACATTTAATTCATAATTGCATTAAACGGAATGTAATATAAATTAAGGGACAACAAATTGTTAATAAGGCTATGGCATAGCAAATGTCATAGCCTTTCATCATGTAAGTGATATTATTAAACAACTCTAATAACAGGCTCTAATTCACTAAAAGTAACTATATCTATCAATTACATTACAACTCATATCATTACAATTTATTTTTTGTAGACAATCGTAATAAAGTAGTCAACGCCTTCAATACTATTTGTTACAGATGGTGTAACACTCACTAATTCCCAGTGTTGCTTCTCATCTACATATTGTAAGAATTCGTTAACACGTTCATCAAATTCTTCAAAACTTTCTTCATATTGCATGTGTAATGTTTTTATCTTCATTATTATCTTTCCTTTCAACCATTTTTTCCTTAACCAATTGTAAATCTTTAATTTTTTCATAACAAACATTACGATACTTGTTTAGTTTGGTTAAACACTTTTATTGTAAGGATACTTTTTAAATTTTAGAAATACGTATTTCGTTATCTAGCCAATCAACAATTTCTTTGAAAATACTTAAATTATAAGACGATTCATTTAATATCTCATGTTGTAATCTATCATAAATATGAATAGATTTATGTTCAGATTCTATTTCTTCGTATAATTGTAGCGAATCATGATAACTTACTAATCCATCTTCTTTACCATGTAATATCAAAATATTGTTAGTAAAACGTTCCGCATTATTTTTCAAATATGTTATGCCATCTAGTAATGTGCGAATAAGCCCCATAGATATCTGTTTCGCGTTTAATTGGTCAATTTCATATTTTCTAATAATTTCAGCATCAGAACATACACCATCCACTAATTCATTTTTAATATAAGTGTCTGATGAAATGCTTGGATCAGGATTACCAAATAATTTATTATTATACCTTGTTAACGCACCTGATGTAACTACACCATCTACAGTACCAGGGTAAATTGTTTCAAATAAAGTCACTGTATAACCGCCCATGCTATGCCCAATGAGATATACTTTCCCTTCGAAAGTGGTTTTTACATATTCTATTATAGCTGTTAAATCTTCAACAATTTCATACATATTACTGTAATAAGTTTGTGCTCCTCCCGATCTGCCATGTCCTCTTTGGTCGTATCTTATTACATTAAAACCATTTTCATTTAAATATGCCGTTAAAATATCATAACGATCTAAATGTTCGGCTAACCCATGTACTATAATTATATTTGCATTCGCTTCTGGAGTATCATTAATTTTAGTATATAGTTTCGTATTATCTGATGAATTTAAATATTTAATATAATGCATATAGTTCACCCCTCAATTTATAAATTTTATACTCGCAATTATGTCTACCCTTATTGTATCAATTTACACTTACCTTTTTATGTAATTACTTTCCTTTTTATTGTAGATATTATTTGATTTGCACTTTTAAAAATAGTTATACACTAATGAATTTGGTATACTCAAAATAATCAAAACTCAATGGAGAAGGTTATATTATGTATAAATCAATAGACTTTATAAGCTCAATATTTAAATCTACGAATAATATTAATTTTAAAAATTGGGAAACAGAATTTTTTAATGAGGAGTATGAGAGTTGTACTTTTCAAGCTAATAAACAATCTTTTAGAAGTAGAATCGCTAAAAAAACACCAAATAAGCAAGGGTATTTTGTAGTATTTTGGACTAAAGATAACAATAATAAAAACAGACCTTTTACTTATAATGAATCATGTGACAAATTAATTATTACAGTAATTGATGAAAGTCATAAAGGGTTATTTATATTTCCAAGAGACGTGTTAGCTAAACAGAATATTATAGCTAACGGAGGAAAAAAAGGAAAAATGGCAATAAGAATTTATCCAACTTGGGAACACAAATTAAATCAAACTGCAATTAAAACTCAAAATTGGCAATCAAATTATTTTATTGATTTAACTGATAATATTGATAAAGATTCACTATACAAATTGTTAAAATGAAAAATTCAACTAACAATATTTAGATAATATTAAATACTATAAAATATAACTTCATATATTCTCTGCGTTTCAACTTTTGGAAATCAAAAAACTAATTATAATCTATGCATAACATTAGTTTAATTTTTGTATTATTGTTGAAGTTTTAATGTAGTTTACATCATAATAATTTGCCATGCTTTTTAAAAATTGTAATAGATATATTTCATCAACTTCTTCTTTTTTAAAGGCTTCCTTTAAATAGTTATGTAAACATTTTTCTGATGAACTACATTTTCTTTTAAAATAACCCCACATATGATCATATGCGTTAATAATTGACCCATTACTTGGTGTAGTATTTAGTGCTTCATTAATTAAAGTTTCAATTTCTTCTATCGTTGTATCGTATTTCAATTGTTCTCTAATCAATTTATATTTATTTTGATCATGCCATAACACCTCATATTTATGCTGTTTCCATAACTGCTCAATTTGATATTGTTGACTCATTGTAATGCATCCTTTTTAACTCCCATTAAAAAATATATTTTAATTGAAGAACATATTTTTGATGTAATATATAAGTTAAAAACATGATATATATTTATTTTTCTTATCTTTATAGCTATTATTACCTTATTTTCATTTTTACAAACCAGAACAACATCTATATTATTGAATTTACAGATAGAATTAAAAAAACTAAAAATAAAGTTAATACTAGGCTCCTACAACTTTTAAATTACAGATAATGATATGCTTGTGTGGGAGCGTGATATAAATGTTAAAATATATTTTATCTTATAATTTAAATTCCATTTCATACGGATATGAAAAATTACCTGCACAATTAAAATCTTTAGGTAATGCACTATTTATTTATAGTGGTTTGTGGTTTTTGCAAAGCGACTTAGACAAAAATACAATATGTGAAAGTATCAAAACATCTTTTAATGCAACTGATGATTTTCTAATTTTTGAAATTGAACAAAGCCCTTCAGGTACATTAAATGCAAAAAAATATTCTGAAATTCAAAAACTACTAGATGCATAAAATATTGATTTATTTAGATAATATCTAATATTTCTTAATAATACATCTTATACGCGTTTACTACTCAAAAATGCGTTTATAGCACATATTGAATTATTGTCACTCTCTTTCTTAGGAGGAATATTTTTTTATTCATAACCTCCTTTTTCAGAGCGAAAAAATGAATTTTCATTAGAGTAACATATGCTGCTCACCATCACTTTTCTCTATCTTATAAACTTCGTTATTTCTACCATATATAATTCATTTTAAATACAAATATACCAAGTTACATACTTTTTGATTTGTTTCAAATTTTATCATTTTATATATTATTTATAGAATGGTCTAAAAATATTTTGAAGTGAATAACATGACAGATGAAATTAAATTTGAACAAGTTAAAGGAAACATAAAAGAGACAACAGGCAATGTTATGGATAATAAAGTATTAGAAAAAGAAGGTAAAGAAGATAATGCTTCTGGTAAAGCAAAAGAAGTAACTGAAAACGTTAAAGACAAAATCAGTGGCATTATCGATAAATTAAATAATTAATAATAACTTATGTAAGATCACAATGCTAATTATTGTGATCTTTTTTTAGATAACTTTATAACAATTCATTAAAACAGTCAAAACAGATTTCTTTAAAAATTAGACCTTATCATCCCACATATAAACATAGTGCACTTTATAGTTGCAAAAGCGTTTATATGTAGTACAATTAAACAAAACATACTATTTCTATAGGAATATTAGTTTTATAGTTAAATAGTGGATTTATTTAAAAGTATATACTTAACTAAATTTTTAAAAAGTTATTTTAAGGGGACATTATGAAAATTATTAAATATGAAATTGGTAGTATAAACATTAATTACACAGTCGAGACATTTAAGGGTCATGTGTTTACGCATGCTTTTCCTAAAGATACACCATCAGATAATGTTCAACGTTATTTGATACTATTATCAAATACTATGGATGAAGGAAAAATTAAATAAATACTTTTAATTTGTATAACAAAGGAGTGAATCGACCTACTTATTAATACAATTAGTTGGCTGACCCACTCCTTTATTCTTATTCATGTTAGGTAACTAATATATTAGTTACCTAACATTATAAATTATTTATAAAAAATGTTTTTATTTGTTCATCTTTTATAAAGTAATAAGACATTTTTCCTTCTTTGTATTTATCAAGTACCCCTTTTTTATATAATAATCTTAAATGATGTGATGTAGTTGCGATACTCATATTTAATAATACGGATATATCACATACACACATTTCACTTTCTTTTAATAATCCAAGTATAATTTTAACTTTGGTCTCATCAGAAATCTTTCTGAAAATACTTAATAGCGACTTAGGTGCAGCTTCCTCAATGAAATTCTGTGCGTTTTCAATTTTTTGTTTATGCATATACTGTACTTCACAAATATAATCATTAACCATCTCTTCCACTTCCTTAATTTATAATTAAATTATAAATAGTTTGTATTGTCTCATTTTCAATTATAATGAATAATCCTAATCCTATGTATATTACAGCCATAATCCAACGATTAAATCGTTCAATTACTTCACCTATACCTGGGATTTTTGATAAAAGTTGTGCTGAAAATACTAATAGCAAAATTAAAATAATAAATATGATTAATGTAGTTATCAGTTCTACTGTATTTAAAGTTACAAAGTAAGGCACAAATAAACCAACATTGTCTGCGCCACAACTAGCTATGGTAACAAGTGCAACAATACCAACAAGCTTACTTAGGCCCTTTTCATTTAATTCTCTTTTAGCTCTCTCTTCACCTTCACAATCACCAGAAATAGCTACGCGAACCCCTAAATAAATTGGTATTAAACCTAATAACCCTAAAATCCACTTTTCAGGAACATAGTTTAATACAAATGCTAAAAATAAACTTATTAAAATTAATGCTAATGAACCTACATATTGGCCAATATAAATATCTCGATATTCTTTTTTTGTATTAGCTCTAGCAAAAAATATTAATAAAATGACTAATAAATCTACCGCTGTAGCTGTGTACAGAATAATTGCTGTAATAATAGTTTGTAGCATAACACACCTCATTCAAAAATACTTTTGAATGTATTGTATAATATTTAACATCATAATTAAATAGAAAATCCACTAACTACTATATAATTTAGTTTTTATACTCCACCAATAACTCCACAATATTCAGTTAAAAATCAAAAAATACGGAACATCAATCTAATTTAAAAAATAAGATTTTAATGCCCCGTCAAAATAAGAATCACATCTAATCCTGTATGCTTATAGAATTTACAGTAAAATGCTTACATATTTAAAAACTGAAATTGAAGATTATGATTCGGTTTCTGTCTTATTATTAATTTTTAATTATTCATTTATTTACTGTAATGTGGTCGAATAAATACCAATTCTGATTCATAATCATGAACAACCTTATGCGCAACCTCGGTTTTATCTTCACCGCCGCCTTCCCAATTTTGGTCTAAGGATTGAAATTGAAGATAATTACCATCATAATTGCCGTTAGTTACAATCGCAGTATGACCAGCACCTTCACCATAATTTTCATTAAACACCACAATATCGCCTGCAGTTGCTTTGAAATCAGGCGTATTTTCATAAACTGTCGCTTCACCTATAAAATTATTTTCTTCTGGAATATCTTTTGCATAATCACCCTTTAATCCATGACCATATAAATAATCCCACTGTTCATTTACAAGATCAAAGCATTGCCATCCATATTCCGAATCATAATCCCAACCTTGACCGTTTAAAGTTTCAACATGATTAATTGCATCTTGTTGTGTTGCATTTGTAGCAGCTGAAGCATTACTAGATTGATTTATTACAAATATGTATAATGTTGCCATCATTAAAAACGTACTGATTTTTAAAATATACCTAAACATACAAAGCCCCTTTGTTTATTATAATTATTATGTACCTTTAATTTTCACTATAACTTATTTCATTAATTCTTTATACTAAAACTATTGTCACAAAACATAAACGGAGGTAACATAATGGAATATTTTGCTACATTATATTTTTTCACTGGTAAAATGGGTGCTGGTAAATCAACAACTGCTAAAAAAATAGCTAAAGATAAAAATGCCGTACTATTATCAGAAGATGAAATTCTTGAACAATTTTATCCAAATCAAATAAAGACATTTGATGATTACTTAACTTATTCAAATCGTATTAAACCTTTTATTAAAAATCACGTTCAAAATTTATTAAGAGTTGGTACAAATGTGGTCATGGATTTTCCAGGCAACACTCAAAAACAACGCAAGTGGCTTAGCAATATGACTTCAAAAATCAACGTTAGTCATAAACTCATTTATCTAAATATATCAGACGAAACATGTTTACAAAGGTTAAAACAGCGAAATATTGAAAATCCTGAAAGAGCTAATTTTGACACATTAGAAACGTTTAATTATGTAAACCAGTTTTTTGAAGAACCTAATGAATCTGAAGGACTAAATATATTAGAAATAACGCAATAATCATTCACTAACATTTTTACATAAAATTAAAGAGCACTTCTTATGATTTTTGAAATTCATAAATAGCGCTCTTTTTTCTATAACTTTGTACAACTCTAATTAGTCACTCACTGCGAAATAATTGCCTTGACCATCTTGAAAATTAAACACTCTTGTACCTGACATTTCAATTATGTCATGACCAGTTAACCCTTTTTCTTTTAATTTTTCATACAATGAATCAAGGTCCTTTTCTTTGAACATTAGAGATGGCGTTGTAACACTTACTTCAGGACTGTATTTTTCCATAAACTCTTTTTCAATAATTGAAATAGATGTTTCAACATTATAATTTGATGCCACTTCTACTGCTTTAAAGCCTTCTGCCATTTCTTCTTCAGAAACTACAATAAACCCTAAAATATCGGTCCAAAATTCAACTGATTTCGCTTGATCATCAACATATAACATCACTTGGTTTAACTTTTCCATTTAAAATCCCCCACTTACTTTATATATACTTATCTTTATATTATCGTTTAGAAACATCATTAGTAATAATTACTTCAAATTACTGATATACAAAAAATATTAAGTAGTTAATATCAAGTTCCTATTTAATTATAAGTAATTATATTGCAAGATATAAGATTTTGTTATCACAAAACTTAATTATATATAGTACAATTAACTAATATAATTATTTTACGTAGGTATGCAGAATAACCCATATAAGTGTTACTAATAAATTTTAGTATTGGGAGTATTTAAAAAATTATTAATACAAAATTAATAAGATCCGAAAAATCCTTAAAATTTTATTTAAAGGAGCATATTTATGAAAATTGTAGATTTTAGTTATAACCACGAAAATTATACTTACATTGTAAAAACTATGTCAGGTGTCGTATTTTCTCATTCAGTGCACAAAGATATGCCACCTAATAAAGTTAATTCTGAATTACTTCAAAGAGAAAGACAAATTGAACAACAATAACTAACTTATTACATTTAGCAAAACGGGAAATCAAACTTAGAGGAGTTAATATGAAAATATTAAATTATAGTATAGAACACGATGTTTTTAGCGAACTTGTTACTATTGTGGCAGAAACAGCAAAAGGGAAACAATTTAGTTTTACTTTTGCAGATAGTCACACGCTTAAAGAAGTCAAAGTTAAATTGGAAGAACTTGCTGATGCAATAGACAACAATAAATAATTTAAAACACTTGAAGATTAATGAAACTATCGATTATTTAACTTATGGAATACAGAATATTAATCACTGGCATAAACAAGGCAGTGGTTTTTATGTAATTCTAGCAAATACTTATATAATTTCTTAGACAGAAATATCCTATCCATACTTATATTTACAATTGATAAGTGAAAAATTCAGCACTTATCCTTTTTTATGAAATGAATACCTAGTTTTTCGTTACATAACCATCATTTCACGCTTCTAATCAAAATCATTAACATACAAAAATGTTAAAAACCTCATCAATAATGATGAGGTTTAGACATTATAGTTTAATTTTTGCTTTCCTAGGTATATCTTTTTCTTTCACTTCACTATACCCTTTAACTTCTCCAACTTTATAATCTAATTCTAAATAATGATTGGTCTTTAATTTTTTAATAGCTGTATAAGTAATCTCTTTTTCATTACCGTCCTTATCATATGCTTTATTTGTATATTCATATTGTTTAGTACCTTTACCAGAATCTTTTACACTTCTAGGCTCATTAGTCTGTATATAATATTTTTCACTTGTAATTAAAGGATTTAAATTAGCAAGATTTCTAACGTTTTTACTATCTGTATGTGATTCAGCATATAGCTTCCAAAAGAATAATGCCAAAATTATTACCACTATAAATATAAATATCTTAAAAATTATTTTCATTATTTAAACCTCCTAAATTTTAATTCAATACTAACATTTCATTATGATTGAATCGTTCGAAAATCCTTACAAAATATCACTCACATGTGACAATTTTGAAAGAAATGCCCTATAGAATTGCTAATAAAAGTTTCTTTAGTTATATATTCTCTTTACTATCAATTCAAATGGCAATTTTGAAAATTTAAAACTATAATAATTTTTGCCAAAATGTTTTAATTTTAGAGAATCAACAATTAATGATTAATACATTGATTTCTTCCAAAGACTATAAACAACAAACCACTCATATACATTGAACTGACCCCAAATAACGGGAATAAAATAAAAACACTTTCGTTGAATTCATTTAAAATGAATTCAACGAAAGTGTTTTTTCTATGAAAATAATGTCTTATTCAATAGAAACAAAATATAAAATTATTGAAATGAAAGAAGATGGATATACTGTAAAAGAAATTATGGAAGCATTAAATATCAAAAACAGAACAC